>JASUSO010000077.1 GCA_030446015.1 Methanobacteriota archaeon
GATTAACGCTAAGGGATCCATGGCCCTGTTTCTCCTTTGTCCAAATCTAGGTTGGATCCAGGGCCAATTCAATTTTACAGAACTTTCGTTACGCTACCCATCAAGAGTAAAAATTCCCAGTTCAATGGATATCGGGATTCAGGGGATTCAGATTTTGGAAGTAATTCTGAAAACTGGTTATAGGGGAATGATCTCAGATAATGCCTTTTCACAAACAGTTTTTCATCCCGTTTCGCCATTTGTTCCAACATTATCCCAATAGCTGATTTTCCAGATCCCTTAGGGCCAATAATGAAAAATTTATCGCCATCAATTAACTGGTTAATGCAATTATCAATATCCAAGAAAACCTTGTCTAAATACTGTGATTCTTTTTCTGCAGCGGTCTTTCCAAAATTGATATCTTTGAATCCCATTATATGTAAATGAGAATATGTACGATAAATCATTTTCTTTGTTTAGCCTCACCAAGTGAAGTACGGGTAAACAATATTCTATTTATCAAACGAGAGTTTTGTTGAAACCTTCTCTCAGAGGACGAATCATCTCTGGAGCGTGAGATCCACATCACCCGCCTCTATCGGCAACAGAGTGTTACCCAGAGGTTGTGGAAAGCATTTCCAAAGGGGCCAAATGAGGGAAATACCCAACGATCCACAGAAACCTGTATCCAACAACGCCTGCACATTTGCGGTTGTGGAGGGGGCGGCCTGATGCGATGAAACCGCTCCGCAGATGGACTGCCGCCGGTTCGACGGTGAGCCGTGAGGAGAGCATGTCGGATGATGAATGCCTCCCGGCACAACCCTGCGGAACCCGGGGGAAAAGCGTTATCCTGATGGGCGGGTAACAGGAGTATGATACGACATGCTTACGGCTGATGGCATCCTCGGTGCGCTGGCAGAACACCGGGAACGGATCAGGAGCTTGGGCGTCCGGCGGATCGGGGTCTTCGGATCGTTTGCCCGGGGCGAAGAGCGTGAAGAGAGCGATATCGATATCCTCATCGAGTTCAAAGAAGGAGGGCGCTCCTTTGACACATACATGGACCTCAAATTCTTCCTCGAAGATCTCTTCGGGAGGAAAGTCGATCTCGTCGACCGCGATGCCATAAAACCGGCTCTCGCACCGCATATCCTCAGGAATGTTCGATATGTCCCGGGAATATAACCTCTATCTCCGCGATATCCTTGAGGCGATCGGGAGAATTGAGCGATACACCCGGGGAATGGGCTACGAGGAATTTCTGGCAGACGACCTGGTGCAGGACGGAGTGATCCGGAACCTCATGGTCATCGGCGAGGCCGTGAAACTTATTCCCGAACCGCTGAAATGTGAATATGCCGATATTTCCTGGAGAAAGATTGCAGGAATGCGAGACATCCTCATTCACGCATATTTCGGGATCCATAATGAGATCGTGTGGGACGTCGTCAAGAACAAGATTCCGGAACTCCAGGTTGCAGTCAGGCAGATGCTTGATGAGGCCGCCTGATCACCCTCTGCCGTGGTTTGGTGCCCGAAAACGGTTTGCCCCGCCAGACGTCGCCCGCCGCGACCGGATCGTCGCCCTCGTTGGGAAGATGCTCGACCTGAACAAACGCCTCGCGACGGCGGCCCCGCATGAGAAGGAGGTGCTTGCCAGGACGAACGACGCGACCGACCGGGAGATCGACCGGACCGAACGTGCGCTACTCCCTGACATACGCAAAGAGAGAGGGCAGCAAGGGATCATAATGGGATCATAATGCCCGCTCCGCATATGTTTAAACAAATTCTGTGCCCCTGATTTGCAAAATATCCTCAATTTGTAATTACGTAATGGGATCATGATCTTCGCGAGACCGCAGTTGTCACCCCGCGCCGCACCGCAGGAGTTCATGGTCTCTCTTGAATCACTGATCTATGCGGGATATACTGTGAGAAAAGCGGGAGCCGTAATGCTCCTCTAGAACCAGACATACTACCGCACTAAAAAGTATCAGTTGGTCAGGTTCGCCCCTCCACAAACCCTAAACCCCCAGTTCCTCCGACCCCGTGATCGCCCGGACAATCCCGGCAACGACCGCCCGCTCCTCCGGCTGCAGCCTCGTATAATACAGCCTCGTATCCTTCGCCTCGACGATCGCCACGGCATCCGCGACCGGCTTCAGGAACCCCGCATAGCCGGCACCCCCGGACGCGATGATCTCGCGAACGGCGCTCCCGACCGCGGAGACCTCCCCCTTCCTTACGAGCCGCTTCAGGAACCCTGCCGTCATCCCCCGTGCCGTTGCCGGGTCCAGGCGGCCCGCGTGCCCATACGCCGCCCGGATCAGGGAGAGGCCATTTGTCCGGTTCCCGGCCAGCAACTCCTCCCCCGCCAGATCGAGCGCGAGGTGCACGAACCGGCCCGGGTCGTCGGGCTCTCCTTCAGCCCCCTTTAATGCCGCCAGTGCATCCTCCCGCCTCCCGGCCGTGGTCCGGTCCGGCAGGGCTTCGCCTTCCATGACGCCCGGCGCCCCCCGGTATCGTGTATCGGCGGGAGCCGGCTGCCCATACCAGGCCTCCAGGAACCCGATGAGGGCAAATACCCGGGCACGGCCGGCCGGCTCCCGCATCGCCCGCCACAGCGCAAAAAGCCGATCCCGGGCCTCGTAGGTCGTCCTCTTCTTCATCGGGCGGGAGACGACGTAGCCGTCGGCCTCCAGCCTCCGGACCTGAGCGTTCACCGTCGCGAGGTTCAGCCGGGCGCGCTCTGCGACGTCTTTCGGGGTGAGCGGGGTCTCTGCGGCGAGGATCGTATCGAGGATGAGCCGCCGCTGCCCCGGAAGCCTCCGGAACACCTCCCGGTAGTAGGGCGTCTGCTCGTCCGCCAGCCTGAAGAAGGCCTCCGCCACCTTGCCGGCCCCGCACAGCGAGAGGATCTCGTACAGCCGGACCACCAACCCCGGGTTGCCGCCGACGAGGTGCCAGAGGGCCTTGATGCCGGGCTCGTAGTCCCCGAAGTTCTCGATGAAGACGGTGTTGCCGTCGACCTCCGCGACCCTCCGCATGAGGTCCTTCGAGCCGGCGCAGTCGAGTTCCCGGAGGTGAAAGACCCGGAAGAAGTTGTAGAACGGTTCCTCATGGTCGAGGACTCCGGGGAAGAGCGACGGCGCCGACGCAATGACCGAGAGATTATCTCCCCGCTGGAAGACCGACCGCAGCGCCCGGACCTCGCGCCTCTCCATCTGGGAAAAGGCCTCGTGGATGTTCTCGACGAATACCACGACCTGCCTCTCCCCGGCCGATGCGGCGATCCTCTCGACCGCGGCCTCGCGGACCAGCGGATCCTCGCCGAGCGCGGCCACATCGGAGGTCTCGACCCCCATCCCCGCGAGCACCCGGAGAAAGAAGTCGGACGCCCTGAAGATCGAGAACCCCTCTCCTGCAAGGTGTACCGGGATCATCCGGTCGGAGAGCTCGTCGCGTATCCTGTGGCAGAGCAGGCTCATCAGGTGGGACTTCCCGGCGCCCCGGTCCCCGACCAGGAGGAAGAACCGCGGCGTTCCGGAGCCGGACGCCCGGTCTATTTCGTCGAAGAGGTTCTCCAGGAGTTCCTGCCGGCCGACGAGAAGGTGCTCGAGCGTCTCCCCCTCAAGGGCCGCAGGGAAGTAGCGGTAACACCTACCAGGTGCCGGCATAATAGATCCTCCACCAGTCCCTGAGCATCTTCGAGTAGAACCGCAACTCGCCGGGAGTCTCCGAAGTGACGTAGAAGTCGTGGTTCAGCTGTGCCAGCAGCGCTAAAAACGCATCCTCGCTCTCTGATGCGGTGCTCTGCAAAAAGATCTCGTAGGCAATACCCACGGGCAGGGACTCCGCGAGACTCACCCTGCTCAAGATGGCGCGGGCAGCCTTCGCCTCCTGCCCGGAGTAGGTCGTCTGGAGACGGCGCGAGTAGTGCTCAAAGTAGTGGCGACCCTCGCTGCCGAGGATCCTCCTGTTGTAGACCCTCTCGACCAGCGCCGGGGAGGGCACCCCTCCGGAGATATCCACCTCTTCCTTCAGGCCGGAGAGGACGATCATGAGGAAGTAGGGGATGTAGGGCTCGCCCACACAGTCGAGAACCGCTCGCCCGATCTCCGGAGAATAATCCCACCCTTCCTCCCCGAAGATGCGTTCGACGACGGAGAGCGCGACATCTCCGCTGAACCCGCCGATGGTGACCCTCCGGAAGTCGTTTATGACCGGGGTCCCCCCGATAGGGTAGACGACGTGGTCGATGCTGACCGAGCCCCCGACGATGAACCTCGCCCCGGGCGAGACCTGCCGCAGCCGCCGGAACCACTGCAGGAACTTCCTCGCGTCCTCCTCCTCCATGTTCTGTATGGCAACCGGGAACTCGTCGAGGATGATGCAGACCGGCTCGGTGAGCCCTGCAAAGATCTCGTCCACCTTCTTTGCCTTCTCGTGCCAGTCGTCCGAGAACTCCGCTCTCAGCCGGCTCCGGAGCTTTGCCCTGAAGGCCGGGGTCTCGATCTCATCGATGTTCTCCTGCACCAGGGCAAACGCCTTCCCGAGCGCCGAGGAGATCCGGGCTCTGGGGGTCGCTCCCTCGCACTCGACGAGCGCCGTGATGAGATCGGTGATGAACTCCCCCGGAGAGTTAACGTTCTCGACCTCAAGGAAGACGCACGACTGGTGCTTGCTCGCGAGGTCTCTCTCGATCTTTCGCATGATCGAGGTCTTGCCGAACCGCCGGGGGGCGACGAGCATGACGTGGTCGTTTGTGATGGTGCTCAGGATGAACGCGGTCTCGCGCTCGCGGTCGACGAAGTCGTCGCCTGTTGCGGGGCTTCCTACGGGCAGCATGTATGACACCTGACAGATCAGGTATATAACAAATCTGTTATATAACAGATTCGTTATTCTCCGGGTAGGTCTGCCTGGGGAGGGCAGGGGGGCCGGCACAATCTTTGTGCCGGTATGTACGCAGCGGCACCTGGACAGGAAGAACGACAACGGACCGCGACAGCAGGCGATCGTTGAGCAGGAGAAGTGCTGGAACAGTTGAGAGAAACGGTACGGCGAGATGCATCTCACAAAAAAACACTCTCAAAAGAACAACATGGACCGAGCGGGAATTGAACCCGCGGCCTCTTCCATGCCAAGGAAGCGATCTACCCCTGATCTATCGGCCCCTGTTACCCTACAATGTTGATCGTGATCACATAATAAGGATTGGGGCGGGCCGCTCTCCTATCCCTCCCCCACAAGGGCTAAAAGCCGGGAGATCACCCGCTCCCGCGCATCCTCCATCTTCGGGCGGACGAGAACGGCGCCGCCCCCGATGCAGGGGACGAGGAGCCCCACCCCGCCCTCCGGCGCGGGAGCCCCGAGGGGCAGCGTGACCCGCCGGCCGGCCACCTCATAGACCTGTTTCACGCTGCTCCGCTTCCCGCGCTTCGCGGAGGCCCTCCCCTCGATCTCCACAATATCCATCGAGAAGTCGACCACCGGGGCGTTCGCGATCGCGCCCCCGACCCCGAACGCGTCGGCGATGTCGCGGTAGGCGGCGACCTCCTCGCGCGACAGCCCGCCCGAGAGGAAGATCTTCACGTCCGGATAGCCGTTGACGTCGAGCTCCCAGCGCACCTCCTCGATGATCGCCCGCATGTTCCCCCGGCGCGACCGCGGCGTATCGAGCCGCACCGCCGCCGCCCCGCAGGCCGCCGCCCGGACCGCCTCGTCCCTCTCGTCGGAGAAGGTGTCCGCGAGCATGATCCGCGGCACTTCCGGCCCCGCACCCTGCGCGAACGCGAGCCAGGCGTCCTCCTCGCACGGGTAGCACATCACGAACGCGTGCGGCATCGTCCCCGCGAGCGGGATCCCCTCCGGCGCACAGGTGTTGCTCGCGCCGTCCACCCCGCCGATCCAGGCCGCCCGCTCGATCATCGCCGCGATCGCCGGATGCTGGCGCCGGGAGCCGAAGGAGTAGACCGGGCGGCCCCCCGCGGCGAGCCGGATATGGGCCGCCGCCGACGCCACCCCCGATGCGTGGCAGAGGAACCCGAGGATGGCCGTCTCGTAGACCGCGAAGTCCCGGTAGCGCCCGGCAATCCGGAGCACCGGCTCGTTCGGGTAGAAGATCGAGCCCTCCGTCATCGCGTCCACGTCCACCGGGAGGCCTTCGAGCAGGTTGATGACGTCCTCAAGCCCGCAGAAGACCCCCCAGGGGTCGGGGAGCGCCGAAGCCGTCACCTCCATCACGACGTGCGGGTTGACGCCGTCCCGCTCCATCACCTCCACGACCCGCCGGAAGTAGATGTCCGTGCACGCACCCTTCTTGATGGCATCCTCGCCGACCACCAGAAACCGTCCCATGACTAGTGCGGTCGTCGCGGCGGCGTAAAAGTGTATTGAACCGATACCGCGGCGCCGAAACGGTGATCTTTTTTGCTGGCGCGTCAAACCGCTAACGAGAATGTCGTACGGAGAAGCGTTTACCGGGGAGGGGGTCTAGGTGCTCGGGATCATCGGGGGCACGAGCCTCCTCTTCGCCAACCTGCCGGCGCTCGAGAAGACGACCGTCGCCACCCCCTACGGGAAGACGGAGGTGCATACCGGAGAGTTCGCGCTCCTCCTGCGCCACCAGCACAACCTCCCCCCGCACCGGATCAACTACCCTGCGTGCCTCGCCGCGCTCGCCGTCCTCGGAGTTGATGAGATCATCGCGTTCGGCTCCGCCGGCTCCTTAAAGCCGGAGATCCCGCCGGGCTCGATCGTCATCCCGACCGACTACTTAAGCGTCACCGACATCCCGTCCATCCACGAGTGTTCGATCGGCCACGTCCGGCCGGAACTGGACGCCGACCTCATCCGCACTCTCTCCGAACTGGTGCCGGACGCCCGGACGGGCGGGGTCTACGCCCAGACCCGCGGACCGCGGATCGAGACAATCGCCGAGGTCAGGGCGCTTGCCAAAGTCGCCGACATCGTCGGGATGACCGTCGCAAGCGAAGCGACGCTCGCCCTCGAACTCGGGATGCGGTTTGCCGCCATCTGCACCGTGGACAACTACGCAAACGGCCTCGGCGATGAGACCCTGACCTACGAACAGATCCTCGCGACCTCGCGGGCGAACAGCCGCCGAACCGAGATCATCCTCGAAAAGATTGTGGAGCGACTTGCATGAACGAGATATTCAACGCCAGAGGATCCGTCCTGATCGCCAACGTCACCCTCGACGGATCGATCGTCGATATCGCGATCGACGAGACCGGCACGATAGCCGCGATAGGAAAGGACGCCAGAACGGCCATCGACGCCGATATCGTCATCGACGGCTCTGACCGGCTTGCCGTCCCCGGCCTCGTGAACACCCACACTCACGCCGCGATGTGCCTGCTGCGCGGGTATGCGGACGACATGATCCTGCAGGACTGGCTCTCGCAGAAGATCTGGCCGCTCGAGGCCCACCTCACCGGCGACGACGTCTACGCGGGGACGAAACTCGCGTGCCTTGAGATGATCAAGAGCGGCACAGTCGCGTTCAACGACATGTACTTCTTCATGGACCGGGCGGCCGCCGCGGCCGACGAGATGGGCATGCGGGCGACGTTCGCCTACGGGTTCATCGACCTCGGGATGGAGGAGAAACGGGAGGCCGAGATCAAAGCGACGGAGGCCCTCGTCGCCCACATCAAGTCGCTCGCGAACCCGCGGATCAAAGCGGCCGTCGGCCCCCACGCCATCTACACCGTCTCCCCCGAAGGGCTCTCCTGGTGCGCTGAATACGCAAAAGAGCAGGATATCGGCATCCATGTCCACCTCTCCGAGACCGAGAAGGAGGTCACCGACTGCGTCGCGCAGTTCGGCAAGCGCCCCGCATACCTCCTCGACGAGTGCGGCTGCCTCACCCCCAAAACAGTCGCCGCGCACTGCTGCTGGCTCGACGAGGCCGAGTGCCGGCTCCTTGGGCAGCGCGGCGTCACCGCCTCCCACAACCCGGCAAGCAACATGAAACTCGCCGTCAACCGGGCGATGCCCTACCACTGGCTGAAGGAAGCCGGGGCGAACGTCGCCCTCGGGACCGACGGCTGCTCCTCGAACAACAACCTCGACCTCATGGAAGAGATGAAGTTCGCCGCGCTGCTCCAGAAATTCGCCTGGAACTCGCCGACCCTGCTGCCCGCCGGCGAGGCCGTCAGCATGGCGACCGCGGCGGGCGCCCGGGCGCTCGGCACCGGCCCCGGCACCCTGACCGTCGGCGCACCGGCCGACATCGTCCTCCTCGACGCCCGCGCGGTCTGCAACACCCCGCTCTTCCACCCCGAATCGAACGCCGTCTACGCCTGCAACGGCAGCACGGTCATGACCGTCCTCTGCCAGGGACGGGTCCTGATGCACGAGCGGGAGGTCCCGGGAGAAGAAGAGATCGTCCGCGAGGCCGCCGCCGCGGCACAATCGCTCGTCGACCGGGCACAAGAGGCCCAATAACTCTTTTTATCGCGGCCTTCGCGACTCGCAGGGCACGCCCGTCTGGCAGAACCCGCAACTCGCGACCGGGAAGCCGAGTTCGCCCTCGACGAACGGCATCGTCGTCTCCCGGATGTACGCGAAACACCGCTCCTTGTCGTACCCCTCCGCCGAGATCGCGCCCGCGGGGCAGCGGCGGATGCAGGCGTCGCACCCGGCGTGGCTGAGGCAGTATGCGGTCCTGCCGCTGTAGGGCCGCGGTGTTGCGGGAAGGTCGATCGCGGCCACGACCGAGCCGAACCGCACCGCCTTGCCCCGCTCCGTGATCAGGCCGTCGCAGAGGCCGAAGGTGCCAAGACCCGAGGCATAGGCGGCGTGCCGCTCCGACCAGCGCGAGGCAATCCCGAACCGTTCCGAGGTCTCCCGCCCGAACCCCGGGAGTCGGGCCGGGGCGACGGTCGGGTATCCGGCATCGGTGAGCGCCCGGGCGAGACGGTCGCGGAGACGGTCGTTTGCCGCCTCCCCATAGTGGCGGGCAAGGCTCCAGCGCCGCGAGGGAAGAGTCGTGCACGCCCGATGGTCGCGCCGGGTTGCAGCAGTCTGCGGCAGCGCCCAGACGATGACGGCGAGATCGGACGCCGCGACGTCGATCTCCGGAAACCCGGCACGGAACGCCTCAAGTGGCGTCCAGTGGAACGATCCGATCGTCTCCTGAAACTTGGTATACAGCGGGTCGTCGCCGCGGGAGACGCCGATGAGCGGACAGTCCCAGGCGGGCTCCGCGCAGTCCGGGCCGAGCCGGTTTACGTCCGGGTCGGTGAGGATGGAACGGATCAGATCAGCGATCTCCCGGACGCCGAATAGGTCGTGCATGAGAAAATTGGTGGGATGGGGGTTACGCCGTCTCGATCTTCGAGACGTCCTGGAGCCCGAGTTCCTCGATCGCCATCTCGCGCATCTTGAACTTCATGATCTTGCCCGAGACCGTCATCGGGAAGTCGTCGACGAACTTGATGTAGCGCGGGATCTTGAAGTGCGCGATCCGGCCGCGGCAGTACTCCTTCACCTCGTCCTCCGTCAGGACCGCGCCGTTGTCGGGCTTGATCCAGGCCATCAGCTCCTCGCCGTACTTCTGGTCCGGCACCCCGATCACGTAGGCGTCGGCGATCTTCGGGTGGTTGTGGAGGAACTCCTCGATCTCGCGCGGGT
>JASUSO010000010.1 GCA_030446015.1 Methanobacteriota archaeon
TCTCCCGGATCCGCAACGGCCCGAAGATCGAGGCCCCGTCCTCCTCCGGCCGAAGGTGGAACGCCTCCCGCTGCACCTCGGTGATGATCTCGAGGTCCTCGATTAAGAGGTTGCTCTCGTCCTGGGCGGCGAACTTCGCCTTCTTCCAGCCTTCGGAGATGTAATACAACTCTCTCAAGGTCGACGAACGGTTCTCCACGAGCTGCTTCTTTAAGAACCAGACGACGTAGGCCATCTTCAGGAGATGGATCGCGCCTTTCTCGCTCGTCGCCGCCCGGGTGCTCTCCCGCTCACCGTACTTCCAGACCTCGCTTGCGTCGTCGTAGGCGATGTTATGCTTCGTCCGCGTCGGCAGCCGGATATAGGGCACGATCCCGTCCCGCATCTGGTCATACCACTCGCGCGCGATACTGACGAGCCGCTCCTTTGCCAGCGCATCCATCTCTTCTCTAGACATCGAGATCCACCACCACTTTCATGCCGTCCTCCACGCCGCGCAGGTCGAGCGTTCCGTCGCCGGAGCCCGTGTAGACGATCTGCCAGGCCTCACCGGCGCCGAGCGTGCGACGCCAGATCTTGTTGTACTCCCCGTCCATATTGTCGACGAAGTCCGGCCGGGGCACCGCGTCCTCCGCCGCATCGCGGGAGAGATTGTAAAGGACGAGGGTGACCTCCTTTGCCGTGTAGTTGTTGACGTCGATATGGACCTTCCCGTCGACCGTCCGCTTCTTCGCGACGACTTTGCGCATGATCTTCCCCTCGATCGGGGAGGTGTCCACCAGGGGGAGCTCCACGATCTCGCTCACCTTTGCGGCGATCTCGGGGATGACCGAGCATATCGCCCGGGCGCGGTCGTCCTGCTGCTTCTTTTTGTCCCGGCGGTAGAGGTAGGTCTTGAGTTCCCGGCCGAGTTCCTGGAGGACGAGGACGATCTCCCGCTCAATCTCCGGGATGGATGCGACCGCGTCCTTGCTCTCGCTCGTGAAGGGGACGTTCGTCGAGGCCACGTGGACCATGATCAGCACCGGGCCCATGGGAAGGCCCTGCTGCGAGAGGCCGTAACTCTTCCAGTTCACCTGCGAGACACAGTTCGTGATCGCGCAGGCGCCCTGCTGGTAGAGGAGCGGGACGCGGTTTGCGAACCGGAAGAGCTGGGCGGTGCCCTCGGGGGGGACCTTGCCGCCGTAGCCGATCGCCGCCTCGATGATGAACGAGTGCCCGCCGTAGACGGTGCTCGGGCGGGTGCGGGCCTTGATGAAGTCGAGCTGGATCTCCTTCTCAAGCCCCTTGCAGATCAGGTCTTCCCCGATGGGGGAGAGGCACTGCTGCGCCGGCGGGGCAGGGACCTTCACGGCCTGCATGGCGTCGAGGAGCCGTTTGAGTTCGTCCGACTCGAGTTTGTTCACCTTCCGGGCGGGCTTGAGGCCGGCAAGGGCGATCATCTCGTCCGCGGTCTTCTTCCCGACCCGGGAGAAACTGCCGATGAGGAACTCCTCGACCGTCCCGGTGTTCGCGGCGGCAAGCCTCTTCAAGGCGCCGAACTCGATCCCGTGCGGGTGGGGGAGGATGGGTTTCGGGCACGGCGGGACCTCGCCCGAGACCCGCTCGAATGTCGTCACCTCACCGTCGATATCGGCCGTTATCCGGGCGTGCGGGTTGACGATAGCCGTCAGGCGGAGGTAGTCTACCAGCCGCTTCTTTGCCGCAAGGGTGCTCTTGAACTGGATCTCGATCCGTGTCCCGTGAGTCCGGTCCCAGTCGATCTCCTCGTGGCTGACGACCTCCGGCTCGTTCGTCTCGGTCCTGATCATCAGCTCGAACCGGTGGGCTCTCGCCTTCGCTCCCGTCCGGGAGACGACCAGCGTCGGGGTGCCGGTGGTGAGCTGCGCATACAGCACCGCCGCCGAGATCCCGATACCCTGCTGCCCCCGGCTCTGCCGGATCTGGTGGAATCGGGAGCCGTAGAGGAGTTTCCCGAAGACCAGGGGGACGTTCTCCGGGACGATGCCGGGGCCGTTGTCCTCGACGGTTATCCGATAGACCTCGGCGTCGACCTTTTTGATGCCGACAAAGATGTCGGGGAGGACCTCCGCCTCCTCGCAGGCGTCGAGTGCGTTGTCCACCGCCTCCTTGATGGTGGTGATGATCCCCCGCGTCGGGGAGTCGAACCCGAGCAGATGCTTGTTCTTCTCGAAGAACTCCGCGACGCTGATGCTCCGTTGCTGTTTTGCCAGGTCCTCAGCAAGCACCATGCCGTGCCACCTCGGCGATGGCCTCCTCAAGGCTCCTCTCCTGCTGCTCGCCGGAGTGGAGGTTCTTGAGGGTCACCGTGCCAGACTCGACCTCGCGCTTCCCGAGAACCACGGCAAAGTCCGCAGTCTTTGCGGCGTGGGAGAGCTGGGCGCCCATCCCCCGCTGCATCAGGTCGGCCTCGGCCCGGATCCCCGCCGCCCGGAAGGCCCGGGCGACCTCGAGCGCCCGTGACCGTCCTTCCGGCGTGCAGACGACGCCGACGACGGGTTCGGGCGCGAGTTCGAACTCCCCGATCGAGACCATGACCCGGTCGAACCCGATGGCGAACCCGCAGGACGCGACATCGTCGCCGCCGAAGAGGTGGGCGAGCCGGTAGGTGCCGCCACCGAGGATCTGGTTCTCCGCGCCGAGGTTCTGGGCAAACCCCTCAAAGACCATCCCGGTGTAGTAGTCGAGCCCCCGGGCGATCCCGAAGTCGGGCCGGTAGTCGATCTCCTGCGAGTCGAGGAGCGCGAACGTCTCCTCGATCCTGGCGCGTTCCGGGACGTCGCCGGCGACCTCAAAGACCTCGGCGACGTCGCGGCACTCCCCGAGCGCTGCAAGAGGTTCGGCAAGGTGGGTGAGGTTCTTCTCGACCAGCGCCGCCTCGAGCCCCTCAGGATCGTGCTTGTCGAGGTATGCCATGATCGCCCGCTGGTCGGCGGGATCGAGATCGGAGAGGAGATGCTTCATCGGCGCGAGGTGGCCGACGTGGAGGTCGAAGGTGACGCCGGTCGACCGGAGGGTGTCGTCGGCGAGCATGATCACCTCGGCGTCGGCGCTCGCCGTATCCGCCCCGATCAGCTCGACGCCGAACTGCCAGAACTGCCGGTAACGGCCCTTCTGGGGGCGTTCATAGCGGAAACAGTCGGCGAAGTAGCACCAGCGGAGGGGTTTTGGGAGCACCTTGCCCTCGTTGACGTACATCCGGAGCACCGCCGCCGTCACCTCCGGCCGGAGTGTCATTTTCCTCCCGCCCTTGTCCTCGAAGACGTACATCTCCTGGATGATCCCCTCGCCGGACTTCATCGTGAAGAGTTCGAGGTGCTCGAAGTCGGGCGTGCAGACCTCCCGGTAGCCCCACCGCCGGGCCGTCTCCCGCATCCGCCGCTCGATCAGCCGCCGTCGTTCCATCTCGTCGGGTAAAAAGTCCCGTGTTCCCCGTGGTTTCTGAAGCATTCGGTATTCTCCTGAATTAAAGTCTCTTGCGCGAACCCATATCTTTTGTGCGCTCCGCACTGCCGAAGAATCGCTCGCGGGCGCTCTCACCGTGCCAGACGTTCTCCCTCTCGACCCGCCCCTGGAGGTAGAGAGCCAGGAGCACCAGCCCGAGGCCGAGGTACTCCCACGCTTCGGCGTATGCGGTCACGAAGAAGCCCAGCAGGGCAAGCGCCGTGAAGGGAACCCCGAGGTACGCCGCCTTCCGGTATCCGGAGAGACCCGTGCGATAGAATATCCGCAGGTCGCGGAGCCACAGGAAAACGGTGACGGCAACGCCGAACCCTGCGACGTAGGCAAGATAGGACATGAGATGAAGTAATATTATACTTCCACCCCTATTTTTGTTATCGAACTATGCTGCCGAATGCCACCATCAGGGACATCCTCCGGATGTATCGTAACGGCGAGGTATCTGAGGACGAGGCGGCGAGCGCCCTCGAAGGGCTCCGCATCGAGGTTATCGACGGCATGGCCCGGATCGATGCCGGGAGGAGCGTGCGTTGCGGGATGCCCGAGGTGGTGCTCGCCGAGGGGAAGGAGCCGGAGGCCTTTGCCGAGATCATGCTCGCGCAGGTGAAGACTGCCGGAAGGTGCGTCGGAACACGGGTCTCGGCGGAGCATCTTAAAGCCCTGCGCGCCCGTCTGCCGCCGGACGTCCGGATGGAGCACCGGGAGGCGGCACGGGCGGTCATCCTCTCGACGGGAGAGAATCCCGCACCCCGGCGGGGGGTCGTCGCCATCCTCACGGCGGGGACGTCCGACATCCCCGTCGCCGAAGAGGCGAGGCTGATCGCCGAGGAGATGGGGTGCGAGGTCAGGACGGCCTACGACGTCGGGGTGGCGGGGATCCACCGCCTTTTTTCGGCGCTCCGTGACCTGATCCCGGCCGACGTCTTCGTGGTGGCCGCCGGGCGGGAGGGGACGCTCCCCGCGATCGTCGCGGGGCTCGTCGACCGCCCGGTGATCGGCGTTCCGGTGAGCACCGGCTACGGCTACATGGGCGGCGGTGAAGCGGCTCTTGCGAGCATGCTCCAGGCGTGCTCGGTGCTCGCGGTGGTGAACATCGACGCCGGGTTCACGGCAGGCGCGTTTGCCGCACAGGTTGCGCACGGGGGCTGCCGGGAATGAGCCGCGGGTTCTACATCGGGCGGTTCCAGCCCTACCACAACGGGCACCAGTCGGTGCTGGAGCGGATAGCCTGCTCCGCCGACGAGATCGTCATCGGGGTGGGGAGCGCCCAGGTCTCCCATACTGTGGAGAACCCCTTCACGGCAGGCGAACGGGTGCTGATGCTCACCCGGGCGCTCGCCGACCTCGACTGTCCGTTCTACGTCATCCCGATCGAGGACGTCCAGCGCAACGCTCTCTGGGTCGCCCACGTCCGTTCGATGACCCCGCCGTTCGACACGGTCTACTCATCGAACCCCCTCGTCGTGCAGCTCTTCGCCGAGGCCGGGGTCGACGTCCAGTCGCCCGATATGTACGAACGGCTGACCCATTCCGGGACCGTCATCCGGCAGCGGATGCTCAACGGCGAACCCTGGGAGCACCTGGTCCCCCCCGCCGTGGTGGACGTCATCCGCGAGATCCATGGTGTGGAGCGGCTCCAGCGGATCGCGGGGAGCGACTGACGGGCGGAACCCTGATGGGTATGCCCGCCCTACTCGGGTGAACCATGTTCAAGCAACTGCGAGACCTCTTCCGGCGAACCGAACCAGAGAAAGAGGGCCCAAAACTCTCGTTCGACAGCCTTCCCGCGTGGCTCGACGCCCGCGAAGAGGAGATCGAGCGCGAACTCTCCGATGCGACGGCCCCGTCGCGCGAGGCGATCCGCGGCATCCTCGATCACCTCAGGGAAGCGGTCACCGGGGTGGGGGCAGCCGAAGGCGACGGGGAGGTTCACCCCCGGCTCCGCGACATCTCGAAGAAGGCGCTGCCGGGGTTCACGAAGTCGATGACGCAGATCCTCTCCCGCGAGCCGAGTGGTGACCCCGAGGCGTTTTACGCGGCCGCCGCCGAGATCCTGAAGAGCTCGCTCAAGGCGCTGAAGGGGCAGGGGAAGTACCTCTCCACAGTCTACCCGGAGGAGATGAAGGAGGTGCGCGCAGCCGTCAAAGACCTGGGGCGGGAGGTGAACGCGATGAACGAGCCCCTCGTCCGTGCGCGTGCCGGCCGCCGGCAGGTTGGGGATGTGCGGGAGTCGTACGCGTCCCTCCTCCGGATCCGCGAGGAGTATGCCGCCGCCGAAGGTCAGGTGCGGGAGTACGGGGCGGCGCTCGCGGAGGCGGAGCGTGCGATACAGAAGGCCGAGGAGGAACGTGCCGCCCTCAACCGGCGCCCGGACTATGCCCACAAGCTGGAGATTGAGGAGAGGATCCGGGCACTCGACGCGGCGGGCGAGGAGGCCGATCGGGAGATGGCGGCACTCCGGACCACCGCAACCCATGTCCTCCGCAAAGCCGTGAAGGTGGCCGAGAAGGCGGGCGACAGAGCGGCTGCCGCGTCGATCGACCGGGCGCTCGACGCGTATACGGGGGACGGGGATGACCCGGTCGGCCTGATTGAAACGGCGATGCCGGCCGTTCTCGCCATGATCCAGCGCGATGAACTCCCCCTCAAGAACCAGGACGAACTCCGCCTCTTCTCCGACGCCGAGACCCTGCCTGCCGCGATGAAGCAGGCGCTGGAGAAGCAGCGGGACGTCCGGGAGAAGCTGGCGGCAGAGCAGGAGGCCCTTGCCGCGCTCCCGGTGGTCATCGAGGAGCAGCGTCTTGCGACCGCGCTCCCGGGGCTGCGCCGGGAGGCCGAAGCGAAGGCAGCCGCGAAGGCCCGAGCGGAGAGCCAGCGGGAGACGCTGCAGGCCTCGTATGCAACCGAATGCGAGAATCTCCGGTCGCGCACGGCTGCTCTCGCCGGAGGGGAGGCGGAGGTCGAGATACCCGATCTTCCGTCCCCCTGATCGGCGAGGCACCCTTCACCGGGGGAAACCCTGTTTACTCCCTGCGCGCAATTATGGTACAAGGACGGTTGATGACGAATACCACCACAACACCCGGAACTGAGTCACGCCTCTGGATAGCGGTTCCTGCAGTCTCGTTCCTGGGGATCGGGATCGAACTACTGCTCGCATCCGTCGCCTTTCCCTACGCCGTCTGGGCAGGTGTTGCAGGATGCGTGATCGCCTCGTGCATCCTCTGCTACCATGCCTACAACAAACCCCGGCGGGATCTCGTCTCGCTCTTCACGCCGCTCTTCGCGCTCCTCATCCTGGTCATACCAAACGAGATCAGTTCGGGCGGCGTGATCGTGCAGACGGTCTTCGCGGCAACGATCACCTTCCTTGCCGTTCGGGTAGAGAAAGTGTTTAACGCGCCAAAACGACAGGAGAAGACAATGAAGCAGATGTTAAACGAATATATCGTCAGGATCGAGCCGCTCCTCGCCGTTGTCGACGAGGACACCGGCCATCTGGTCGCACAGGCCCTGCTGACGTATAAGTTCGGGCTTTATGAGAACGCGATGGAGAAGAGCACCGCGGCGCTCGCCCGGCTCGACGCGATCACCCCGCGCCCCGGCGTGCTGGAGCGCGCGCTCCTGATCCTCCGGGAGCGTGCCGGCGGCTTCGCCGAGTCCCGAGTGACGACTGACCCGAAACACGTCTTCACGGAGGAGGACTACGACAGCCTCGCCATCCGCCTCTCGAAAGACCAGGTTGACGACCCGACCGTGCTCGACCTCGACAACGCGCTGATCCTGCTCTACGCCGTCGGGATCGAGACCTCTCCCGAAGACGAGCAGGCGCTGGAGGAGCACCAGCGGTTCGTCATCCAGATCCTGGAAGGGTACAAAGAGAAGCTGACTGCATGAGCGAACCGACCGGAGCGACCTCCTCCGGGCCCTCATAACGATAGCGGGGCCGTTCATCGCCGGAAGCGCGCTGCAAAAAGATCCTGGAAGGGCACCAATGCCCCTTCTCCCTTCTCGCCCGGAACAACGTTCGAGTCCTTGTCTAGTCGCAATCGGGGCGATCGTCAGCGCGACATTCTTCTTCGCCTGCGGTATCGCGGCGGGAAGTCGACGCTGATTGAAGGAGATCCCACTCATTTCGTTTAAACTCCTTCACACCCCCTGCCCGTTCACGCGAAGACACGAAGAACGTGGAGTCCGGTAAGGCAATCTCCGGCGAATCTCTTCGCATGAGCTGTTGCATGAGACTATCGCTAAAGAGGACACAAATTCCGCTAGATGGCAACGGCCGGTGGGATCGGTCGAAAAAATTAGAGCGAGTCGAGGCTGATCCCGGTGAACTCGTCGGCGACAGCGTTGATGTCCTTCACGCCGAATGCCGTCTGGACGGTGGCGAGCTCGAGATCACGCGCCGCGTCGCACATATAATCGATGATATCGACCGAGAGTTCCCGCTTCTGTTTGGACTTGCGGAGCTGGTCCACGAGGAACGCCATCCTCTCGGGTGACTCCATGCGGAGCTTGGCGAGGCTTATCACGCACATGTAGATCCGGGTCAGGTTCCTGTCCGTTCCGGTGATGGTGTCGAAGAAGTTCCGGAGGACCTGCGCCTGGTAGACCTCGCCGCTCATAGTAATCGAATATCACTCAAACCCATATAAAAGCCTGCCGATTTATGCCGGCGCTCCGGCAGTCTCGGTTCGCCCGCGGGGGCATGGAGATGCGGGGATAGCCACCCCCGTGCCCGCAGATCACTTCCGGACGCTGACGATCTTGATGATGTCGCCGCTCTTCAGTTCCTGGGTATCCTTGATCCGCATCCCGGTCCTCGCGTCGACGGCATACAGGAACCCCTCGCCGATATCGGTGTGAACCTGGTAGGCGAGGTCGCGTGGGGTCGACCCGCGCTTCATGAGGAACGCGTCGGGGAGAACCCTGCCCTTGCCGTCGGTGAGTTTGTGCTCGTCTTCGACCGGGAAGACGACGATCCGGTCGAGGAGGTTGAAGACCGCACCGTCCAGCGCCTTCTGAACGCCGGTTCCGTCGAACTTCTGCATGAACTCCGCGATCTTCGCGAGCCCGGCACGCTGTGCGGCGCTGAGGTTCGCCCCGGGGCTCTCGGTGAAACCCCGGTCGCCGGGGAGGTAGTTGACGAACTTCCCCTCCGCGGCCATCCGGAGCGCAAGTTCGCCCGCCGCACTCGCAAAGACGACATCGTGCTTTCCGAGCCGCTCAAGACACTCTTCCGGCGCCTGGTCGGCCTTGTTCCCGACGATCAGCATCGGTTTGCTGATCGCCATCAACTCCCGGCAGAACCGGATCAGGTCCTCTTCCCCGGCGGTCCGGAGCTCGATCCCGACCGCCCCGGTGGCGTCGCGGACGTGCTCGTAGGTGATCCCAAGACCGGCAAAGACCTCGGCGATCGCCGCCGCGAGGGAGAAGTCCTTCGCCTGGGCCTGCCGCAGGAGTTTCGCCCAGTTCCGCGAGAGGATGCCGTACATCCACATCGACATCTCGTATTGGAGGAACTCGATATCCTTCACCGGGTCGCGCGAACCGATATCGATCGGGTTCCCTTCGGCATCCGTCGACCCGCTGGCGTCGACGATATGGAGGATGGCGTCTGCCTGCCGGAGGTTGTCGAGGAACTGGTTGCCGAGCCCTCGCCCGAGGTGCGCCTCGGGGACGAGGCCTGCGACGTCGATCAGCCCGATCGGGATGAACCTGACCCCATCCCGGCAGTTCTCGCACGGGACATGCATCTCCTGGCACGGGCAGGCTGTCCGGACGTACGCGACGCCGTGGTTTGCGTCGATGGTCGTGAACGGGTAATTGGCGATCTCCGCCGGGGCAAGGGTCGCCGCCCTGAAAAACGTCGATTTCCCGCAGTTTGGTTTTCCTGCAATGGCCAGTGTGATCATTGAGAACTCCTACCGCACCGTTAGGTTGAGAGTAGTGTTGGGCTATCCACCATTTATCTCCTTCTTTCCCCGCCGTAGCGACCCTGGCCGTTCCGTTGCAGCCCCTATCATCGGTACGGGAGATTCAATTAGAAGCAACGACAACATGACTGCATGGGCTTCGTAACCCGGAATACCTACTACTTCGATGCGCCGGGCGTCGAGAACACCCGCGACGCCGCCCGGTTCGCCGTCGAGCGGGCACGGGAACTCGGCGTCAAAAAGATCGTTGTTGCGAGCAGCAGCGGCCGGACGGCGCTTGCCTTCCGGGACGCAATGGCGGGAACGGATCTCGAACTGATCGTCGTCACCCACGCGGTCGGGTTCTCAAAGCCCGGCGAGTGGGAGTTCTCGCCGGAGGCGGCCGAGACCCTCCGGGCGGAAGGGGCGAAGATCGTCACCGGCACGCACGCGCTCTCCGGGCTCGAGCGCGCGATATCCCGCTCGCCGAGACTCGGCGGGAGTTCCCGTACGGAGGCAATCGCCGAGGCGCTGCGGCGGACGGTCGCGGTCGGCCTGAAGGTCGCGGTGGAGTGCGTCCTCATCGCAGCCGACCAGGGTGCGGTCGGGGTCGATGAAGAGGTGATCGCGGTAGGAGGCACTGAAACCGGCGCCGATACCGTCTGCGTCATCCGTCCCGCGCATACGGCATCGTTCTTCGACCTGCAGGTGCGCGAGATCGTCGCCATGCCGAGGAACCGGTGACGATGACGCTCGAATCGGTCACCGGCGCCGCCGGGCTCCTCCGGCAGCACCCCATCCTCTGGTCGGTCGGCCTCGTCATGGGCGCTCTCGCGGCTCTCAACCTCGTCGTCCCCGTCTACGGCGGTGCGTTCTATACGGAGCCTCTGGCGCTCCTGCAAGTTCTCCTGACGCCGTTTTTGGCCGGCGGCGTCTACGGCACGATCCGTGCGGAGAACTTCTCCGTCAGCGAGTTCGTGCGGTCAGGGAAGACCTACTACTTCCGGATACTCCTGCCGACGCTGGTCATCTTCTTCGCGGTCATGCTGACCATCGTTCTGCTCATGATACCGCTCGCGCTCCTCGGCGCCGGAGCCGCCGCAAACATGGCGGCGCTCCTCTTCGGGGTCATCCTCTCGATCGCCTTCTTCACGTTCTTCTACGACACCGTGGCGGTCTTTGAGGAGACGGGGGTCTTTGAGTCGATCCGGCGGAGCATTGAGTTCGTCATGAACAACCTCGGCAGCGTCCTCGTCTTCTATCTGATCAACATCGCCGTCTTCGCGGTGCTCGGCTTTCTGGCCCTCTTCGCCTGGACCGCTCTCCTCTTGGAGAAACTCGAACCGCTCACCACGATGAGCCCCGAAGAACTCCAGATGGTGATGCCGGAGGATCTCCTCGCGCTGATCGGGACGGAGGGGATATGGATCACCGCGATCGTTTATGCGGTCGTGATCGTGCTCTTCTCGGTCTTTCTCTACGCCTACAAGGCGAGTTTCTTCAGGAACCACGCCGGTGTCGTGCAGCAGGGGGAGTACGACGAGAAGGGGCGGTGGTACAAGTACTGACGTGGCTGGACAGGGATTAGATTTCTTTTTCTCCAGCTTCGGATTTTTGATATCCGAGATCTACCCGGCGGCATCTTCTGGATTCTTTTTGCTGCACTGATGTTCCTGCCTACTGATACTGCGCCCATGCAAACATTCCGGTGGACTGCAACTCGAACTCCTGCCACTCTGGCAGTCGCACTTCGCGTTAAGCCTATCCTCGCTCATAAAAAGTCAGCTCACGCGAAGGCGCGAAGGCGCGAAGCCTGAATGGTATCAGCAGTCTATTCGCGTTCTTCGCGGCTTCGCGTGAGGTCACATCATCAACTCTTGGTAATCGAGCATCATCGAGAGAGCATATGAAGCATTTCAACAGAGCCTAAATATAAAAAACGCCCAGGAGCTCCCGCGCCCCCTCACCCGAGCATATAGAGCAGCATCCCCGCAACCCCGCCCGAGAACGTGGCGACCAGGTTCGTGCCCGAGTTCCCGATCCTGCCGCTGTTCTCGAGCGTTGCGCCCACAAGGCTGTCGACGTTGGTGCCGATGAACCCGGCCGCGACCGTGACGACGACCATCCAGGGGTCGGCGACGCCCATCGCCCAAGCGACGACGGCGACGGCGACGGAGGCGATGACGGCCGCGGCCTCGCCCCGCAGGGTCACCCCGCCGTTCGTCCCCCGCGGCACCGGCTTGAGGGTCGTGATCAGGTACGGCACCTTCCCCGTGACCCCGATCTCGCTTGCGGCGGTATCGGCGGCCGCCGAGGCGACGCTGCCCATGAAGAGCGCCACAAACGCCGCCTGCCCGGTCAGGCCGTAGAGGATGGCGGCGGCGGTCGCCACCAGGCCGTTTGCGAAGACGTTGAAGTATCCGCGCACGCCCCCGTGCTCCTGGGCGACCCCGAGCCGTTCCTTATCGCCGTAGCGGTACCGGGTAGCCCCGGCACCGATGATGAAGAAGGTGAGCATGATCAGGAACCACCGGACGTCCGCGAAGACGATGAGGATGATCCCGATCATGGCTCCCGAGAAGAGGCCGCTGACGTCGGCCACCCGGACGCGGTAGGCGGTGTAGCCGAATCCGAACCCGATGACCGCCGCGGCGACGAGAAGCGTCAGTTCGACCTCGAAGTTGAGCTCCTCGAAGAGAAACATCGTCATCGCGACGCCGAGCGCCTCGATCATCAGAGCATCGTCCCGTCCCCGGAGGGCCGCCCGGAGGAGCACCGCGACGACCACGCCCATCACGGCGACGAGAGGCGCGGCATACTGCAGATAAAACATCACTGCGATCGATACGATGATTGCGGCAATCAGGTGGTGGAGATACGCCGCATGCCGATCCCCGGTGAGCCGGAACGCCACCTCGCCGATCACGACGATGCCGAGCGTGCAGGTGAAGACGAACGTCGAGAGCCAGCCAAGCCCGTAAAGCACGGCAAGCGCGACGATCGAGAGCGACACGTAGCGCGTCTCTCGAATAAGGGTGAGGACGAGTGAGAACGGGACAAGAAAGAGCGTGAGCAGCCACGCTGGTTGGAGCAGGGGGGCAAGGCCTATGAAGACGAGGGTGAGTACCGATGCCAGAACCAGCCCCTGCAACCTTGTCATTCATGTATTATATGAAGTGCAGGAACAAAGCCTTTAGGGTCGGCACCCGCCGTCTCCGCGGTATTTGGCGGCGGACGTCCCGGGACGGCGTGGCCGGGGACGACGAGTCCGTGCGCGGCGCGGGATACCCGACCGGGGAGTGCCCAACAATATATTTCACTGGGAAGAGAGAGATTATACGCTGAAAATGTCGCCGTCACATCAACTAACCAAAAACTACGATATCGAAGAAGTGGAGACGCGCTGGCAGAATACCTGGCGGGACGAGGATAACTATTTCGACCCCTCTTCGCCGAAACCACGGTTCATCATCGACACGCCGCCTCCCTACCCCACCGGCAACTTCCATATCGGGAACGCGCTGAACTGGTGTTATATCGACTTCATCGCGCGGTACAAACGCATGCGCGGTTACAACGTCATGTTCCCGCAGGGGTGGGACTGCCACGGCCTCCCGACCGAGGTGAAGGTCGAGGAGACCTACGGGATCACCAAAAACGACGTACCGCGGGAGAAGTTCCGGGAGATGTGCCGCGACCTCACGCTCGGCAACATCGAGAAGATGCGGGCGACCATGCGGCGGCTCGGGTTCTCGACCGACTGGAGCCACGAGTACATCACCATGCTCCCGGACTACTACAGGAAGACCCAGGCGTCGTTTTTGCAAATGCTCAAAGCCGGCGACATCTACCAGAGCGAGCATCCGGTGAACTTCTGTACCCGGTGCGAGACGGCCATCGCGTTCGCCGAGGTCAACTACTCACCCCGCACCACCAAACTCAACTACTTCGACTTCGACGGCGTCGAGATCGCCACAACCCGGCCGGAACTGCTCGCGGCCTGCGTTGCCGTGGCCGTTCACCCTGAAGACGAGCGCTACCGCGGGATGAAGGGGAAGCGGCTCACCGTCCCGCTCTTCGGCCACGAAGTTCCAATCATCGAAGACGTCGCGGTCGACCCGGCGTTCGGCAGCGGCGCGGTGATGATCTGTACGTTCGGCGACAAGACGGACGTCTACTGGTGGAAGCAGCACAACCTGGATCTCCGCAAGGCGATCGACCGCAAGGGCGTCATGACCGCAACCGCGGGTCGCTACGCGGGGATGACATCGGAGGAGTGCAGGAAGGCGATCCTCGCGGATATGGAGAAAGCGGGGATCTTAAAGCGGCAGGAGGAACTCGAACAGCGGGTCGGAACCTGCTGGCGGTGCAAGACCCCGATCGAGATCCTCTCGGAGCGGCAGTGGTTCGTCCGGGTCCACCAGGACGAGATCCTGGAGTCGGCGCGGAAGATCTCCTGGACGCCGGAGCACATGTTCACCCGGATGGAGAACTGGGCGAACTCGATGGAGTGGGACTGGTGCATCTCCCGGCAGCGGATCTTCGCGACCCCGATCCCGGTCTGGTTCTGCACCGCCTGCGGCGAGATGGTCATCCCGGACGAGGAAGACCTCCCGATCGACCCGACGATCGATAAGCCGAAGACTCCCTGCCCGAAGTGCGGCGGATCGGACTTCGCCGGGGAGAAGGATGTGCTCGATACCTGGATGGACTCCTCGATATCGGTGCTCCACGTCACCGGATGGGACGGGACCGGCAAACCGCCGCTCTTCCCGGCGCAGATCCGCCCCCAGGGCCACGATATCATACGGACGTGGGCGTTCTACACCATCCTCCGGGCGAAGGCGCTGGTCGGCGGCCACCCCTGGGACGAGATCCTGGTGAACGGCATGGTGCTCGGGGAAGACGGGTTCAAGATGAGCAAGAGCCGCAACAACATCATCTCTCCCGAGGAGATCGTCGGGAAGTACGGCGCGGACGCGCTCCGGCAGTGGGGCGCCGGGGGCGCCGCGACCGGTTCGGACATCATGTTCAACTGGAACGACGTCGTTGCCGCGTCCCGGTTCCAGACCAAACTCTGGAACATCTTCCGGTTCGTCATGGGGCACCTGGAGAAGGGGGCTGATCCCGATGCACCCGTGACGGAGCTCACCGACCGGTGGCTGCTCGTCCGGCTCTCCGAGACCGTCGCCGAGGTCACCGCCGCGATGGAGGGCTACCAGTTCGACCGGGCGCTCAGGGCGATCCGGGAGTTCGCCTGGAACACGCTCGCCGACGACTACATCGAGATCGCGAAGGGGCGGCTGTATACGGACGAAGGCAGCAGGGCCAGCGCCTGCAGCACCCTTGTGACGACGATGAACGTCCTCTGCCGCCTGCTTGCCCCGATCATCCCGCACTTCGCGGAGGAGTGCTACTACAACCTGACCGGCGAGAGCGTGCACAAGCAGTCCTGGCCGGACTTCTCGTACGCCGACGACGAAGCGCGCCGCCACGGCGATCTCCTGGTGAAGACGGTCGCCGAACTCCGGCGCTACAAGCACGACAAAGGCATGGCGCTGAACGCCCCGCTCGGCCACGTCATGATCTACGCGCCGGAGCCGGTCGACGACGCCGGCGACGCCGGACGGGCGCTCAATGCCGACGCCCACTGGAGCACCGGCACGCCCAGGCTCGAGGAGGTCCTGAGCGGCGTGGACTTCAACATGGCGGTGATCGGGCCGACACTTCGAAAGCAGGCGCGGGGGTTCATGCAGGCCGTGGAGGCGCTCCCGCCGGAACTGCTCAAGAACCCGCCTGCGACCGTCACGGTCGACGGCGAGGAGATCCCGGTGCCGGCAAACTCCTTCACACCGAAGGTCGCCTACCGGGTGGCGGGAGAAGAGGTGGACGTCCTCACGCTCGGGGACGTCGTCGTGACGATCGGGCACTCGTCCTGATCTCGTCCGCGATGAACCGGGCAACCTCTTCTTTTGGGAGCAGCGCATCGACGACGACGAACCGCGACGGGTCGGCGGCTGCAAGGCTCAGATAGTTCGCCTGCACCCGCTCGAGGATCGCGGCGTTCTCGAAATGCTCTCTCTTCTTCTCAGGCCCAAACCGTGAAACGGCATCTTCGACCGGGAGAACCAGAAGGAACGTCCTGTCGGGCCGGATCGACCACCCCTCGTGGATCCCGCGAAGCCAGGAGAGCGGGTCGGGGAGGATGCCGTCGAGGACGACCGGCTGGTAGGCGAACCTTGAGTCGGCGTAACGGTCGGAGATGACGAGCCGTCCCTCGTCGAGGGCGGGCCGGATCACCGTATCGATATGCGCGGCGTGGTCGGCGCAGAAGAGCAGCGCCTCGGTGATCGGGTCCATCCGCTCGGCGATCGCCCGCCGCACCGATTCGCCGACCCAGGTGGCGCCGGGTTCGCGAGTGAAGAGGGGGTCGAGGTCGGCGAGCAGTTCCTGGAGACGGGCAAGAAGCGTGCTCTTGCCGCTCCCGTCGATCCCTTCGATGGTGATCAGCACGGGTGTCCCCTCTGGAGCCATTCGAGCGGCACCGTGCCGCGATGAACGGCGGTTGCTATGATCGCCCCGTCGAACCCGGCGTCGGCGAGGAGATGGATGTCGTCTGTGCCGGCAACCCCGCCCCCGTAGAGGAGGCGGCCGGGATAGCACGCCCGCAGTTCTTCGAGCTCCTCCCGGACAAGACCCCGTTCCGTCCCGACAGCCCCGATGTTGAGGAGGATGCACCCCTCAAACGAGAGTCCCGCCGCATGGCGGAGCATCTCGGCCGGCGAGATACCCCAGGGGAGCACCCGGCCGCCTTTGATGTCGATGCTGAGGTAGCCGCCCCGGTAGGCAGCAAGGTCCTCGATCGCCGCCGCTGCGGTCTCGGTGCCGACGATCGGCGTTACGCCCTCGACCGCAGTGCACTCGGCAGGCGATCGGATGCCCCGGTCGAGGTAGCACCGCTCGACCATGGCGGCGCAGCGCCGGACGAGGTCGTCCTGCGGCGTCCTGCCCTGGAGGCTCTCAAGGTCGGCGATGTAGAGATACCGGGGCGAAAGAGCGGATAGGTAGGGTTCCGGCTCGGCCGAGGGAGAAAGCCCCCAGGTCAGCGGCCGGTAGCCTGCGCGGTCTCCGGACTTCCCGTGCACCACAAGACCGCCTGCCAGATCGACTGCAAGAATCAGTTCCATGTCCTCAACGTAATCACTATTAGGGTGAAGGATCATTAATTTCTATGCAATTACTCGTCAGTCCAAGCAGCATTGAGGAGGCAAGAAGCTCGCTTTCCGCTGACATTATCGACGTGAAGAAACCCTCGGAGGGGTCACTGGGTGCGAATTTTCCCTGGATCATCCGGGCAATCAAGGATATCGCCGGCAAGAAGCCTGTCAGCGCTGCAATCGGGGACAATGAGTATAAACCGGGAACCGCAGCTCTTTCTGCATACGGCGCCGCGCACGCGGGTGCCGATTATATCAAGGTCGGCCTGATGTTCGACGGGGAGGACCGTGCCCGTGAGGTCATCGAGGCGGTGACCGCGGCGGTGAAACGCGAATTCCCCGAGAAATACGTCGTCATCGCGGCCTATGCCGATTTTGCAAGGATGGGCACGATCTCGCCGCTCGTGATCAGTTCTCTGGTCGCGGATGCCGGGGCCGACATCGCCATGATCGACACCGGTATTAAAGATGGGAAGGGTCTCTTTGATTTCATGGATGAGGAGACACTGAACCAGTTCACCGAGCGGAACCGGGAACTCGGGTTGCAGACGGCACTTGCCGGTTCGCTGAAGTTCGAGGATCTCGATGCCTTGAAGCGGATCGACCCTGAGATCATCGGTGTCCGGGGGATGGTCTGCGGAGGCGATCGCTCGACGGCGATCAGGGCGGAGCTGGTGGAGAAAGCAATGATGATGCTCAGGTGATGTATGTACCTCGAGAAGATGAAGATGGAAACGACGTTTACGTTCGACGACGTGCTCCTTGAGCCCGCCGAATCATGGGTCGAACCCGCTGAGGCCGATGTCAGGTCGAGGTTCTCGCGCAACATTCCCCTGAATATCCCTCTCGTGAGCGCCGCGATGGATACGGTGACCGAGTCGGTGATGGCGATAACCATGGCCCGGGAAGGCGGCATCGGCGTCATCCACCGGAACATGACCCCCGATCGCGAGGTCGCCGAGGTCAGGATCGTCAAGCAGGCCGAGGACCTGATCGAGCGCGAGGTCGTGGCGGTCGGTCCCGATGCTACGGTCACCGACGTGGAGCGGATCATGCGCCAGTACGGTATCGGCGGCGTCCCCATCATCGAGAACGAGAAGGTGATCGGCATCGTCAGCCGCAGGGATATCCGGGCGATCCTCCCGAAACGCGGCGATGCAAAGATCACCGGCTACATGACGAAGAACCTGATCACGGCCTCCGAGGATATCACGGCGGAGAGTGCGCTTGAGACGATGTATGCGAACAAGGTCGAGCGCCTCCCGGTCGTGGACGCCGAGGGATGCCTGGTCGGCATCATCACGATGCGCGATATCCTCGAGAAGCGTCAGTACCCCCGCGCGAACCGCGATGCGAACGGGAAACTCCGGGTCGCCGCCGCGGTGGGCCCCTTCGATTTCAACCGGGCGATGATGCTCGTCGAGGCGGGCGCCGACGCCCTGGTGGTGGACTGCGCTCACGGCCACAACATGAACGTCGTCAAGGCAGTCGGAGAGATCAAGGCGAGCGTCGCCGTCGACGTGGTGGCCGGGAACATCGCGACGAAACAGGCGGCCTCGGCCCTTGCCGGGACGGTCGACGGGCTGAAGGTCGGGATCGGGCCGGGCTCCATCTGCACGACGCGGATCGTCGCGGGCGTGGGAGTGCCGCAGATCTCCGCGATCGCAAACGTCGCCGAGGTGGCGCACGAGGCCGACGTGCCGGTTATCGCCGACGGCGGCATCCGCTACTCGGGTGACATCGCGAAGGCAATCGCCGCCGGCGCGGACTCGATTATGGCGGGCAGCCTCTTCGCCGGCACCGACGAGGCGCCGGGAAGGGTTACGACGATCAAGGGCCGGCGCTACAAGCAGTACCGCGGGATGGGATCGCTCGGGGTCATGAGCAGCGGCGAGTCGAGCGACCGCTACTTCCAGAAGAAGGAGTTTGGAAGGACCAAGTTCGTCCCCGAAGGCGTCGAAGGGGTCACACCCTACGTCGGCCGGGTCTCGGACGTCATCTACCAGCTTGTCGGCGGCCTGAAGTCCGCGATGGGCTACACGGGTTCAAAAACGATAGCGGACCTGAAGAGGAACGGCAGATTCATCAGGATCACGCCCGCGGGCTACGGCGAGAGCCACCCCCACAACATCATGATCACCGATGAGGCGCCGAACTACCGCCTCTTCGAGTGATACATTTTTTACACTCAACTCACTAACATTTAGTAAATATGCTCGAGGGCAGCGAGGTTTCCCGTCTCCTCGACATCCTGGGAAACCGGAACAGGCGGCGAATAATCGAATTGTTGAGGCAGAAACCGTGTTTTGTGACCGAGATCTCCGAGCGTCTGGTGCTCAGTCCAAAAGCGGTGATAGAACACCTGCAGTTGATGGAGCGCGAGCAGCTCCTCGTCTCTTATCAGGACGAACGCAGGCGAAAGTATTACTACCTCTCGCATGACATCAATGTCATCGTAAACCTGCAGAAGCAGGACGGGGTTACGCTCCCCTCCGTTGAGGAGAACCAGAGAACACGATTTGCAAGAAACCTCGCGGCACTCCGGAGGATGGTTCGGGCCCGCGACGAACTTCTGGATAATCTTGAACAACTGGAGCGGGAGATCGAATCGAGGGTCGCCGAGATCATGCGGATGCAGGGGAACTTCATCACCGACGATGGGGATCTGGAGATTATCCTCGCCCTCTCGCATGCCGACCTGCGCCTCGCGGAACTCGAGGAAGTGAGCAGCCTGTCCACGGATGAGCTGAAACAGAGACTGGACAACCTCATACGAACCGGGGTTGTCGAGCGAATCAACGACCGATACCGGATACGTGGTACACATGGCGAATAACCCATACGACGAGATGTTTCGAGATATCGCCCGGCTGATGGAGAGGATCTTAAGCGAGATGCCTCCCTGCGACCCGAAGATCATCGGGTTCACCATCATCGGCGGACTGCCCGAGGGAATCCCCTTCCCCGACGTTGCCGGAGATGGGGAGAGGGAGCCCGACATCGAGGTGATCGAAGGGGACGACTGCGTCTACATCACCGCGGTGGTGAATGCCCGGGCGGACGGAGCCCCATACGTCACGTTTCGGGAAGACTCCGTGACCCTCTGCACCGGGGGCGATAAAGAGACAGTCATCGATCTCGACTGCGAGATCGACGTACTGCACAGTTTCTACAACGTGCAGCACGGCGTGATCGACGCCGTCTGCCCAAAGAAGAGCGCACCGGGCAACGTCGCCCGGTCCTGAACCACCCACTCTTTTGCAGCGGACGCCTGCCGGGATCCGACGCTCTGCCAACCCACCACTTCACGGCGTCGCATGAGTTTTCGGCACGGAAAGAACCGAGGCCCTCACGCGAAGGATGACTTTCCCGAAGGGAAAGGAGTTCGAGCACCGCAGGTGCGAAAAATGACGTATCAGTGAAGTGCCGCATCCACACCGGCATCACGGAGCGCCTCAAGGATTGCCGCACGGACGCCGTCCACCGTCTCGCCTTCGAGAGCCTCGCGGAGCGCCAAAACCGCCTCCTCGCCGCCGATCATGCCGAGGGACCGGGCTGCGCTCCGTCGAACGAACTCATTCTCGTCGTCCCGCATCTGCCCGAGCCGTTCAACCGCCCGGGGGTCGCCGAGCAGCCCGAGCCCCTTTGCCGCCATGTAGCGGACGTGATCCTTCTCATCGTCGAGGGCGGCGACGAGGGGGTCGAACGCCGCGCCGTCGCCGAGCAGCCCGAGGGCCTCCGCCGCACGGTAGCGCACCTTCCAGTCGCCGTCCGAGAGCAGGGCGATGCAGGCAGGGACGGCAGGTCTTCCAACCGCCACGAGCCCGTGCATCGCTTCCGCTCGCACGGCCTTATCCCGGTCGGAGAGCCGGGAGATCAGGGTCTGTATCGTCAAATGAACGTCTCCAGGTTCATAGAATATCCTATCGGTCATGGTTCCGTCACATCCGCGGTGCCGTGTCCCGGCGTACATCACACGTTGAGACGGATCTATAATAAGTGCTTAGGGCCGCCGGAACCCGCTGCAAGAGCCGTATCCCCGCGTCCCCCTCCTGACGTCAGATCAGAAATCCAGAAGCGTATATGGTAAGACCTGTCAGTACAACGAAACCTGTCCCAAGGATGAGCGCCCCCAGAGCGTCGAATAAGGGATCGCTCTCGATCCATTTTCCTAGAGCGTGCATGACACCGAATACCGCATCCAGATATATATTTTACCTGGAGAATAAAAATAAATCATACTATATAATCACTTCAATAACGATACTCGCCAGATTACAGGTTTCAGGATTATCGAGAGGCTCTGAACGAGTTCCCGGAGCATCCCGGGAGACAGGCTGCGCGCCGTCGGGGGGGGGAGAGCTGCTCCGCTGAAACGCTGGAAAAGTGAAAGAAAGGGACGCCCAGGACGGAATTCGAATCCGTGTCGACGGCGTGACAGGCCGTCATGATAGGCCACTACACTACCTGGGCACTTGATGTTCGGGTGATCCCGCCTCCCGGATTCGAACCGGGGACATCGCGGTAGCCGCGCAGTTCGCCCGAGAGCGAAGACCATACTACAGCCGCGCACTCTACCAGTCTGAGTTAAGGCGGGTCTCTGCTCTAACAATGTTAGATGGGGTTGTTATTAAATATTTCGCAGGAGCCGCGAGCAACGGTAGAACAAGGGCATTATTCTTTATATACAACCACGGATAACGAGTATGTATGAACCCTACAAACGCTGAAGCACGCAGGAACGCTGAAGCGTACTGCCTTCTTCACCGATAGCCGTGCGAACAAGAACGTCACTGTTTTCGACACCACACTGCGCGACGGTGAACAGACACCGGGTATCTCATTCACGCTCGAAGAGAAACTCGGTATTGCCGAACAGCTCTCCGGAATAGGAGTCCATGCCATCGAAGCGGGCTTTCCAGCGTCCTCGGATGCCGAACGCGAGATAGTCCGGGCCATCGTGGATCTCGGGCTCTCCGCACAGGTCTGCGGCCTTGCGCGGTCGCTCCGGGCCGACGTTGATGCGTGCATCGACTGCGGCGTCGACATGGTCCACGTCTTCATCCCGACCTCCGACGTCCAGCGCGAGTACACCATCAAAAAGACCCGCGAACAGGTCCTCGAGGCCACCGGCGATATCATCGCCTATACGCGCGACCACGTCGACCGGTGCATGTTCTCCGCGATGGACGCCACGAGGACCGACTGGGATTACCTGATAGAGGTATACCGTGTTGCCGTGGACGCCGGAGCGACGATCATCAACGTGCCCGACACGGTCGGTGTGATCACCCCGACGGCCATGAAACGCCTCATCGAGCGGATCAACCGCGAGGTGAACTGCCCGATCGATGTCCACTGTCACAACGACTTCGGGCTCGCGGTGGCGAACACCATCGCTGCGGTCGAGGCCGGCGCCTCCCAGGTTCAGGTGACGGTGAACGGCATCGGCGAACGGGCGGGCAACGCCGACCTCGCGCAGACGGTGATGGCGCTCTCGTCCATCTACGGAATCGATACCGGCATCAGGACGCAGAGCCTCGTCGAGACCTCGCGGCTCGTCGCCCGCTACGCGGGGATGAGCGTCCCGGCCATCCAGCCGATCGTCGGCGAGAACGCCTTTGCCCACGAGAGCGGGATCCACTCCCACGGTGTCATCACCCGGGCGGATACGTTCGAGCCGGGGATCATGACCCCGGAGATGGTCGGGCACCGGCGCAGGCTGAAACTCGGCAAACACGCCGGGAGGCATGCGGTCAAGCAGATGCTCGCCGAGGTGCACATGGAGCCCGCCGACGAACAGCTCGACGAGATCGTCGCCCGGGTGAAGGCGATTGCCGGCAAAGGCAAGCGCGTGACGGACGCAGACCTCTACGAGATCGCGGAGAGCGTCATGCAGCTCGCGCCCGACGAGAAGACCCTGGAGCTCCAGGACGTCGCTATCATGACCGGCAACCACGTCATCCCGACGGCAAGCGTCAGGGCGACCGTCAACGGGGTCGAGCACACCTTCTCGAGCATCGGCAACGGCCCGGTGGACGCGGCGGTACGGGCGATCCTCGGGATCATCCCGGCCCCGGTCCACTTAAAGGAGTTCAACATCGAGGCGATCTCCGGCGGCACCGATGCTCTCGGGCACGTCACGATCGCCGTCGAGGACGAGCGGGGCCGGGTCTTCGATGCCAGCGCCTCAAGCGACGACATCATCCTCGCGTCGGTCGAGGCGGTGATCACCGCGATCAACCTCGTCTGCCGGATGCGCAAACACGACCGCGAGCAAAAAGAGTGAGGAACTCACTCGTTTTTTTAAAAAAGTTGACGGATCAGGCGGGGCCGGAAGGCTGCTGTTTGCCCTCCAGCGCCCCTCTGATCTGCGAGGATAACTGCTCGAACCTGCCCTGCAGCGCCTTCTCCTGCTTCTCGAGCGACTTGACGCGGAGATCGAGCGTCTCGATGCGCTCGTTTAAGGATGCAAGCACCTGCTCCTTGCTCTTCTGCATCATGACGGTGCCGACGTTCATGAAGACCGCCGCATCCTCGGGGACGTCGGCCAGGTCTTCAACCGCGCGCCTGGCTTCGCGGATCGTCATCTCGTACTGTGCTTTCTGCGATACTACGGTCTGGAGCTGCTGCTGCATCTGCTGAAGCATCGCCAGCTGGTTCTGCACTTTTGGCGGGATGTTTTCCATATTCATCTACTCCTCGAATGAGATGGAGATCGGTAACAATATTTCGGGTGGCGGACAGCGGCCATCCCGGCCCTCTGCCCTTTCTCTACATGATAGGGACGTGAAACCCTTAAAATGTAGGGTTCAAAGAAGGGGTATCATTCCCCCGAGCCCGGCGCCGGCCTTCCTACGGCGACGCACCAGACGGGACGGCAATCTCCCGCATCTCGACAGCGATCGTGATCAGCCGAAGCCAGGTATTTAAGGCCGCCCTGAGCGCCGGGATATCTGTGGCGCTCACCTCAAGGACGAGTGTCCCGTCGTCCGCGAGCCCGACCCGGACGGACGACCGCTCGCCCACGTCGCCCATCTCCTGGCAGACGGAGAGGTAGAGGGCACGGGCATCGGGGGTCGCGAACCGGAAGACCGCCGTATGTGTCATGGGGCCACCTTCAGGGTATAGCGTCTCCGCTGGGCTCCGTCAAAGACGATCCGGTGCTCCGCGAGGGAGTCGCCGGCAAACACGACGTCGGCGTGGTCCTTGAACGCCTCGTAGACCGGGCGATCCGAGACGAAGAGCCCGCTTGCGATCGGTCCGGCCCGCTCCTCGACGGTGAAGGACGCAACACGGATCTCTGCCGTCTGCTCTCCACCGCTATATACTTGAATCAGAAAAAAAGGGCCGGATTTTGAGACGATCAGAACCGACTCGTCGAGGGCAAAAAGGTCGCCCATGCCCGCTTTGCCGCGGGTAACGTATCCGGCGCCGATCGAGAACGCCAGGTCCCGCGCAAGGGTGCGCACCTCGGGAACCGGTTTACGCGACGTCGTGACGACCGTCATCGAGCCTTCAGATCTTTTATTCCGGCTCCGCGTTCCTTGAAGAGGATGCGGTGCCCGCAGTAGGGGCAGCGTATATTGACGTCGATCTCCACTTTTTGTTTACAGCGAGCGCACTTATAGGCAGCCACGACCGATTAACCCTCCTTCTGCAGCGACCGCTCGATGCTCCGCGCGGCGACGCGCATCACCGGCGTCTCCGGAACATAGCTGCCGCCTGCAAACTTGAACCCACACTTGCGGCACGTCCAGATGCCGGTTCCCACACGCTTGACCGCTTCCTGGTCGCAGCGGGGGCACGCATGGCTCGCGCGGGAGATCGTCTCGATCTGGTTGACTCTCTTCCGGATAAACCGGCCATACCGCGGGCCGAAACGCCCGGAACTTCCGACAACCCTGCCCTTTGCACTCTGTTTGCGATTTGCCATTTCGCGTACCTCTTGTATGTCCTCTAATTTTTGTGCTGTCGATTAATATAGTTACTCACGATAGCCGTTCGATGATCCGGGTCTCCGCGTTCCCCTTGGAGATCCTGTTCACCAGGTCGTAGAACTCCTCCTGGACGCCTGCCGGAATCTTCACGACCGCGATCCAGGATCCGTCCTTCTGCCACTCGTCCTGCTCGAGCGTCCCCGCGGTCGTGATCTCGTACGCCCTCGCGGTATAATCCGCCGGGACCTTCACGGCGATCCGGATCTCCTCAAACCGGATGGGGAGGATCGGCCGGAGCGCCTTGACCACGTCTTTGACCTGCTCCTCGACGGACTTGAAGGGATCGACGTTCACCCTCGCCTCTTCCATCGCAAGCTCGATGCGCCGCGGGGGGTGGGGGTACCCGGACTGCGGGTTGACCGCGTTCCTCGCGATGAACGTGACGATCCGGTTCCGCTTCTCCGCGATGAGGTTGCGGCGCTGTTCCGCCGTGAGGTGGATCTCGCCTTTCTGGATGATCCGGAGTGCCGCCTGCTCGAAATCGGTCGTCTTGAAGACCTTCAGAAGGGCCTCGTCTGAGGCCCGTTCGGCATGTGCGGCGTTCGAGAAGACGGAATCTGCAGCGACGACATCCTCGAGGTCAATCTTTTCGCCCTGCCGGATGCGCATGGCCTGGTTGGGGTCGACGAGGACCTCGAACCGCTCTCCGTAACTCTCAAGCCGCGCCACTACTGCCTGGTCGAGAGGAATCATAGGGCTGACGCTCACTCTTCAAACTGGTCAACGTATGCCTTTACCTCGTCCTTCCCCAGTTTTCGGAACTCCCGGGTCTCGATGGAGACAAGCCCGATCTCGATGGCGCCCACATCGAGTTTGCCCTCCGTCGCGGCGTGCAGGGCCTTGATCCCGAGCCCGATGGCGGCGGCGAAGTCGGCATCCTCCCGGTACTCGTCCTCGAAGACCTTCATGACGGCAGGCCTGCCCGTGCCGATGCCGGTCGCCTTGTACTCGAGCAGCGTGCCGCTCGGATCGGTCTCGAAGAGGCGGGCCTCCCCGTCACTGACTCCCGCGATCAGGAGAGCGGTCCCGTAGGGGCGTGCCCCGCCGAACTGGGTGTAGGTCTGCATGTGGTCGCAGAGTTTCTTCGCGAGGATCTCGACGTTTATCGGCTCGTTGTAGGAGACACGGTTGATCTGAGATTCGACCCGCGCCCGGTCTACGAGAGAACGCGCATCGCCGACGAGGCCGGAGGACGCAACGCCGATGTGCGAGTCGATCTTGAAGATCTTCTCGATGGAGGCCGGTTCAAGGAGACGGGACGTCACCCTCTTATCGACGATCAGCACGACGCCTTCGCTGCACTTGATTCCGACGGCAGTCGTGCCTCGTTTCACCGCTTCTCTGGCGTACTCGACCTGGTAAAGCCTTCCGTCCGGGCTGAACACTGTGATCGCCCGGTCATATCCCATCTGATATTGTGGTTGCATTATCGTTCCTCCAAATCGGCTTCGGTGAAAAACAATGACTTCTGATGCTTAATACCCTTTTCAACCAAATCAACCTTTTGACGCGGGTAGCGATAGACCGCGAAATAAGTTTCCCCGATCTTCACTTCCCTGTCTCCGGATAGCTGGCGGATCGGTCTCATCCGGCGCCGCAGTGCGTGGATCGTCCCCGAGGTGGCGACCGTCCGGAGTGCAATCCGCTCATCGGCGACCGAGGTGACCGTCGAAAGCGCGACGGCGATATCCTTCTCGGTACCCCGCCGGCACCGGACGACGACGTATCCGCCTTCGCAGAAGACCACCGCGGGCTGCGCAAGACCTGCAGCCGCATCGCCAAGGAGCGAGGTCGCGGCCTCATAGACCGCAAGATACACCTGTTTCTGGTCCACCTGTGCCCCATAGGGAAGGATCTGCGCCAGGATGTAGCGCCGCTTCGTCCGCATCGCCGGGGGTCTCGGCCTCATTCGACCACCCTCACGGGCCGGTGCGGTTCGACGATCCGGCCGATTGACGAGAGCGCTTCGGTCACTTCCGCCCCGGCCATGCCGAAGAGTGCGCAGAGACCGCGAAGCTCGCGAACCGATCGCTGCTCGAGTATCGATCGGGCACCGGACGATATCGTCAGCGGAAAGCCGTATCGCCGCTGCAATGAGAGGACGTCCGCATACCGCTGCAACGCCTTCTGGCGTTTCGCCCCGCGGAGGTGGATAATGGGAGCCATCGAGATGTCCACCGCCACGCCCTGCTCTGCCGCCGTCCGTGCGGCGACGTGGTCGAAGGCGTTTCTCCGGGTGGCATGGATGCACCTGACGACGTTCACTTCCTTGATCGAGACGACCGCACGGTTGAAGGAGATATCCCCAGCATCGACGTAGACGACGTCGGCCCGCCGGACGGCGGGATCGCGCACCTTCTTCAAGACCTCTTTTACGGACGCGGCGCTGATAACGGCTCCCCGGAGAACCTCGATGCCGGGAGATCGATGCGCGGCATCTCCGATAACGACGACACTATCGAACCCGAGTCCTGCCGCCTCAAGCGCCATTCGCGCAATCGACGAGTCGCCGGCAGGATAGGGATGTATACCGGCATCTGTGATCTTCATCGTGGGTAGGCCGTATAAAAAAAGGAGTATTTATTTGCCGCGGTTCGCGTGAGACCGGATGCTCGGGCGCGTCTTCTCGGTTCCACGCCCGCGCGTCCGCATCCCGCGCCCCTTCATGCCGGCGGAGGTCTTGCCGCGCTCCGCACGGCCCCGGTGGGTCGGGTCCGCCAGCCACGCGAGGTTGCGGTCGCTCTTGATCGCGGGGTGGTGCCCGTCGACCATGATGACCTCGAACCACTTGGAGCGGCCGTCCTCACCGACCCAGTAGGAGTTCAGGGCTTCCATGTTCGGGAACTTGCGGGATGCGCGCTCCTCGGCCATGCGCTGCAGGCTCTTCGCCGGGGTCATCCGGCGCATGCCCATGCGTGCGGATCTGCGCCCGCGGATGTACCGGGGCTTCCTCCGGCCGCCGCGGCGGACCTTGACCCGCACGACGACGATCCCCTGCTTGGCCTTGTAGCCGAGCGACCGGGCCCGGTCGATCCGGGTCGGGTGCTCCACGCGCACGACACTCCCTTCGCGCCGCCAGACCTGGAGGCGCTCCCAGAGGAGACCTTTCACTTCCGACCGGTCGGGCCGTTTCCATGCCTCACGTACGTAGGCATACATCGATTTTGCCATGTTTTAAATCACCTCAGGTTCAGCGTTTCCGCCACATTCCTTTCCGGGACGTATCCCGTGGTTCCTAACAGGTTGGCGGGAGCAGAGATAAAGGATTGCTTTCGCCGCTCCCTGCCTGCCAGAAGACCTACACCCCCTTGCGTTTCTCCACGACGCGGATGGCGTCCATCCGGGTGACGGGGTATTGCCCGTTCTCGTCTTTCTCCGCCGACTTGACCATGTCCCAGACGGTGAGAAGCGCGACGGAGACGCCGGTGAGGGCTTCCATCTCGACGCCCGTCCTCCCGTAGGACTTCACGCGGGCGGTCGCCTCGATGTAGCCGTCGCCCTCCTCGAAGTCGATGGTGATCCCTGCGAGCGGTATGGGGTGGCACATGGGGATGAGGCGCGGCGTATCCTTCACCGCAAGGGTTGCCGCCACCCGTGCGGTCGCCAGGACGTTGCCCTTGACCACGGTTCCCTCCCGGATGGCACGGAGCGTCTCGCTCCGGAGGTAGATCCTGCCGCTCGCAACCGCTTCCCGGACGACCTCGGTCTTTCCCGAGATGTCCACCATCTGTGCGCGGTCGTTTTCGATGTGGGTGAAGACCGGGGTCTTACCGTGTTCGCCGGACTCGCTCATGTGTATCGCAGGAGATCTTCTCTTTTTTCAGGGATAAAAGAAGGCGGCTACCGACAGGTCACTCCGACGCGGGGGGCCGAAAGAGGATCTGTGGGATGTAGCCGGGCATGTCGGTCGCGAGCATCCCGTTCCCCCGCTCCTCCGCGGCGAGCAAGCCGGCCCTGCCGTTCACGTATGCGGCGATGCAGGCGGCCTCGAACGCAGGGAGGTGGCAGAGGAGCGCGCCGGCGATACCGGCCAGGAGGTCGCCCGTCCCGCCGGTGGTCATGGCGGGGGTGCCGGTCCGGTTGAACCTGATCCGTGATCCGTCCGAGATGACGTCGACCGGGCCTTTGAGCAGGATAGTTCCCGCCGTCGCGGCGGCCTTCACGCACTGGCCGCGCGCCGCAAGGTCCGCCGGGGGCTCCGCCCCGGTGATCCGGGCGAACTCGCCCGCGTGCGGGGTGTAGATCGTCTCTTTCGCCTCCGGGAGGGGCAGGGCGAGCGCGTCGGCGTCGAAGACCGCCTTCTCTGCCGCCTCCGCGACGGCAAGCACAACATCGTGGCTCTCTTTCCCGAGGCCCATGCCGCAGACGACCACGTCCGCCCGGTCGACGAGGGAGAGGATCGTCTCCAGGTGGTCGGCGGTGATCGCCTTCCCCTCCAGCCGCTCGTAGATCAGGTCGGGCATGGGGATGTACACAGGCGAAGCCACCCGGACGATGTCGGCCCCGGCGCGGAGCGCCCCCATCGCCGCGATGTAGGGCGCCCCCTGGTATGGCCCACCCCCAACGACGAGCACCTCGCCGCCGGCGCCTTTGTGAGCGCCGGATGCCCGGGACGGGACGAGCGTGAGGTCTCCGGGGCCGGTGAATATCTCCGCTTCGAGCGGGATGCCGATATCCGCGACGTCCGCGCCCTCCACCTTCGGCCGGTGGAACGAGAGGATCCGGCTCGCACGGATGCCGGGGGTGGGCGTGTCGACGGCGATGACCGGGGCTGCGCTCGCGTTTGCCCGGGCGACGAGGGAGGCGAGCGGCTCCCGCACCCCGCCCGACGCCCCGGTGCCGAGCATGGCGTCGACGATGACGTCGGCGCCGTCGAAGAGGCGGGAGAGTGCATCGACGTCTGCAGCGCACCGGACGGGGTGGAGGGCGACGGAGCAGTGCCGGAGGAGAGCAAGCTGGGCGACAGCCGAGGCGGTCATTGAGCCGCAGTCGGGGTAGACGACGTCGACAGAATCGAGGTGCTGGAGGTAGCGGGCCGCCACCATCCCGTCGCCGCCGTTGTTCCCCCGCCCGCAGAGGACGAGGACGCGAGAGGGACTGCGGGCGAGGACGGCGTCTGCGACCGCCCGCCCGGCGCTCTCCATCATCAACAGCGACGGGTAGCCGAGCGCGACGGCGTTCTGCTCGACCGCCCGCATCCTGCCGGCGTCGATGACGCCGGTCTCCAGAAACTCCCGCATATCGTTTGTTGTCATGCCCAGGCCCTCCAGAAGCGTTGTCTGATCGGTGCTATGGCGTTTCTTTCTTAGATAGTTTTAGTTTCTGACCGGGGATGCGCCGGGAAGGCTGTTGGTTCAAAGCGGCGTCGACAGACGAGCAGCCACGGGTGCCAGGATTGTTCTCGACCGCACGTGCCTCACGCGGATTTTCCATGGAAGTCGCACCTTTGGTATTCGAGTTCCTGCCCGTAGGACAGTCGCATTCCCTTAGAACGTCGTACCTTCGGCCAGCTGCCAGTCCAGGACCTCAGGTCTTCTCCGGCTCCGATTCTTCGCACCTCACGGTGCCCACGCTCCCGGCCTCCGATTAGTTGCGTAACGAACCATCGCCTATCGCCACGCACTGCCCCCGCCCTTTGGGGCGGGGGAGGAGGCCGGAGGCCGGGCGGGGTGGGGGTCGCAGGAAGAGCCTTACCGGGTAGAGACAGGGGAGGGGGGATGCTCCCCCCTCCCCGTCAGCCCCTCCCCCAGTGGCGATATCCGGGGGGAATCCGTGTAAGGGCATGTGCAACCGGGAGGAATGTAAGCACCAGTGGGTGCGGGTTACATAGTCCGTCGTTTGAAGACTCAAGCCACTCCTGCTCCAGTTCTCCATTTCGCCGACCTCCCCAAACCTTCGCCCTCACCACACCCCCATGCCTTATTGACATTCCACGACGCACTACTATGGAGATGAGCCTCGAGAACGATCTGCGGAGAGCGGCGGATATCATCGGTGATGCGGAGTCGGTAACAATCATCTCCCACATCGACGCCGACGGCATCAGCACGGAGGCGATCCTCGCACAGGCGCTCGCCCGCGAGCAGAAGCCGGTCGAATCGGTCTTCGTCCGCCAGCTCGAACCGATGGCGATGCGCCACGTCCGAAAGGACGGCTCCCTGAAACTCTTCGTCGACCTCGGGGCAGGGCAGCAGAACCTTCTTGAGGAGCATGGCCTCTCTGCCGACGAAGTCCTGATCCTCGACCACCACGTCGGCCAGCCCTGCGGCACGACTTACCCCCAGGTGAACTGCCTTGACCACGGCATCACCCGGATGAGCGCCGCCGGGATCGCCTACCTGGTCGCGAAGACGCTTGATCCCACAAACATCGATCTCGCCAAACTCGCCGTCATCGGGAACGTCGGGGACATGATGGCACGCGAGAACTGCGGGCTGGTCGGCCCGGCACGCGAGATCGTCCAGGACGGCGTCGAGTACGGCAACATCCTCGTGCGCGACCGCGACCTGAACTGCTACGGGACGTCCACCCGCCCGATCCACGTCTGCCTCGGCTACTGCGACGACCCCTACATCGACGGGATCTCGAACAACACGAACGCAGCGCTCCGGTTCCTCGAGCGACTCGGCATCGAACTGAAGAACCCCCGGGGCGGGTGGCTCGTCTGGGAAGAACTCCCGTTCGAGGACCGGCGCACGATCATCAGCGCCCTCGCCCAGCAGCTCATCGCCCACGGGAGGGAGACCGACCGCCTGCTCGCCGAAACCTACATCTTCCCCGACGAGCCGGAGCGCACACCGCTCCGGAACGCCTCTGAGTACGCTACCCTCTTAAACGCCTGCGGCCGGTGGGCAAAACCCCGGATAGGGAGCAGCATCTGCCACGGGGAGCGTGGGGAGGCCTACCGCGACGCTGAGCAGATGCTCGCCCACCACCGGACGGTCATCCGCGACCTGCTCCAGTACATCCTCGATACCGGCGTGACCGAGCTCTCCCACCTCCAGTACGTCCACACCGGCGACCGGTTCCCCGACACCATCGTCGGGATCGGTGCGGGGATGGCGCTCTCCAAGCTGAACTGGAGGAAGCCCATGATGGTGCTCGCCGCGATGGTGGACGAACCGGAGGTGACGAAGGTCTCGATGCGGACAAACGAGTGGGCGCTCGCCCGCGGGGTCGACCTGCAGAGCGCTCTCGTCGAGGCGGCGGCGGAGGTCGGCGGCGCAGGCGGCGGACACCGGATCGCCGCCGGAGCATTCATCCCCCACGATACAGAAGAGGTGTTTGTTGATGGTGTCAACCGAATACTCAAACGACAGTTCGCTTCGGCGGATCCGGACGATTGCTGACTTCCAGTTCGGAGCCGGGGCCGGCGCCGCGATCTTTCCCGACGAGTGCGCCTTCCAGTACTCGACGACCGGGCGCATCCGCCAGGTCAGCCTCGGAAAGGAGAGGCTTGCGACCGTTCGCGCGCAGGACGGCCGCCTGACCCTCGGAATAGCCGCAGCGGAGCGCCTCGCCGCCCATCTCGCTTCCCCGGCCTACCGGGTGGCGGTTCAGGAGGACGTGGCGCCGTTCGTCGCGGACGGGAAGAACGCGATGGCGAAGCACGTCGTCGCTGCCGACGAGGGCATCCGCGCAGGGGACGAGGTGCTGGTGGTGACCGGCGACGACGTGCTCCTCGCCACCGGGGCGGCCCTGCTCTCCGGGCGAGAGATGCTGGCATTTAATTACGGTGTAGCGGTAAAAGTACGACAGGGAAGGGGATCCGAATGTTTCCAGGTAAGATAAACCCGAAAAAGATGAAGCAGATGATGAAGCAGATGGGCATGGAGATGGAGGAGATCGAGGGCGTCGAGAAGGTCGTCATCTACACGCCGTCGGGAAACTACGTCTTTGACAATGCTCAGGTCGTCGCAACCACCATGCAGGGGGTCACCACCTACCAGCTCTCGGGGGATGCCCGGTTCGAGGAGGCCGTCCCGGAGATCCCCGACGACGACGTCGCCCTCGTCGCATCGCAGGCAGGGACAACCGAGGAGGCCGCACGGGCGGCGCTCGTCGAGACCCGCGGCGACATCGCCGAAGCAATCCTGAAACTCGCGCAGCAATGATCGAGACAGGCGAACATCTCCTGCTCGTCGGCGAGAACCGCGAGTACTTCGTGACGGCGGGCGAGGGTCAGCTCTCCACCGACCGGGGGATGATCGATCTTGCGGCGCTCGTGGGGATGAATCCGGGAGAGGAGATCCGAACCCACCTCAACGTCCCGTTCACCGCGCTCCGTCCCCGGCCGACCGACTTCTTCGTCCACGCAAAACGGAGCGGAGCGCTCATGCTCCCAAAAGACATCGGCATGGTGATCGCCTACACGGGGATGAACCGCGACGATCGGGTCCTCGACGCCGGAACCGGGAGCGGGGTCGCCGCAATCTACTTCGGGAGCGTCGCCCGCAGCGTGAAGACCTACGAGGTGCGCCCGGAGTTCGCGAGGATCGCGGAGAAGAACATCCGAAACGCCCGCCTCGATAACGTCGAGGTGGTCGCCGCCGACATGCTCGAAGCCACCGGCGAATTCGACGTCGTCCACCTCGACCTCACGATAACGCCGGCGCATGTGGAGCACGCCTTCTCGCTCCTTACCCCCGGCGGGTATCTCTCGTGCTACACGCCGTTCCTCGAGCACACCTTCGTCGCGCTCGATGCCGCAACGCCGCTCTTCCGGGACGTTCACTGCTACGAGTGCATGGAGCGGGAACTGACGCGCTCCGCCCGGGGAACCCGCCCCTCGACCAGGGTCGGCCACAGCGGCTACATCACGGTCGCGCGAAAATAGAAGTTAGTATTCCTTCAGCGGGCGTTCCCACCCGGTGTAGCCGCAGTAGATGCAGCAGTCTCCGTTGCAGTGATGGCACTTCTGCGGGGGCTGCGGCACCATCACGGTGCCTTTTTTGTTGCAGTACATGCACCCGGCCCCCTCGCAGTGACAGCAGACTGCCGGCGCGTACTCTTCATGATCTTCGGACATGCCCTTCTCCGAAGATAGTATGAGGCGGGCGAAGGTGACAAAGGTTGTCATGGAGGCAGGGCACTCACCCGGAAAAAAGGTATTTAGTGGGTGCGCGGCGAACCACTATTCAGGAGAGAAGAGGGGCGGACCAAGCCGGGCTCCCGCACCGGATCGAACGCCCCGGAAGGTAGCCGCACGATGTACCATATTATCTCGATCCGCGATTTTGAAAGGAGCGATCTCGATTACCTGCTCGACCGGGCGCAGGAGTTCGATACCGGCAATTATCGGCCCGGAATGCTTGACGACAAACTCGTGGCGCTTCTCTTCTTCGAGCCCAGTACCAGGACGAGGATGTCGTTTGCGACGGCCATGGCCCGGCTCGGCGGGAGGACGATCGGCGTCGATTCCGTGGAGGCGAGCTCCATCGTCAAGGGAGAGACGCTCGCAGACACCATCCGGGTGATAAGCAGTTACGTGGACGCCATCGTGCTCCGCCACCCAAAGGAGGGAGCGGCACGGCTCGCAAGCGAGTTCTCCACGGTGCCGGTGATCAACGCCGGCGACGGCGCGGGACAGCACCCGAGCCAGACGCTGCTCGACCTCTACACCATCAGGCAGTCGATGCCGGTCGACGGGATCGACGTCGGGCTTTTGGGGGATCTCCGCTACGGGAGAACCGCCCACTCGCTCGCGCTCGCCCTCTCCCTCTACGGCGTCACGTTGCACACGATTGCGCCGGGGGGACTCGAGATGCCGGCAAACATCACCCTCGAACTGCGGGAGCGCGGCATGGAGGTCGTCGAGCACCCGAACGTCGAGGAGGCGATCCGGGAACTCGATGTCCTCTACGTCACGAGGAGCCAGCGCGAGCGGTTCCCGGACTCGGCGTCCTACTACAACGTCGCGTCCAGTTACCGGATCACGACCGACCTGCTCGACGGCGTGAAAGACCGGCTGATGATCCTCCACCCGCTCCCGCGCGCCGGTGAGATCGACCCGGCGGTCGACTGCACGCCGTATGCGCGCTACTTCGAGCAGGCGAGGAACGGCGTCCCTGTCAGGATGGCGCTCCTTCACGAGGTGATGAGATGAGCCGAAAAGATCCGTCAGGGGGACTGCTTGTCAGCCCCATCAAGAACGGCACCGTCATCGACCATATCACGGCCGGCGAGGCGCTGAACGTGCTCCGGATACTCGGGATCACCGGGTCGACCCGGGAATGCCTGAGCATCGCGACGAACGTCGAGAGCAAACGGATGGGGAAGAAGGATATCGTCAAGATCGAGAACCGCGAGCTCCGCACGGAGGAGGTCGACCGGATCGCCCTGCTTGCGCCGCAGGCGAGGATCAACATCATCCGCGACTACAAGGTCGTGGAGAAGAAGGGTGTCGAGATCCCGGAGATCCTCAGGGGCGTGGTGAGGTGCCCGAACCCCGGTTGCATCACGAACACGAACGAACCTGTCGCGAGCACGTTCGAGGTGCTCGACAAGGGGCTGCACTGCCTCTACTGCGACTGGCTGATCAAGGACGACATCGCAAACCTCATCATCTGATCAACCGTCCGTGCCGGTCGATCTCCCCCCGGTAGATCCGGGTGCTCGAGATCCGTCGGCCGTCCTCGGCGAGAACGCACGAGATCTCGTGAAGATCCACCTTTCTTTTCCCGCGTTCGCGCCGGAGCTCGTTGATCTCCACGGCGACCGGGAAGGTCTCCTCGGAGACGACGAGGATATCGAAGTCGGCGTCGAGGGCGCTGCCGTAGCGATCGGCGAGCGGTTCGACCTTCCACGTCGCGGTGTAGCCGTGCTCGCGGATGAACGACGTGATGTTCTCAAGCCGTTTTTCGTAGGCGTTGACGGGATGCACCTTTGCACCGGCAAACTCGTCGGTCGTCAACCCGATGATCACCTCTCCGTCGGGCCCGGCGAGCTCGAAGGTACGGGAGAGGAGTTTCCGGTGCCCGGCATGCAGGGGATCGAACGTCCCCCCGACCATCACTTTCATCCAGAGGCGTTTGCCGCGAGGGGTTTTATGAGTAGTGATCGATGGGGTGAGGGGGGGTTCAAGTAAGAGGATAGGAATCGCGAGACGGGGCACCGCGTATCTCCGGTGCTCGAACAACGTTTGCAGAGAACGTCGTTTCTGCCGGCGCTCCAGATCCGTCCCTAGGAAACACCGTTCTCACCCCCTATGGAGAACATTTTGTATCGCCGCAACCAATAGTAGACTCACTATGGAGAGAGGAACGGTTGTGGGGAACCGCGTCTTTATCGCAGAGAACGCAACGGTCATCGGAGACGTGCGGCTTGCCGACGACGTGAGCGTCTGGTTCGGTGCCGTCGTCCGGGCCGATCGGGACACGATCACCGTGGGCGCCGGCTCGAACATCCAGGACAACGCCGTTGTCCATACCACGCCCGGCTTCCCGGTCTCTATCGGTGCGGAGGTCTCGGTCGGCCACGGCGCCATACTGCACGGCTGCACCATCCGCGACCGGGTGCTCGTCGGTATGGGGGCCATCGTCCTGAACGGCGCGGTGGTGGGAGAGGGCTCCATCATCGGCGCCGGCGCCGTGGTGACGGAGGGAAAAGAGATCCCGTCAAACTCGCTCGTCCTCGGCGTGCCCGGCAAAGTGGTCCGGGAGACGACGCCCGACCAGCAGGAGAGCATCATCCACAACGCGCGTGAATACGTCAACCTCGCAGGGAGATACCGCCATGACTGAGGTCGTCGTCATCGGAGCGGGGGTCGCGGGCATCCAGGCGGCGCTCGACCTCGCCGACCACAACATCCACGTCCACCTCATCGAGCGCGAACCGACCATCGGCGGGCACATGGCCCAGCTCGACAAGACGTTCCCCACGAACGACTGCTCGATGTGCATCCTCTCTCCAAAGATGGTCGAGGTGGCCCGGCATCCAAACGTCACCATCCACACCTGCTCCGAGGTCGAGGGGATCGAGGGAGAGGTGGGGCACTTCCGCGTCCGGGTCAAAAAACACCCCCGCTACATCCTCGAGAACGAGTGCAACGGCTGCGGGGACTGCGTCGCGATCTGCCCGGTGGAGGTCTACAACCGGTTCGATGCCGGCATCGGCGTCCGGAAGGCGATCTACAAGCCTCACGCCCAGGCGGTCCCCGACATCGTCATCAAAGACCATGAGCACTGCATCGAGTGCGGGCTCTGCTACGACGCCTGCGGGAGAGAGGCGATCCTCCGCGAGGACGAGGAGCGCCACCTCGAGATCGAGGCTGCAAGCATCGTCGTCACGACCGGGTATGCAACGTTCGATGCACGGAACAAGACGCAGCTCCGCTACCTCACCATCCCCGACGTCATCACGAGCCTTGAGTTCGAACGAATGATCAACGCAAGCGGCCCGACCGGGGGTAAACTGAAGAGGCTCTCAAACGGTAAACCGCCAAGAAGCGTGGCGTTCGTCCAGTGCGTCGGCTCCCGCGACCTCGCCATCGGCCGCCCCTACTGCTCCGGCGTCTGCTGCATGTACGCGATGAAGAACGCCACGCTCATCCGCGAGAAGAACCCCGATATCGAGGTCGTTGTCTTCTACAACGACATCCGCGCATACGGCAAGGGCTACGAGGAGTACTACGAGCGGGCGAGGGATCTTGGGGTCCGGTTCGTCCGCGGGTTCCCCGGCGAGGTGCTCGAGGGGAACGACCACCTGACGATGGTCGCGGAGAACACCGAGACCGGCGAGGTGGAGACGTTCCACCCGGACCTGGTTGTGCTCTCCGTCGGGCTCGAACCGGCCGCAGGAGCGGACGAGGTGGCCCGGATGCTCGGCATCCCGCAGGACGAGTCCGGGTTCTTCGGGGTCGCCGACCAGAAACTCGGCCCCGTGCTCACGGTGAAGCCAGGGATCTACGTGGCAGGGACCGCCACCGCGCCGAGGGACATCCCCGACTCCGTCGCGATGGGCGAGGCGGCGGCCATGCGGGCGTTCCTCGACGCGATCAGGGTGGGATGAGCATGCTGGAAGGGGCGGATCCCTATACCATCGAGTGGGATGCAGAGAACGAGTGCATCCTCTACATCGACCAGACCCTGCTCCCCGGCCGCTACGAGCAGATGCGGTGCGTGACCGTCGACGACCTCGCCCGGGCGATCCGGAGGCTCGAGATCCGGGGAGCGCCGGCGCTCGGGATTGCCGGCGCGATGGGCGTGGCCCTCGCCGCCGTCCGGAGCAGAGAGACCGACCTTGAGCGGTTCTCGGGCGAGGTCAGGCGGGCGGGAGACCTTCTCCGGAGCACCCGCCCGACCGCGGTGAACCTCGCGTGGGGGATCGACCGCGTGCTGCAGAAGATGGCGCTCGCGGCATCGATCGAGGAGGCAAAGAAGATAGCGGTCGCCGAGGCGAATGCCGTCGCCGAGGAGGACGAACTGACCTGCCGGAGGCTCGGCGGGTTCGGCGAAGAACTCTTCCCGGAGCGGTGTACGGTGCTCACCCACTGCAACGCGGGAGCGCTCGCCTGCCGCTGCTGGGGGACGGCGCTCGGGACGATCCGGTCGGCGGTCGCGGCCGGAAAGGACGTGCGGGTGATCGCCTGCGAGACCCGGCCGCTCAACCAGGGCTCGAGGCTCACCTGCTGGGAACTTGCCCGGGACGGGATCGACGTTACCCTCATCCCCGACTCGTCGGCGGCGTACCTGATGCGGAAGGGGATGATCGACCTCGTCGTCGTCGGCGCCGACCGGATCACGAGGGATGCAGTCTTTAACAAGATCGGGACGTATATGCACGCAGTCGCCGCCCGCCACCACGCCATACCGTTCTACGTTGCAGCGCCCGTCTCAACGTTCGACCTCTCCCGGACGGAGACGGAGATCACCGTCGAGGAGCGGGACCGCTCCGAACTCACCTCCTGCGGCGACAAACAACTCGCGCCCGATAACGTGAACGTGCTCAACTACGCCTTCGACGCCACCCCGCTCGACCTCGTCGACGGGATCGTCACCGAGATCGGGGTGCTCCGGCCGCCGTATGCCGAGTCGTTCCGGCTGGTCGGGAGAGATCGGGAGATCAGGCCATGAGCCTCTTTGACTCCGAGATCTGGGTCCAGCTGATGACCCTCATCGGAGAGGTGACGTTCTTCTTCATCCTCGGGATGCTGCTTGCGGCGGTTGCCCTCGCGATCATCGCCGCCGCCTCGATCACCAGGGGGAAGTTCTACCTCCCGCGAATCCTGATCCCCGGCATGGTCCTGTTAGAGGGACTCGTGAAGGCGTTCTGCAAACTCCTCGGGCTGGATGACAAGGACCTCATCACGTTCTTCATAACGCTTCGAAACACCATGAACACGAAGGCCTTCTCCGAGACCCCTGTGGAGCAGCGGGCGGTCTTCCTGCCCCAGTGCCTGCGGTCGGCGCAGTGTCCGGCGCACCCGACCCCAGAAGGCCTCAAATGCCGCAACTGCGGCCGCTGCTCGGTCGGGGAGAACGCGGCATGGCTTGAGAACCTCGGGTACCGGGTATTCATCGTCCCGGGCTCGACGTTCATCAAGCGGATGGTCAAGAAGTATCACCCGCGGGCGATCATCGGCGTCGGCTGCCTCATGGAGGTCAAGGACGGGATCGATATGTCCGACCGGACAGGTATCGTCGCTATCGGTGTCGTGAATGTAAAAGACGGGTGCGTGGAGACGATAGCGGACTGGGGCGCGGTGAGAGATGCCGCCCTGCTCGGCATCAAACATCCATCAGGCGCCGTAGACTTTCACGGCCCTGCCGAATAGACGCTCGCTGGTGACCTTGCCGTAGACGAAGATCGTCTCGTCGCTGTTCACGGCGCCGACCTTGACCCCCGGCCGGAGGGTGACGTTGCCCCCCGCCTTGATCGAGTGGAGGCACGCGTTGTCGCAGATGGTGGCGGTCTCCAGAACCTTGACCGGCCCTTTTATCTTTGCGTCATGGCCGACGACGATGCTCTCGGCCTCGATGAACCCGCCGACCGTCGAACCCGGCCCGAGTTCGAGGCGGCCGGCAATGACCATATTGCCCCAGATGTGCGTCTCGGGAGGAGTGATGAAATTCCCGTCTATCTTCACGTTTCCGTCAAAAAAGGAACCCTTCGGTGCTATGTATGTGTCCCCGTGCCGGTAAACTTTCATGAAGATCTCCTGGATAAACAACTCGGCCCGTAACCAGATAAAATTATCAGTAGGTATATTTGAGCATTGAACAGCCGGAGGCTTTTTTGCCGGTCTACCTCCACCGGATATCCAGGGGAGGGGGCACGTCGCCACGTTGTACCCGGCCGGCGCTCAACCTCCGGACAAAGCCTTACGACTTCCCAAACACGCAACGCTCACGCGTTGCGTGAAACCGGCCACCGCCTGAAGGCCGACTGAGGATACCGCGGTCATATCACCGCGGCAATCGCAAAGACCGCAAGCGCGGCGAACATGCCCGCCCGCAGGATCGATGTCGCACCGGACTCCCGGACGCAGCCCGGTGTCGTGCATCTTAGACCGCGGAAGGCCCCAAAGAGGATGACGAGATCCACGACCGCGATCCCGGCGAGATAAAAGAGGCCCCACCAGTCGCCAGAGGGGAGGAGGCTCACCAGAACGGCGCCGCAGGCGCAGGCGAACGCGAGGATGCCAGTCCTCCGGATCCCGGCGATCATGGGAAAGGTGCGTGCGCCTCCTGCCGCATCCCCGTCGACGTCTTCTGCAGCTTTCAAGAGTTCCCGTGCGATCGTCGCAAGGAACGTGATCGCCGCAAGCGAGAGATTCCTGACGAGCCCCTCAACGCCCGCAAACGCTCCACCAAAGAGGAAGACGCTCGCCGTCAGGTAGGCGACAGCCGCGTTGCCGAGGAGGGGGATGCGCTTCAGTCGGACGGCGTAGGCGATCAGGAGACCTGAGTTTACAAGGGCAAGCGCAAGGCAGAACGGCGGCGTCAGGGTGGCAATCGCGATGCCGGCGATAAAGAGCGCTGCTGCATACGCCCTTGCGCCGGCAAGGCTGATCTCGCCTGCCGGCATGGGGCGGTCAGGACGGTTGATCCGGTCGATCTCAACGTCGCAGACGTCGTTGACGACGTTCCCACCGGCGGTGATGAGCGCGACGATCACGGCGAGCAGGAGCGACGGCGGCGTGAGCGTCCCGGTGGCGATGAGATAGCCGATGAGCGCGGTAAGGCCGGCAACGACGGCGTTGTGCGGACGGGTTATCCGGATGAATGCGGAGACGCTCATTCTCGAAGAGTTAGGTTCTCGGGGGGAGGATAAATAACCAGAGGATTCGTCCGGAACAGAATTGAGAGGAACAGCGGGCTTGGGGGGATTTGAACCCCCGGCATTCAGCTTAGGAGGCTGACGCCATATCCTGGCTAGGCCACAAGCCCATACCCCGGAGTAAAAGTATTGCGCATGAGAAGGTATAAGGGTATCGAGCATCCACCTTTTCGGGAAGCATGGACGTTGTCGAGGTTACCGAAGGGAAAACCAGGTTTTTTGTGCCCAGGCAGGATCCTCGCCTCCAGTTCCCGCCGGGAAGCGGCCCGGTCTTTTACAACGCGCGCATGGAGATGAACCGGGACGCCACCGTCCTCCTGCTCGCCGTGCTGAAGCCACAGAATTACCTCGACGCGATGGGCGCGTCCGGCGCCCGGGGGCTGCGGGTAGCGCACGAGGTCGGGATACCGGTGACGATCAACGACTGGAACGCGAAAGCGGTCGACCTTGCCCGGCAGAACGCCGAGGCGCTAGGCCTCGCCGTCGAGGTGACCCACGGGGATGCGAACGTGCTGATGAGCGGGAGAACGTTCGACGCCGTCGATCTCGACCCCTTCGGGACACCGGCACCGTTCGTCGACTCCGCGGCACGGTGCGCCGGAAACTATCTCTTCGTCACCGCCACCGACACCGCGCCGCTCTGCGGGGCGCACCTGAAGGCGGGCATGCGCCGCTACTTCTCCCGGCCCCGGAACACCGAGTACCACGCCGAGGTGGGTCTCCGGACACTGCTCGGCTTTGTCGTGCGGGAGGTGATCAAGTACGACCGCGGGGTGGAACCGCTCTTCTGCTACGCGCACGAGCATTTCCATCGCCTGCACCTGCGGCTCCGGCACGGGGCGGCGGCGGCCGACCGGGCGCTTGCGCGGATCGGCTACGTGATGCAGTGTGGAAACTGCCTCTACCGCTCGGAGCAGGCCGGGATGCTCCCCGAGCCGGAAGCGTGCCCGCTCTGCGGTGCGAGCCTCGTGCCGGTCGGCCCGCTCTGGACGGGGGGGATCAACGACGATGCGACGCTTGCCGCTATGCAGGAGAACCTGGCGTCGGTCACGGCCGGGACCGGGGCGCGGATCGGGCGGCTGCTCGCGACGTGCCGGCAGGAACTCGATACATCGAGCCACTACGACTACCACGTCATTGCAAAACGCCTGCGGGTCTCCCCCGGCGGGATCGAGACGGTCATCGAGCGGCTTATGGCCCTCGGGTACCGGGCGAGCCGCGCGCACTACTCCGGCACCGCCCTCAAGACCGACGCATCGCTCCCGGTGCTTGAAGAAGTGATCAGCGGCGGGTGACGATGGTGAGGACGTCCCCGTCCGCGAGTTTGTGGGTGAGGCCGACGCGCTGGGCGTCGTGTTTGGCCGAGGCGCCCCAAACCTTTGCGTAGCGGAACTTGTCCGCGAAGTCCCGGTGGAGGCGGTTGCAGACGTCCTCGACCGTTGCCGGGCTCCGGATGATCAGCGGTTCGTCCATATCCGCGGGGCCGCCGACCGGCTTTAGGTAGACCCGCATGAACCCCAGGTTCTCGAAGATGGCATCCTTGAGTTCTTCGATATGGTAGCCGCTGTGCGCCGAGACCATGATGGGAGGCTTGCCGAACCGTTCGGTCAGTCCTTTCTCTATCGCCACCCGCGTATCTTCGTCGACCAGGTCGACCTTGTTGACCGCGATGAAGGCCGGGACGTAGACACGGTTCCCGATCATCGCATCGATGAAATCGTCCTGGGTGACCCCTTCGCGGATCAGGACGTCGGCGTTGACGATCTTGTTCTCCGCGAGGATCGACCGGATCTCCTCGATGTCGAGGTCGACGGCGCCGACGGTGTTTAGCCGGACACCGCCGTTTCCGGTCTTCTTGATGGTGATATCGGGTTTTGCCCGGTTGATCCGGATACCGGCGTCGTGGAGTTCACGAAGGAGGACATCCGTATGCTGCTCGTTGAAGACGTCGACCAGTACAAGGATCAGGTCGGCGCTCCGAACGACGGCGATCACCTCTTTCCCGCGGCCTTTGCCCATGGCGGCGCCGGCGATCAGGCCGGGGATATCCAGGATCTGGATCTTCGCGCCACGGTGCTCCATCGAGCCCGGGATGACGGAGACGGTCGTGAAGGCATAGGCACCCGTCTCCGAGAGGTTGTCTCCGGTGAGCTTGTTGAGCAGCGTACTCTTTCCGACCGACGGGAAGCCGACCAGGACGACGGTGGCGTCCCCTGACTTCTTCACGGAGTAGCCCTCGCCCCCTCCGGCGGAGGCCATGGCCCGGGCTACCGCGTCGTCACGGATCTTCGCGAGTTTCGCCTTGAGGCGGCCGATGTGCTTGGAGGTCGCCTTGTTGTACGGGGTATTTTTGAGTTCTTCTTCTAATTCCCGTATCTGCTCTTCGACACTGCTCATTGCTGCCGATACAGGTATGTCGGGCAGCTACTTATGAGTGTCTGTGATGGGAATGGCGAACCGAAGAGAAAATTCCGGCCCGTATAGAGTTTAGATTGCCCTGCCGCCGGCATGAACGAGAAAGGGGCATCATGAGTCAGGTTTAAATAGAATAAAGACCAACAATTTAGAGCACAATGGTGTGCAATGCGCTGCTATAGTGTAGACCGGCCAATCATGTAGGACTCTCACTCCTACGACTGGGGTTCAAATCCCCATAGCAGCATTCTGTTCTTCCGAACGTTTCTCTTGCAGGGTGACCTCCCGCTCAACGAGTTAACGCCCGGATCCAGGACTGCAACCGATAGACAAGTTCCGACTCAGGCCGGATGATGATATCCGCCCCATCCCCGGCAGCCTTTCTCCAGAACTCCGTGACAAGCGCATGCGCCTCGGCCTTCGACATCAGTTCCATTAATGCACAATGCTGGCCGGCCTTCAGAAAAACCTTGATCCTATCTCCACTTCTCGCAACCCGCGTCATCATGTACGGGTATAGCCGGCAGTCAAGCGGCCTGTCCAGGTAGACGGTGCAGCCGCCCTGAGCCCAGTGAGGGCAGGCAGCACCATCTCTTGGCGTTACGATCTGACATACTCCCACGGCTAAAGCACGTGGGGTTCTGACGTTGCTTGGCATTCTTCAAGCATTGCGTCGTGGGGTATCAGTGCTCCCATCGTGTACAT
>JASUSO010000011.1 GCA_030446015.1 Methanobacteriota archaeon
TCGTCATCGGCGGGATCGAGGCGAGCCTCCGGCGGTTCGCCCATTACGACTACTGGTCCGACTCCGTCCGGCAGTCCATCCTCGCCGACGCGCCGGCCGACCTCCTGGTCTTCGGGATGGGCGAGCGCCAGGTGGTCGCGATCGCCGACCGGCTCGCGGCCGGAGAGAGGGCAAGAGACCTCACCGACATCCCCGGCACCGCTTACCGGATAGAGAAGAAGGCCTGGCGGGAGATGGACCAGTCCGGCTACGTCGTCCTTCCGGGTTATCCCGAGGTGAAAGAGGACAGGTATGCCTACGCGAGAGCGTTCGCGCTCCACTACAACGAGCAGGATCCCTTCCGGGGCCGGCCGGTGGCCCAGCCGCACCCGAAGACCGTCGTCATCCAGAACCCGCCGGCGATGCCGCTCTCGTCCGATGAACTCGACAGGGTCTACGAACTCCCCTACACCCGGAGAGCCCACCCCTCCTACACCGAACCCATCCCCGCCCTCGAACCAGTCAGGTTCTCGGTCGTCACCCACCGGGGGTGTTTCGGGGCCTGCTCGTTCTGCGCCCTCACCCACCACCAGGGCCGGATCATCCAGAGCCGGAGCGCGGACTCGATCGTCCGCGAGGTGGAACGGATGGCGAAGATGCCGGAGTTCAACGGGGTCGTCCAGGACGTCGGGGGGCCGACGGCGAACATGTACGGCATCCACTGCGGCCGGTGGGAGGCCGCCGGCACCTGCCCCGACCGCCGCTGCATCGACTGCCCGGCGCTCGACCGGAGCCACGAGGAGCAGGTCCGCCTCCTCCGGCGGCTCCGGGAGATCCCGGGGGTGAAACGGGTCTTCATCGCCTCGGGAATCCGCTACGACCTAATCGGCCCTGAGAACCGGGAGTACCTTGCCGAGATCTCTACCCACCACGTCTCCGGGCACCTCAAGGTCGCCCCCGAACACGTCTCGGAACGGGTCCTCGCCTGCATGGGGAAACCGCCCCGCGAGGCCTTCGACGCCTTCCGCGAGCGGTTCGAGGCGCTCCAGGAAGGAAAGAAGAAACGGCAGTACCTCGTCCCCTACCTGATGTCCGGCCACCCCGGCTGCCGGATCGAAGATATGGTCGAACTCGCCGAGTACGTCCGGGACACCGGCCTCTATACCGAGCAGGTCCAGGACTTCACGCCGACCCCGATGAGCATCTCGACGACCATCTACCACGCCGGGCTCGACCCCTTCACCCTCAAGGAGGTCTACGTCCCGAAAGGCCGGGAGAAGAGGGTCCAGCGGGCGCTCATGCACTACCGTGACCCGGAGAACTATCCTCTCGTCTGCGAGGGGCTCCGCGCCGCCGGGAGGGAAGATCTCATCGGCAGTGCATGGCGATGCCTCGTCCCGGCAAGACGGAAGAAGAAAAAGGCATAAGACTCAGCGCAGCGCCGAACCGACGGCGAACCCGGCGGCCATCGCAAGCGCCCCGCCCGGGATCCGGGGGATCACGAGCGTCGTCAACGCGAGCGTGGCCGCGAAGTTGGCTGCCGTTCCGGGGGTGAAGACGTCGCTTGCCATCCGCATCGTCGAGGAGCGCCACTCATGATGAGGCGACGAAGGGAGCGCCACCCGCTCCGCAAGGCCGCTCGCCGTCCGCATGGCCGTCGAACGCCACGGTCTCGTCTGTGATACACTCTTTCTGCAGGGCATGATAATCGATGATGGGGAGCGGAGATTACTTATCTCCTATGGTCTGCGAAGATCTCCCGGATCCGGTGCATATGGTTTTGGTGGCATGAGGGGCAGAGGGCCATCAGGTTCCCGAGCGTATGGGGTCCGCCGCAGATCACCGGCCGCCGGAGGTCGAAATACGTTGATACGGCGTCAAGCGGTGCGCCGCACCCGGCGCACCGGTTGTCCTGCCGCCCAAGGACGGCCCGAACGGCCTCATGCGTGAGATACGCATCTCCGATAGGCACGTCGTCGAACTGTACCGGCATAAGTCTCGCGTCCAGGCCTCACGCGGAGAAATTATTTTTCCAACCAAAATATCTTACGATTCCGCACCACTCTGCAACACAAAAAAAGGGGAGATACCTGCACCTCTGGCGGGGTGCAGTCGAGTCTCACGCCCAACGTTCAGGGGAGCGGTCCAAGGCGTTCGACGGTCTCGTTCACGAGACCCAGCCCCGACTCCGTCAGGCTCATCAGGCGTTCGAGATATCCGACTCCTGTTTCAAGCCACTCGAGGATCTCGCGGGCGAGCGAGAGCAGGTCGGCACCGAGCTGCGCGAGTTCCCCGACAGACTCCCGGACCGAGTCGAGCGTCTCGATCACGCTCTCCGGCGCGTCGAGCGGCGGGATGGCTGCGGCTAAAACGGCAGCGAGGAGCAGGACCGTGGCAATCATCCTCACGCCGCCACCTCACTGGCCGGAACGCCGACGGGACGGAAGATAGACGAAGCGTTCCGCATACAGAATGGTGTAGTTACCGATCGCTATTAAGCCGTCCTCTCTGCGATTCCCGAAAAATAGCCGCCATACTCAGGAAGCAAAAGGGAAAGACCAATTAACCAACATGCCGGATATTCCGGCATGCAGTACGAGATCACCGGAGACAACCTGCAGATGGTGACCCTCCGCCTCGCCCCCGGCGAGAGTATCTGCGCCGAGGCCGGCGCCATGGTCAACATGAGCGGGAACATGCAGATGACCACCAACATGAAGGGCGGACTCTTCAAAGGCCTCAAACGGATGGTGACCGGCGAGGGGCTCTTCATGACCGAGTTCACCCCGCAGGGCGGGGACGGATTCGTCTCGTTCGCCGGAAACGTCCCGGGGAAGATCTTCACCCTCGACCTTAACGGAAACGAGTTCATCGCCCAGAAGGACGCGTTTCTCTGCTCCGAACAGGGCATCGACCTCGATATCGCGTTCACGAAACGCCTCCGGTCGGGCGCGTTCGGAGGCGAGGGGTTCATCCTCCAGCGGCTCTCCGGCAGCGGGAAGGTCTTCCTCCACTGCTGCGGCGACATCATGGAGATGACGCTTGCGCCGGGTGAGGTGGTCAAGGTCGAGACGGGGCTCGTCGTCGGGTTCGAGAGCACCGTCGATTACAGCATAGCGCTCGCCGGCGGCGTGAAGACCGTCTTCTTCGGCGGCGAAGGACTCTTCCTGGCGACGCTGACCGGGCCGGGCAAGGTCGTCATGCAGTCGATGGATATCGCGAAACTCGCCTCCTCCCTGATACCCTACCTCCCCATCCGGAACTCGTCGGGATAGGGGTAACCTGATAGTCCGCAAAACCCAAGATTAGGGTATGACCTCCCCGACGGCGGATATCGTCATGGTGGTGCATGGCCCCGAGGCCTTCGATGCCGGCGACGTCGTCCGGCTGATCGACCTGCTCTCGCCCCGGCGGGTGCTGGTCGCGGGGGTGATGGCCCGGACGGCCGCCGAGGAGTCGGGGCTCCCGGTCGTCTGCACGGACGAACGGCCGAGCGTGGTGCTCGGGAGCATCACGGAACGTGCGTGCCTGGTCAACCGGGGAAAGACCCCGGAGTCCGGGCGGATCTTCGGCGAGATCGTCGCCGGCAGGCTCCCGGGGCTCGTCCACGTCGAGACATCGAGCGGCACCGTCTACTGCTGGGACCGCGGAGACGCCGCGCTCGCGGAGGAGATCGCACGGATTACGGGGTACGTCCTTGTCCGCACGGAGAGCAACGGCGCTCGCCGGGAGGGCGTGCGGGAGATCCGCGGGTGCCTGCCGGGGGAGGCAGTCTTCGTGAACGGGATCGTCATCGGGACCGCGACGGCGGAGACAGTCGTCCTCGCAAGCGAGAACGGAACCCTCCGGGCGATCTTTGGGCTCGACCCGAAACCGCACGGGTTTGAGAAGCTCCTCCGGGCAGGTGTTCCGGACATCCGGACAGCCTGGTGCAAGAGCGGGCCGGTCCGGAAGGTTCCGCCCCGGCAGGGCGAGCGCGCCCCCCGCGGTGGCCGGGTCGCGGTCATCGACCACTGCGGTCATACCCTCTACGGAGCGATCGGGGAGGGGGTCTGCGGCGTCCTTGCCGTCGGCGACGACACGACAGCCGTCTGCGGGCATATCTGCTCGCATGCCGGCATCCCCGTCTTCGGCGTGGTTGACGGGGACGCCGACGCCATCGTGGAGCCCGGGTACGCTCCCGGGTCGGTGGTGGTCGAGGTCCTGGACGGGCGCGATGACGACGTCGGGCGGGAGGTTGCGGCCGTCCGGGGTCTTGAAGCCAAATCGTGGGAGGAGTGGGTCGAGGAGATGCTCCGCGTCCTCGAAGGAAGGGTGCGAATCGTCCTCGATCTCCGGAGAGTGTGATCATGCGATGCGCCGAGTGTAAGGGGAGGGGGTTCTGCGGGCTTGAACGCTGCCCGATCATGAGCCGGTTCTACGCGCAGCTCCCGGTCCGGCAGAGCGACCACTACCAGGGAGCAGCGCCGTCGGTCTTTGTGGGGAGTTACGGCTACCCGAAGGTCGCGGGCGGCCCGCTGATGATCGACGACGCCGACCACCCGCCGGACTGGGTGGCGCGGGGCCTCGGGATCGAGGATATCGTGGGGCTCCGGGCGAGGACGATCCGCGGCGCCGGCGAGGCGAAGGACCTCTCCGGGAGCATCCAGGAGATCGCGCTCTCGAGCCTGCCGCTCGACGTGGAGGTCCGGTTCACGAGACCCGTCGCCTTCGACCTCCGGTTCGACGGGACGATCGCTCCGGTCGGGCTCACCGGCGCCATCAAAGAGATGGACATCCTCGGGAACGCCCGGGTCGACCGGGCGGTTGACCGGGCGACGTCGGACACCGATCTCTCCGCGACGGAGGCCTGCGAGGTGCTCCACACCTCGGGCACCGACGTCTACCGGATCACCCAGCTCCTCACCGCCGGGCTCCTCGGGAGCGAGAAGAAGCGGCATATCGTCCCCACCAGGTGGGCGATCACGGCGGTCGACGACACCGTCTCAAAACAGCTCAAGAAGAAGATCACCCGCTACCCCGCGCTCTCCGGGATAGAGGTCTTCTCCGCGGCGCTCTACGGCAACCATATCGTCTGCATCCTCGTCCCCGGCGACTGGAAGTTCGAGATGATCGAGGTCTGGGGGAAGCAGTCGCTCTGGGGCGGCGGGAGCGAGACGATCGCCGTGGACGGCGAAGGGCTCACCAAGTCCGGCTACTCCCCGCTCGCGGGGGCGTACTACTCGGCGCGCCTCGCGGTCGCGGAGTACCTGGAGAGCGTTCGGCGCTCGGCGCGGGTGCTCGTCCTCCGGAACGTCACCGGCGAGTACTGGGCGCCGCTTGGCACCTGGGTCGTGCGGGAGGCGACGCGGAACGCCATGCGGGGAGAAAAGACCACATGCGCCGATCTCCGGCAGGCGATCGACCTCGCCTCCCGGCTGATCGGGTTTAGCCACTGGCAGCCCCACAGCAGGCTCATCCCGGAACTCACGACGCAGAAGACGTTGTTTGACTTTTGAATACCATAAGGTGCGAGTTGAGGAACCTTGGGGGGCCCTCACGCGAAGAACGCGAAGCCGCGAAGGGGGTTCCTCTCAGATGAACCGATCTTCGCGTCCTTCGCGGCTTCGCGTGAGATTTAATCGCTTTCCCTGCTGGCACGAGGTACCTACAGAGACCCCTGCCCATTCTTCTGCCGGGCGTAGCGCTCGACGAGGGTATCGAGGGTCTCGGCCTCGTCGACGCTCTTGTCCTCGCGCACCCGGACGAACCGCGGGAACCGGAGCGCGTAACCGCTCGCGTAGTTCGGGCTCGTCTGGATCTCGGAGTAGCCCACCTCGAAGACCACCTCCGGCTCGAGCGTCACCTCTTTTCCGGAGCGGGCAATCACCCTGTCCTTGAAGAGGGCGTAGAGGTCGGCCAGCGCCTCGTCCGTGATCCCGGTCGCAACCTTCCCGACGGGGAGGAGCCGGCCCTGGTCCTGCACCGCGAGCAGGAACGAGCCGAACGTCCCGGCCCGCCGGCCCTCGCCCCACTCCGCTCCGACGACCGCGAGGTCGAGCGTCTCGACGCCGGGTTTGACCTTCACCCAGAGCCGGCCCCGGACACCGGGGGTGTAGGGCGAGTCGAGGACCTTCACCATCACACCCTCGTGCCCGAGGTCGAGGGCTTCGGTGTAGATCGCCTCCGCCGCGGCCGCGTCGGTCGCGAGGAACTGCGGAGCGACGTGGTCACGGAGCACCGCGTCGAGGGCTTTGCGCCGCTCCGCGAGGGGACGGTCCATCAGCGTCTCGCCGTCCAGGTAGAGGATATCGAAGACCCTCGGCACGAGCTCGATCTTCTCCATCATCGAGTCCACCTCGTGCTTGCGCCGGAACCGCCGGATCACGTACTGGAACGGCATCGGCCTCCCGTCGCGGACGGCGACCGCCTCTCCGTCCAGGATGACGTCGTGGTCGGTCGCCTCCAGGAGGAGGTTCGCGATGTCGGGGAGGCTCCCTGTGACGTCCTCCAGTCTCCGCGAGTAGATCCGGCAGACGCCGCCCACCTTGTGGAACTGGAACCGGCTCCCGTCGTACTTGTACTCGACCGCCACCTCGCCGTGCTCCTCAAGCTGGGCGGCGATGGTGCCCGCCTGCGCGAGCATCATCTTCACCGGCCGGAACGGCTCGATCGTCACGCGGGAGAGGGCGTCGGGGTCGCGCCGGGCGAGGAGGGCCACCTCCCCAAGATCGTTCATCGCCTGGTGGGCATGCTCGACCAGGCGGACGTCGACCTCGAACGCCTTCGCGACGGCGTCGCGGACGTTCCCTTCCCCCATCCCAATCCGGAGTTCCTCAAGCATCAGCCGCGCGAGGTAGCGGCCCTCGAGCGGCCGGGCGTTACCGAAGAGGCGCTGGGCCACGCGGAGTTTCTCCCGCTGGGACCGCTGCCCCTCGGCGGCCGCCATCCGCTCGAGTTCCCGGTAGACCTCGATGAGGTCGAGTTCCTCGATGAAGAACGACGTCTGCTCCTTCCGCGCCAGGAGCCCCTCGACAGCAAGGCCCACGTCGCCGGTCGTGTTGATCGCCTCCCGGACGGTCTCCCGTTTCGTCCCGACGACGTAGGCCACGGCGTCGTAGAGGAGGTTCGGCCCCACGCCGAGTTTGTTGGTGCTCCAGTCGGGGAAGACCCTGCCCATGACGAACCGGACGAAGACGGGGAGTTCCTCGTCGTCGAGCCCGGGGAGGACGGCCGCAACCTGCTCGATCATATCGAGGCGCCCGGGAGTCCCTTCGAGGCGCTCGCAGAAGCGGGCGAACTCCAGAAATTGCATACCCATACTCTCTGAAGTATTTCCCGGCGTGGTCAATCAACCCTTCTGTTCACTCGCGGCCGATTCGGCACGATTGATGTGGGGGCACCGCCTACTTCTATCCATGCACCAGGATGAAGAAACAAAAGAGATGCTCCGCGACCTCATCTGGCTCAACGCCCTGATCGCAACGGAGCTCATCCAGATCACCGAGAACACCTCCCAGATCCTCCGGAACGCTGCTCCCCCGGAGTCCTGTATCGCTGAGCACGCGGCCCTCCGGAAGACGGCGCTCGAGATCGCCGACCGCTACAAGCCTGGCACGATGCTCCGGCAGCACGTCGCGAAGCACCAGTGAAAAAAAGATGCGTGATCGCCGTCAGGCGGCGGCCGGCACCAGACCGGCATCCCTGACGACGAGATCCATCGTCTGAACCATCTCTTCTGTCAGGTCAACGGTGGCGGTGCCGTTCGCCGCATCGACGGTGCTCACCGTCTCCCCGGGAGCTCCCATGCCGGGGACGGTGAAGCCGTAGCCCTCCGGCGGGACGACCTCGACGGTGTAGTTCCCCGGGGGAACGCCGCCAAAGATGTAGAGTCCTTCACAGGCGTGGGCGAACGTCTCCGCCGTTGCAACCTGTTCCCCCGAGTCGTCGAGGAGGTGGACGGCGACGCCGCTCAGGCCTCTCTCTCCGGGGTCCTGAACGCCGTCCGCGTTGGCATCCAGGAATACCGTGCCCCCGATCGTGCCGACGGTTCGCTCATACACTGCACCCGATTCGGGCTCCGCCGGGACGGCGGCGCCTGCCATCGAACCGAAGACGAACGCTGATACGATGACTGCTGTAAGAACGCTGATGTATCTCATCCGGTTAACCTCGTCTGCCCGGACGCTCCGGGCGTGTAACCCCGGCGATACAGGCACTGTGCCTCCCGGCGCCGCTTTTTGGCGGCCTTCAGGATCTCAATTTTTCCCGATCCGGTACCGACCCCGGGGTCGGTTCCTGATAGGTATAAAAATATATTAATATTTTTATCAAATCTGAGCAGATGACACGGAGCTTCTCTGACCCAAGCCGGCCGGGAGCAGGGAACCGTGCGGGTCAGATAACCATAGAACGAGCGCGTACCGCCCCCGCCGAACGCCGCCTCAGCCCTTCCGATCAGTCGTCCTCGTCCCTGCCGTCGTCACGCCGGCCGTTCCCACTCACCGTATCCGGTCGTTCCCGGTCATCGCCTCCCTCTTGATCGTCATTCTCCCCGGCCATGCTCCGGTCATCGTTCTCCCCATCGCCTTTTCGGTCGCCGGTATCGTCGTCTAACTCGCTCAGGTCATCACCGCTCTCCCGCACAGGTTCCCGCTCGCCGGCAGCATTGTCGTCATCGGCGGTCGCGTTCACCGGAGCCTCAGGACCTTCGGTCACGGCCGGCCCGCCCTGCTCGCCGCTCCGCTGCTCCTGCCCATCGCCTGTTCCGCCCCCGGCGGGAGCCTCATTCTCCGGCCCGCCGGACGGGGTGCCGGGAGGCGGGGTGAGAGAGAGGACCAGTCCCGCACTCCTGACGACCACCTCACCTCCGCCGACCGTGAACGGGGCGGTCGTCCCGGTCGAGGGGTCGGCGTGGCTGTCCCGGCCGGGAGTCGTAAAGACGTAGTCGTCCGGCGCAGTGAACGCAACGGAGTAATCTCCGGGCGGGAGCGGGCCGAAGAGATACATGGAGAGGCGGCTGTCGTGGTACCGGGTCCGGGTCGATGCCGCCACGTTCCCGTCCGCGTCCAGGAGGCTGACCTCGACGTCCGTCAGGCCGGAGGTCTCGTCCAGGACACCGTCCCGGTTGTCGTCGCTCCACGTCGTCCCGAGCACCCACCCGTAGGCCGCCGCCGGGGTTCCGGGCAGGACATTCCCGACGAGCCCCGCATTCAGGGTCTGCCGGCCGGCCCCGCCCTCGGCGAAGATCACGCCACCGTCGAGAGGGGCGGCGTGGTTGTCCTGACCCGGGACGGTGCAGGAATACCCGTCCGGGAGGACGAACTCAACGCCGGCGTAGCCGACGGAGGGGATGGTCCCGAACCGGTATGACCCGTCCGGGCCGGTGGCGGTGTAGTCAATCAGGGTCCGCTTGCCGATCAGCCGCACGTTGATCCCGGGGATGCCCGGTTCATCGGGATCCCGGGCACCGTCACCGTTCAGGTCGTACCAGACCGCCCCCGAGAGTGAACCGTTTTCGGCGCCGCCGGTCTGATTATTGCCGTCGTCATCATCGCCGTCGTCGCCGGTCGGCGTCACGGTCGGAGACGGTGCAGCCGTCATCGTCGGAGACGGTGTGGGCGTCACCGTCGGAGACGGTGTGGGCGTCACCGTCGGCGTGGCCGTGGGTGTCGGAGTCACGGTGGGCGCAGGCGTCGGAGTCACCGTCGGAACTTTGGTCGGGGTCGGCGAGGGGGTCCCCGCCGGTGCCGTCACGACCGGTGACGGGGCGGCAGTCGCCGTTGCTGCCGGAGCCGGCGTCTTCTGGGAGACTATCGGTGCTTTCGAGGGTTTGGAGGGTGTCGCCGTGGGGACGGGCGTCGGGGTGGCGGTCGGTGTCGGTGTCGGCGTGGGCTCCGGCCCCAGTTTCATCGCCCAGGCATCCGTGTTCGCCGTCCCTCCGCGCACCGTGGTGTTGAACGTCCCTGCAAAGACGAACTCTCCCGGAGCGGACTCAATGAGCGATGATGCCGCATCACCGGGGTTTTCGCCACCGAACGTCCGACTCCATGCCACCGCTCCACCAGAGTCGGTCGCGACCAGCCAGGCGTCAGTATCGTCAACCCCGGGGTACGCCGTCTCCCCGGCGAAGAGGTAACCGCCGTCAGGAGTCTCGATGACGGCCGCCGCCGTCTCGTTCACACCGAAGTCGCCGTAGATCCAGTTCCAGACGATATCGCCATCCGGCGTGAGTTTGATGAGGAGGGCGTCGGTATCGACCGTCACGTTGTCCGGCCGCTCCGTGAACGTGCCGGCGACGAGCAGGTTGCCATCGGAGGTGTTGATCACCGCCCGGCAGGCATCGTCGTCGGGACTGCCGAATGTCCTGTTCCAGACCTCGTTACCCGACCCGTCCAGCCGGACAACCCAGACGTCGGCCATGCCCGCTCCCGAGGACTCGGTGCTGCCGGCGACGACGAAGTCACCGCCGGGGATCCGGGTGACGGCGTTCGCGGCGTTCTCTCCCGCTCCGCCGAACGTCCGGTTCCAGACCTCATCACCCGTCTCGTTCACCCTGACCACCCAGGCCGAGGACTCATTCCCCTCCCGCGGTGCGATGGATCCGACGAAGACGTAGCCCCCGTCTTCCGCCTCGACGACCGCGGCTGCCGTGGCGTTGTCTTCGGGGCCACCGTAGGTCCGGTTCCAGACCTCGCCACCGGAGGGGTCGATCTCCACGAGCCAGGCATCGGTATCGGCCACCCTCTCGTTCATGACGAGGGTGACGTTCCCGGCGAGGAGGAGGTTGCCGCTGCCGGTCCGGATGATGGCGTGCGCAGCGTCGCCTTCCTTCCCGCCGTATGTCCTGTTCCACTCCTCGCCGCCGTCCGGCGCGAGCCGGATCACCCAGGCGTCCGTCTTCCCCTCACCGAACGACGCCGTCTCCCCGGCAAGGAAGAGTCCGGTGCCGCCGGGGTTGGGAACGGCCGCGTATGCCGCGTCGTACGCATCGGGTCCGCCGTACGTCCGGTTCCAGATAACCGCAGGATCCCCTGTCTGCGCTCCCGCGCCTGCAGCGAGCGCGAGTGCCGCGAGCAGGATGATCAATAACCAGGTGCCGCGTCGCATCATGTACCTCTCCTCGTCTCCACCCCGGGGACGGCCCGATATCGACGAAGGCCGGGCCTCCGGCGGAGCCATCGGATCTCACGCCGCCGCGGGGTCTGCACTCCAATAGCGCAATTATTATAATAATCTTATTTCAAAATCGGGCCCGGGTCTTCCCGGGCGTTCTCCCCGGGGGCACGACCACACTCCACAACCATCAATACGCTTATGAACAAATTCTTGATAGAAGACCCGCATGAAACTCTTGCTTGCGATTGCACCCGAACGGTTCAGGGACGAGGAACTGGAGATCCCGAGACGCACCTTCGAAGAGGCCGGGATCGGCACCGATCTCGCCTCAACTGTCGCCGGCACGTGCACGGGGATGCTGGGATGCACCGCGGAGGCGACGATGACGTTTGACGACGTCGATCCCGACGACTACGCCGGGATCGTGATCGTGGGCGGCAGCGGCTCGCAGGAGCATCTCTGGGGAAGCAAACGGCTCCGTGATCTCGTCCGGTCGTTCTTCGAACAGGGCAAGGTCGTCGCCGCCATCTGCCTCGCGCCGGTCGTGCTGGCACGGGCAGGCGTCCTCGCCGGGCGGCAGGCGACGGTATACCCGAGCCCGGCGGCCGTCGCGGAGATGAAGAAAGCGGGAGCGAACCTCCTCGAGATCCCCGTCGTCGCCGATATGCAGGTCGTGACCGCGAACGGCCCCGGGGCCGCCGCACAGTTCGCCGACACCATCATCACGAAACTGGAATGTTAGACGACATGCGCACCGACGGCGTGAGCCCGGCGGACTGCACCCTGGTGATCCCCGCATACAACGAGGAGCGGAGGATCCGGTCGCTCCTCGACGACGTCTCGGGTTTTAAGGGCAAACTCGTCTTCGTCTGCGACGGGACCGACGCCACCGCAGAGATCATCGGCGCGTTCGCGGAGGCCCACCCGTCGCTCTCCATCCGGTGCCTGACGTTTCCGACCCGGCTCGGGAAAGGTGGAGGCGTCGTTGCCGGCATGAAAGCGGCAACGACACCCTATGTCGGCTACATGGACGCAGACGGTTCGACCGCGCTCTCCGAGATGGAGCGGCTCTTCGGCCGTCTTGCAACCGCAGACGGCGCCATCGGTTCGCGCTGGGTTCCGGGCTCGGTCCTCCCCGTGCGGCAGGGGCTCCGACGCCGGGTCGAGAGCCGGCTCTTCAACCTCATGGTCAGGGCGCTCTTCGGGCTTGATTATCGCGACACCCAGTGCGGCGCGAAGGTCTTCCGGAGAGATGCACTCAACTCCGTTCTCTCCTCGATCCGGTCGACCGGGTTCGAGTTCGACGTCGAACTCCTCTGGCGGCTGCGCCGGAACGGCTACCGGGTGGAGGAGGTCCCGATCACCTGGGAGAACCGGGACGAGTCGAAGGTGGCGACATCGGATGCGAAGGCGATGTTGTTCGGGATGATCCGGCTCCGGTTCGGGTGACACACGCTTCTTCTTCACGACAGCCCCGGCCCCTCCCCGCGCCGGAACGGATCGCCGGGTTTTAACGTTCTTCAGCCAAAGGATCTCTGCAGGTGAACCGGGTGATTGAGAAGACGGTCTTCGTGGAGGGGATCAGCGGTGGACTGCAGGTCGACGCGCCCTTCGTGGTGGATACGGCGGAGCTCCGGGAGAAGCGGGGCGGCAAGTACATCCAGCTCGCCATCTCCGACCGGACCGGCCAGTGCGCCTGCAAGGTCTGGGGAACGGCGGATCAGACCCCGGAGCAGATCGAAGCGTTCTACCGCGCGATCCGGACCGGCGAGGTCTACCGGATCCAGGGTTACGCGAAGGTCTTCAACGGAACCTGCGAGGTCAACGTGAACGACGGGATCGGGCACTTCGCCAGTCCGGCGGCCCCCGACGGGCTGGACCCGTCCCTCTTCGTCTACGCGCCCGTCGACCGCGACGCCGTCCGGGAGTCGCTGGGCCGGATGGCCGCGAAGATCGAGGATCCCGGCGTATCCTCCCTCGTCTCCGCGGTGATGAACGGCACCCCGGGGTTCTTCGAGGCGCCCGCGGCAAAACGCCGGCACCACGCCTACATGGGAGGGCTTGCGGAGCATACCCTCGAGACCGCGGAGATTGCCCTCTCGCTCGCGAACACCATCGCCAGGGCGGAGATGGACACCGACGTCCTCCTCGCCGGGGCGCTCCTCCACGACGTCGGCAAAGCGTCCTGCTTCTGCCGCCGGGGGTTCACGTTCGTCGCGCTCCCCGACTACAGCCTCGTCGGGCATACCGCGATTGGGGCCGCGGCGCTGATGAAACACTCCGCCGGGGTCGATCCCGCGCGGTTCGCGCATATCCTCCATATCGTGATCTCGCACCACGGCCCCCACGGCGAGATCCAGCCCCGGACGCCCGAGGCGTGGGCGGTCCACTTCGCCGACAACACGAGCGCTACCCTCCGGAGCGTCTGCGACGATGCATGCGATCTCACGCCAGGAGAGGAGCGGCAGGGGGCACGGACGCGGCAGCCGGTCTATCGGTTCTGAGAGATACCGCAGGCACACGGCGGCGTAAACCATATGCCGCTATATCAAAAATACCCCCAGTCTTGGACTGGATTCGACAATATCCCATTATTCTTTGAGTATAAGTGCTTTGTGATCCACTCCGGGGGTACAAAAAAGTTACGACCCCTTCAGATACGCTTCGGGGTCGCGCTCGAAGAGCTTCTTGCACCCCGGGGCGCAGAAGTAGTAGGTCTTCCCCCTGTACTCGCTCGTGAACTTCGCCGTCGCCTCGTCGACGTCCATCTTGCATACCGGATCAACTGCCATAGGTCTCGACCTCCGATAAGATCCCTCTCTTCACCGGAGGTATATATGTCTTGAGCAGCAGCGAGAGCGAGACGACCGTCACCGACGAGAGGGCCATCGCGAGCGCCGCAAACTCCGGCCGGAAGGTGATGCCGAAGAAGGGGTAGAGCACCCCTGCGGCGAGGGGGATGAGCGCGGAGTTGTAGGCGAACGCCCAGAAGAGGTTCTGCTTGATCCGGCTCATCACCTTCCGGGAGAGTTCGACGGCCGCGACGGCGTCGATGAGGTCGTCGCGGATGAGGACGATATCCCCGCTCTCGATGGCGACGTCGGTCCCGCTCCCGATGGCGATCCCGACGTCCGCCTGGGCGAGCGCCGGGGCGTCGTTGATCCCGTCGCCGACGAAGGCCACGACCTCGCCCCGCACCTGGAGGGCCCGGACCTCCTCGGCCTTCTCCTGCGGCAGCACCCCAGCGTGGACGTCCGTGATCCCGACCTCGCGGGCGATGGCGTTCGCCGTCCGCTCATTGTCGCCGGTGATCATCACGACCGATAACCCCATCCGTTTCAGTTCCGCGATGGCGACCCGCGTCGTCGGCTTGAGAGTATCGGCGATGGCGATGATGCCCGCGAGACTGCCGCCTATGGCGACGAAGACCGCGGTCTTCCCCACGTCCTGAAACGCGGTCACCCGCACCCCGGCATCCGGCGGGACGGCGATGCCGCGCTCTTCAAGGAACGGCTGGTTCCCGATGAGGACCTCCTTTTTCTCCACCACAGCGCTGACCCCCCGGCCGCCGAAGGTCGTGAACCGCTCCGATGCCGGGATGCCGACCCCGGCGCTCTCCGCCCGCCGGACGACCGCCTCCGCGAGCGGGTGCTGCGAGTTCTTCTCGACCGCCGCGGCGACCGCAAGCAGCAGGTCCTCCGGAACCCCGAGCGCGACGATATCGGTGACGTCGGGTTTCCCCCGGGTGAGCGTCCCGGTCTTGTCGAAGACGACCGCGGTAAGTTTCTCCGAGACCTCGAGCGCTTCGCCGTTGCGTATCAGCAGCCCGAGTTCGGCACCCCGCCCGATCCCGACGGTCACGGCGGTCGGAGTGGCGAGGCCGAGCGCACAGGGGCAGGCGACGACCAGGATGGAGATCAGCACCGTGAGCGCAAAGAGGAGCGAGGAGCCGAACCCCACGTACCAGACCAGGAAAGCCCCGGCCGCGATCGCGAGGATGACCGGGATGAAGTAGGAGACCGCGATGTCGGCGATCCGCTCCACCGGAGGCTTCGAGCCCTGGGCGTCCCGGACGAGCCTGATGATCTGCGCGAGTACCATATCCTTCCCGATCTTCTCGGCACGGATCCGGAGCACACCGTTCACGTTCAGGGTGCCGCCGACGACCCCATCCCCCTCCGCTTTATCGACCGGGATGGGTTCGCCGGTGATCATCGACTCGTCCACCGAACTCTCGCCGCCGACGACCGTCCCGTCCACCGGCACCTTCTCGCCCGGCCGGACCAGGATGACGTCGCCGACGACGACCGCCTCGACCGGGACCTCGACCTCTTTGCCGTCCCGGATCACCGTCGCGGTCTTCGGGCGGAGCCCGATCAGTTTCTTGATGGCTTCAGACGTCCGCCCTTTCGCCCGGGCTTCGAGGTAGCGCCCGAGGGTCAGGAACGCCGCGAGCATCACCGCGGTCTCGTAGAAGTTGAAGTCAGGGGTGAGGACGATCTGGAAGGTCCCAAGGAGGCTTGCGCCGTAGGCGACGCCGATCCCCATCGCGTACATGACGTCCATCGTCAGCGCCCGGTTCCGGAGCGCGGCGGCCGCGGCCCGGAAGATGGGGGCGCTGACGTAGAGGAAGACCGGCAGGGTGATGACGAGCATGACGAGGTTCATGGAGACCGGGAGGGCTTCCATCCCCGGCATACCGAGGAGCATGTAGAAGAAGAGCGGAATGCTCACCGCAAACCCGACGACGAACCGGCGGAACTTGTCCCGGAGGTCTTCCTCCCGCATCCGGGCCTCGACGTCTTCGGGGACCTCCTCCTGAAGGCCGAGATACTGGTAGCCGGCATCTTCCACGGCGGTCCGGATATCCGCGGTCGTGACGAGCGCGGGGTTGTAGACGACGCGTACGTTCTCGTTTGCGAGGTTGACGCGGGCCTCGTAGACACCGTCGAGGTCGCCGAGCGAGGCCTCGATCACCTGAGCGCAGCTCGCGCAGACCATCCCCCCGACCCTGATGGTAGCCTCGTTCCTGACGACCTCGTAGCCGGCGTCCGAGACCGTCCTCTCAAGGTCGGCGAGGGTTGCCTTAGCCGGGTCGTATTCGACGACAGCGGTCTCGTTTGCGAGGTTGACCCGGGCATCGTGGACGCCGTCCCGGCCCTTGAGGGCGCGTTCCACGTTGAGCGCGCAGGACGCACAGTGCATCCCGGAGATCCTCAGTTCCGCCTTTCTCTTCTCCTCCGGCATGATATTCACCTCGCCCTGTGCGGATAAAATACCTGCTCTCGCCGGCCCGTCTTCGCGCACCCCGTCCCGGGAGAGGCCGGATTCTCAATACGGCCTGCAGGATTTTTATACACAATATTATTATATTCATGGCAGGTTATATCGCCTCACTCTGAGGTGATTCTGGTGCAGAGACGGGATATTCCAGCAGGGGAAAAACAGTACGATGTCGAGCATCTGGCATCGAGGCAGGACGTCGACGGCCTGATCGAGGCGCTCCAGAGCGGCGACCCGGCCGTCCGCCGGAGAGCCGCCCTCGGCCTCGGCGCGCTCGGTGAGTGGCGGGGGGTGGATCCCCTCATCCGGGCGCTCACCGATCCGGTGCAGGACGTCCGGGAGGGGGCGGCGAACGCGCTCGTCATGGTCGGGACACCGGCGGTCGAACCGCTGATCGACGTCCTCGAAGGCCGCGGTGCTGCGGTCGGGTTGCCGCGGGAAGCATCCGGCGAAGGGCTGACACAGGTCGACCTCCTCGGGGGGCCCGAGGGGATACCGCCCGCGAAGAGGATGCTCCGGCACCATGGGGGCATCAGGCAGCACGATGCCTTCGGCGGCCCGGAGGATATCAGGAGAGCGGGAGGCGGACGGGCCCGCGACAGTGAGGAGGGGCTCTCCCAGCACGACGCGTTGGGCGGTCCTGAAGATATCAGGAGATCAGGGGCCAGGATGGCGGTCGAAGGCGAGGAGGAGATCACCCAGCACGATCTCCTCGGCGGGCCCGGCGACATCGGGCCGAAAAAGATCCTCCGGCATCCTGAGATTGCGCAGCACGACCTCCTCGGCGGCCCGGAGGATGCAGAGGCGCACGAGGCCCTCTTCCCCGGTGCAAGGAAGGGAGGCGTCGTGACGGAGGGCGTTGTCCCCGGCACGGGGGTGCGGCGGGCGTACGCCGCCGTCATTCTCGGCGAGATCGCCGATCCGCGGGCGGAAGGGGCGCTCGGCCGGTCGATCTCCGACGCCGATCCCGCCGTCCGGCGGGCGGCCGAAGATGGGCTGGCACGGTTCCGGCAGAAACGGGGCGAGGCCACGCCCGTCCCACCGGCGTCGCGGTGATGAGGGGGTGAGAGCGTTGGAGCATGTGTTCAACATTGATCTGCTGAGGGCAGAGAAGAATATCGACGGCCTGATCGAGGCGCTCCGGAGCAGCGGCGACGGCCTGACACGTCAGCGGGCGGCCCTGGCGCTCGGGGACCTCGGCGGGCCTGAGGCGGTCCGGCCCCTCATCCGGGCGCTCGGCGATCCGCTGACGGCGGTTCGGGAGGCGGCGGCGGACTCGCTCGCGCTGCTCGGGAGCCCGGCGGTCGAACCGCTGGTGGAACTCCTCGATAACCCGGAGGCGTCGGGGAAGTATGACGAGACGGCGACGACCGGCGAAGCACCGACCGTGACCGGGCCGGGCGGCCAGACCTGGGAGATCGAGACCGCAAGGGATCTCCGGCGGGTCTACGCGGCCGCCATCCTTGGCGAGATCAACGATCCCGCCGCGGTGGAGCCGCTCGTCCGGGCGCTCCGGGACAGAAACGACGATCTCCGGTACCAGGCGTCGGGGGCCATAGCGAAGTTCGGCCGCGGAGCAGTAGAGCCGCTCCGCCGGATGCTCGCCGACCAAGACCCGGAGATCCGGATCGTCGCGGCCGGCGCCCTCGGGGAGAGCGGAGATCCCTCGGCGGTCGAACCGCTCATCGAGGCGCTCCGGGACAGCGACGACGGCGTCCGGGGAGCGGCGGCGGGCGCCCTCATGCGGATGGGCGATGCCGCGGTCGAGCCCCTCATCACGGCGACGAAGGACGCCGACCGGAACGTCCGGCTCTACGCGGCGGGTGCGCTCAAGTACATCGGCGACCCGCGGGCGATCGACGCTCTCGAAGACCTCGCCCGGAGCGGGGATGAGACCGAGAGGAGCGTCGCGGAGGACGCGATCGAGGCGATACGGATGGTCCGCGGGGAGGCCGCACTATCGCCGCCGACATCGCGGTGATCCATCATTTTTCAGGAGAACCCGGTCGTAGCGAAGATGCTTTTTATCCCCTTCTCCGCACCCGCACCGACTCCGCGTGGGCGTGGAGCCCCTCCGCGTCGGCGATCGTCTCCACCACGTCGCCGATGGCGTCGAGCCCCTCCCGCGTGATCACCTGGACCGTCGAGCGCCGGCAGAAGTGGTTCACGTCGAGGCCGGAGTAGAGCCGGGCGTAGCCCGCCGTCGGGAGGACGTGGTTCGTCCCCGAGGCGTAGTCGCCGCAGGCCACCGCCGCGTAGGGGCCGACAAAGATCGACCCGGCGCTCCTGATCCGATTGATGACCGCAAGCGGGTCGGCCACCTGGATCGAGAGGTGCTCGGGGGCGACCCCGTTAACGGCCTCCACAGCCTCATCGATGTCGGCGGCGACGATGTAGCCGGAGTGCTCGAGGGCCTTTTCGATGATATTCCGCCGTTTCGCCTCCCCGGCCATCCGCTTCACCTCGGCGCCGACCGCTTCCGCGACGGCCGCATCGGTCGCGACAAGAACGCAGGCGGCGTTCGGGTCGTGCTCCGCCTGGGCGAGGACGTCGGCCGCGATGAACGTCGGGTTCGCCGTCCCGTCCGCGAGGATCGCGATCTCGCTCGGGCCCGCCGGGAAGTCGATCTCGGCCTCGTCGCGCAGGAGCATCTTCGCCGCGGTGACGTAAACGTTCCCCGGGCCGACGATCTTCTCCACCCGCGGGATCGACTCCGTCCCGAGCGCCATCGCGGCGATCGCCTGGGCGCCGCCGACCCGGTAGACCTCGTCGACCCCGGCGATGTCGAGCGCGACGAGCGTGATCGGGTTGACCGGCGGCGGGGTGCAGCAGCAGATCTCCGTGACCCCCGCGACCTTCGCCGGGATCGTGCACATCAGCGCCGTCGAGGGGTAGGCCGCCCGCCCGCCGGGGACGTAGGCGCCGATACGGGAGAGCGGCGTCGTCTTGACGCCGAGGGTGATCCCGGGCTCCACCTCCTGCAGCCAGAGGTCACGCCCGCGCTGCAGTTCGTGGAACCGGCTGATCCGCTCCTCCGCCTCCACCAGGTTCGCGACGAGCTCTGCGTCCACCAGGTCGTAGGCCGCCTCCAGTTCCTCCGCGCCGACGACGATCTCCTCGAGGTCGATCCCGTCGAACTTCTTCGTCAGGTCGATGAGGGCGGCGTCGCCCTCTGAGCGCACCCTCTCGATGATCTCGGAGACCGGTCCCTTCACCCGGTCAAGATCCGACCGCCGCCCGGCGATCCAGGTCTCGATATCCAGCGCCTGCCACATGAGGAAAAGGGTCGGCGGGCGGAAGCGTTAAGGTTTCGACCGCAGCCCCGCCGGGGAGGGGGATTTAGCGAGATCGGTTACCAAAATCAATTTGTTAACTATTATGAAAATAACTAAATATTTTGTCGCCGGACTGCCCCGCCGTATGGCACGAAGAACGTGGGTGCCCATTCTGGGCATCATGGTGATAATGCTCGCGGCCTGTGCCGCCACCGTCACGGCACAGGAAGCGGCAGACCCGGGAGTACTCCGGATAGCAACGACGACAAGCCTCCGTGATACGGGCCTTCTCGACGAACTCGAACTGATGTACGAGAACACCTCCGATGTGGACGTGCAGATCACCGCCCAGGGGACCGGGCAGTCCCTGGACACCGCACGGCGCGGCGACGTCGACCTGGTGCTCGTCCATTCTCCATCGCTTGAGCAGCAGTTCATCGACGAGGGCTACGGCATCAACGAGCGGTGCTTCGCCTACAACAACTTCATCATCGTCGGCCCCGCATCCAACCCGGCGGGGATCGCGAACATGACCCCGGTCGAGGCGTTCCAGGCGATCTACGTCGCCGGGACGAACGATACCGCGGGCGTCGCCTTTGCCTCCCGCGGTGACGACTCCGGCACGCACACACGCGAGCAGGAGATCTGGGAAGCCGCCGGCTACAACTACACCACCGAGATCCAGGACTCCGGGGCCTGGTACCTTGAGACCGGGAGCGGCATGGGTGAGACGCTGACCCTTGCCAACCAGAGGGAGGCCTACACGCTCTCCGACATCGGGACCTACCTCGCCCTCCAGGAGCAGCTGGACCTCGTGCAGCTCGTGACCGAGGGCGACCAGCTCATGAACCGCTACAGCGCGATCGCGGTCAACCCCGAGATGGCACAGGGCGTCAACGTCGATGAGGCCAACAGGTTCATCGACTGGCTCACCACGGACGAGACCAAGGAGTTCATCGGGAACTTCGGCGTCGCTGAGTTCGGCCAGTCGCTCTTCATCCCGCTCTACCCGCCGGAATGCACCGAGTCGCCGTTCAACTGCACCACCTGTTCGGGGGAGATGAACGCTACGGCATGAGACGGGCGGCACGGTCCGCCCTTCTCTCCCGGTGGATGCAGCGATCCGGCACGGAGCTCCCTTTCCCCGGGGCGGCAGACGTACCGTTGACATCAAGCCTCCGTTAACTATTTATCATCGGTCTGTCATCCTGACGCGTTGTTATGAGACCGAATGCGACACATCTGACGACAGGCATCCTCGTGATCCTGCTCATCTGCGCTCTCTGTGCGGGGTGCACGGGGACGGCGCCGCCCGGGGGAAACGAGACCCCGGCCGCCACGACCGCACCCGCCGGCGGAGGGAACGTCCTGCGGATAGCCACCACGACAAGCCTTGAGAACACCGGGCTGCTCGCGGAGCTCGAACGGGTCTACGAGAGCGAGACCGGGATGGATCTCCAGTTCATCGCCCAGGGCACCGGACAGTCGATCGATTCCGGCAGGCGCGGCGACGTCGATCTCGTCCTCGTCCACGCCCCGGACCTTGAGCAGCAGTTCATCGACGACGGGTTCGGGATCAATCCCCGGTGCATCGCCTACAACTACTTCATCATCGTCGGGCCGGAGTCCGACCCGGCTGGGATCGCGAACATGAGCCCGGTGGAGGCCATCCAGGCGATCTATGCGGCCGGGGCGAACAACACCGCGGGTGTTGCGTTCGTCTCCCGCGGCGACAACTCCGGCACTCACAACCAGGAGAAGGCCCTCTGGGAGGAGGCGGGCTACGACTACGAGACCGAGATCATGGACGCCGGGGCCTGGTACATCGAGGCCGGCAAGGGCATGGGCGACACCCTGATCCTTGCAAACGAGCAGCAGGCATACACCCTCTCTGATGAAGGGACCTACCTCTCGTTCGCGGACAGGCTGAACCTCGTCCCGGTCATCGCCGAGGGTGCGGAACTCCTGAACCGCTACACCGCGATCGCCGTCAACCCCGAGCGGCACCCGGGCGTGAACGCTGAGGGTGCTGCAGACTTCATCAACTGGCTCACCACGAACGAGACGAAGCAGATGATCGGTGAGTTCGGCGCCGAGGAGTTCGGCAAACCGCTCTTTGTGCCGCTCTACTCACCCGAGTGTACCGAGCCGCCGTTCAACTGCACCTGTACCGGAGAGGTGGCCGGATAAGCCAGACGTCGGTGACGGGAGGGAGAATCCTGGACGTGGTGAGGGAGGCTGAGGGCGCATGGTGAACGGGAACCCGATCATCGAGGGGTTCATCGAGGCCGTCGAGCTCATCATCGCCCTCGACCCGCAGGTGGTGGAGATCACCATCCGATCGCTCTACATCTCCCTCACCGCCACCTTCTTTGCCGCGCTGATCGCCCTGCCGCTCGGGGCGCTCATCTACTTCTACGATTTCCGGGGGAAGCACGCGGTCGTTTCGACGCTGCAGACGCTGTATGCGCTCCCGACGGTCATCGTGGGCCTGATCGTCTTCCTGATGCTCTCGAACATCGGCCCTTTCGGATTCCTCCGCCTCCTCTACACCCCCGGCGGCATGATCGTCGCACAGACCGTCCTCATCATCCCGCTCCTGATGGGGCTGACGATCTCGGCGCTCTCCGGGATCGACCGGGACAAACGCTACACGATCACCGCCCTCGGCGCGAGCAGGCTCCAGACGGTCACGACGATCATCGCAGAGGCACGGTTCGCGGTGATGGCCGGCGTCCTCCTTGGGTTCGGGCGGGCGATCGCCGAGGTCGGGACGGTGATGATCGTCGGCGGGAACATCCGGGGCGCGACCCGCGTCCTCACCACCGCGATCGCGCTCAACACATCGATGGCGAACTACTCCCTCTCGATCGCGCTCGGGATCATCCTTCTCGCGGTGGCGCTTGGGGTGAACATCGCCCTCTCGCTCGTCCAGCAACGGTGATATCATGACGGTCATCGAGGCACACGGGATCAGAAAGGTCTACGGCACCCTTGAAGTCCTGCACGACGTCGACCTTTCGGTCAGCGAAGGCGAGATCCTCGCGCTCATCGGCCCGAGCGGGTCGGGGAAGAGCACGCTTCTCCGGCTCCTCGACCTGATCGAGCCCGCGAGCGGAGGGGAACTCTCGGTCTTCGGGATCGACACGGTCGCGGAACGCGGCAGGTGGCTTGACCTCCGCCGCCGGATGGGGATGCTCTTTCAGCGACCGATCGTCTTCAACTCCTCCGTCTACGACAACGTCGCGATGGGGCTCCGCTACCGGCGTGCTCCCTCTGGCGATATCGACCGGAAGGTGAAGGAGGCCCTCGAGGCCGTCGGGCTCTCCCGTTACATCAAGAGTCGGGCGACCGATCTCTCCGGCGGGGAGCAGCAGCGGGTGGCGCTCTCACGGGTGCTCGTGACCGAGCCCGAGATCCTCTTCCTCGACGAGCCGACGGCGAACCTGGACCCGGGATCGACCGCGACCATCGAGCGGATCGTGACGGGCTTAAACCGCGAGACGGGGATGACCGTCATCATCAGCACCCACGACCTGGCGCAGGGCCAGCGCCTCGCCCACCGGGTCGGGGTGATGATCGAGGGGACGATCGCCCAGACCGGGCCGTCCCACGAGATCTTCCGCGAACCGAAGGACCGGCGGATCGCACGGTTCGTGGGCGTCCAGAACATCATCCCCGGCCGGGTCGTCGCGCAGCGAGAGGGGTTCACCGTGGTGGAGGCAAAGGGTAAGGAGATCCTCTCGGCGACCCCGCCGCCCTCAGACGAGGTCGAGATGATCGTCCGGGGCGAGGACATCTCCCTGCACCGGAGGGAGCCCGGCCACGATGAGGCGGAGAACGTCTTCCCCGCCACGGTCACCGCCATCGATCCCACGGCACCGTTCGTGAACGTGACGATCCACTGCGGGTGCGATATCGTTGCGCTCGTGACTGCGAGGAGGGCGGAGGCCCTCGATCTCCGGGAGGGGATGGAGGTCTGGGTCTCTCTCCAGGCGAAGGCGGTTCACCTGATCCAGCGTTAAAAGCCCTGAATCCGCATCAAAACCCTTTCCCTCCCGAATTCTGTTCCATCCGGGCCGACGACGCCGTCCTCGCCGTCGGGAATCTCCATCGCATTCTCCGTGAAGGCAACGGCGATCCACGTCATCCGTTCTTTTTCTTGAGCGAGAGGGGGAGGCCGACCAGGACGGCTGTCGCGGCGTTTGCCGCCACGATGGCGACATCCCCTCTCACCACACCGTAGGCGAACCAGAGCAGAACGCCCGCGAGGAGAACGATGAGCGTCGCGAGTGAGAGGTCGGCGGTTGAGCGCGTGGCAGCCACGCTCTCGCGGCCTGCGGCGCGAACGAGAGCGTCGTGAGCGAACCGGCGAGAAGACCGGATAAACTCCCCCCCCAAAGGGGAAGTCGTCCTTCGCGTGAACTAACTGTTTCCAAGTGATGATACGGCCTCACGCGAAGGACGCGAAGCCGCGAAGTGCGACCTCCCCACAGGGGAGAGAGCGTGAGCACCGCCAGATGTTATGTGCGAGTGTTGGCAGGAATGAGAAATTATCAGGCTTCAGAGGAGAACTGCCAGCAATCCCTTACCGATCTTCGCGCTCTGCGCGGCTTCGCGTGAATTTACAGGTTCGGATAACAATATAGTCTCACGTGAGGCCGTATCGCTCTCGGGATGTCAAAAGTAGCATAGTATGGGTCAGGACGGGGACGCTCTCCCCTTCTCCCGCCACTTCTGCGCATAGGCGAGGATCATCCCTATGATGAACGCAAACGTAAGGCCGATCACGAGGGTGAGGACGGCGATGACCGCCGTGACCAGGTAGGACTCCGTCTTCGCGCTGTGTTTCCCGAGCTCGATCGCCACGAAGACCAGGAGCGCGCCGAAGACGCCGAAGGGGATGAGGGTCAGGACCTCCGGCGGGGCGAAGGCAACGGCGAAGATGAGGATGAAGATCCCGGCAACGATGTTCGCCCCGCCGGTCCTCGCGCCGAACCGGTACATCGCGGCAAGCCCCCCGGCGCCGTGGCACATCGGAAACCCGCCGAGCGGCGTCGAGACCAGGTTCATCGCCCCGATCGTCCGCGAGAGCCGGTCGGGGTCGACGCCCTTCTTCGGGAAGAGGTCGTAGGTGAGGAGGGACGTCGCGAGGATGGCGTTCGCGATCGTGAGCGGGATCTGCGGGAGGACGAGGTCCCATGTCCCGGCGATGAAATCGACGGGCGCGGGGAGGACGAGGGAGGGGACGGGCATCAGGCGGAACGGCGGCATCCCCTGCGTCGCGATCCCGGCGCCAAGCCCGATAACGAGGACGAGCAGCGCCGAGACATCCGGGATCCGGGTGCGCTGCGACGCGACGAAGAAGACAAGGATGATCGCTATCGAGAGCGCCGCAACCAGAACGTCGGTGACGATGTAGCCGAACGACGTCTTGAGGAGGAGGAGGGCAAGACCCGCCTGGACGCCCCGGATGACGCTCTTTGGTATCCGGTCCCCAAGCCAGGTCATCCCGCCGACGAGCCCGAGGACGAGGAAGAGCACCCCGACAACGATGCCTGAAGCCACGATCTCGCCGGCACAGAGCCCTTCGGCGATGACGACCGCCCCGATCGCCTTCATCGGCTCGATGGGGATGGGCAGGCGGTAGTAGAACCCGGTGATGATGAACCAGGCGGCGAGAAAGAGGAAGAAGTGGCTGACGTTGACGTCCGGGCAGACGATGGCGACACCGAGCAGGATGGGGAAGATGGTGCCGAAGTCGCCAACGGCTCCGGCGATCTCCTCGAGGGTGATCCGGATGCCGCCTCCCCCTGTTCCGGTGCTCTCCGCCATTGTCCAGCTCTTGTTATGTCTTGTTTCCTTTTTGTATTTTGGATAGGCGACCGGGGTATGCCATATTATTTAACCAAATCACCAACCCCATAAAATTAATCCTGTTAATTTATTTTATTTAATTTGATCTGATCCATATACGTTTATTTTGCTTTTCTGAGAGATTATTCTTATGAAAGCACACCTGCTTCTCATTACTGGACTGCTGATCGCAGCAACCGCCGCTTTCGCATGCGGATGTACCGGAACTACCGCCGATACACCGGCGGAGACCGACACAACAAAACCCGAGCTGCTCGTCTACTGCGGCGCGGGCATGCGCGAACCGATGGAAGAGATCGCGGCGACCTTCACGAACCGGACAGGCATCCCGATCAACTTCATCTTCGGCGGGTCGAACACCCTCCTTACCCAGATGGAACTGACGGGGATGGGCGACGTCTACATGCCGGGAGCAACCGCCTACTTCGATGCGGCCCGCGAGAAGGGGCTGGTCGAGGAGGAGCACCTGATCGTCTACCATGTCCCGGTCATCGCCGTCCCGAAGGGCAACCCCGCAGGCATCACCAGTCTTGAGGATATGGCAAAACCCGGGGTTCGGGTGGCGCTCGGCGACACCGCCACTGCCATCGGGGAACTGACCGACAAACTCCTGGCGAAGAACAACCTCCTTGATGACGTGAACAAGAACGTCGTGACCCGTTCCGGCACGGTAAACGAACTGCTGGTCTACATCTCCATGGGGCAGGCCGACGTTGGTATCATCTGGGAGGATCTCTACGTGCCGGAGAAGATGGACCTCATCTACATCCCGAACGCTGACAACCTGGTCAAGATCGTCCCCATCGGGGTGCTGACGTCTTCAGAGCATCCCACTGAAGCCGAACAGTTCACCGCATTCGTCATTTCCGACGAAGGCAAAGAGATCTTCACCCGGCACGGGTTCGTCACCTACCCAAGCGACACCTACGCGGATGTCAAACCCTGATAAAACCAGGAAAGGAGAGATGTCACATGGAAGTCACCTACCGGATCATCGGAACGATTCACTCGCCGTTCACTGACCAGGACACCACACCCATCCAGAGCATCTTCTCCGAAGCGGAGGGGACGATCGAGGTCTTCCCCGAGTATGCCGGGGGGCTTGAAGGGGTCGAGGGGTTCTCACACATCATCCTCCTCTACCACTTCCATCGGGCGAACGGCTTTAGCCTGCGCCAGCGCCCGTTCGTCGATGGCAGCAAAGAGCGGGGGATATTTGCCATACGCCACTTCAACCGCCCGAACCCGATCGGGATCTCCCTCGTCGAGGTCGTCTCCGTCGAGGGCAACACCGTCCGCGTCCGCGGGATCGACGTGCTGGACGGCACCCCGCTCCTCGACATCAAACCCTACGTCCGCCAGTTCGACCACCGCGACGAGGTCAGGAGCGGTTGGGTCGACGCACGGCATATCGAGGAGGTAAAGGTCAGGAGTTTCTCGCCAAAGGACCTCCGGGAACATGAGGAGTCTTCATGAACCTGAAAAAACCCTCTTTTTTTCGGGCGGCGACCATCACGGTCGCTCTCCTCATCGCCATCTTCATTCTGCTGGTCATCCTCGGGGTGGTGACCCACTCCCCGATGGGCGTCTTCATCGAGTCCCTCTTCTCTGAGGAGATCCAGTTCGCCGTCCGGCTCTCGATCATCACCTCCGTCATCTCCACACTCCTCTGCATTCTGGTCGCCGTGCCGGTAGCCTATGCGCTCGCACGCTACTCGTTCCCGGGCAAGACAGTGATGAACATGCTGATGGATATCCCGATGGCGCTCCCGCCGCTCGTGGCGGGCGTGGGGCTTCTGCTCTTCTTCGGAGTATCCCCGATAGGTAAATCGCTTGCTGCGGCAGGGCTCACCGTCGTCTTTACACCGCTCGGGATCATCGTAGCGCAGTTCTTCGTGAACCTGCCCTACATGCTTCGAGTGACCCGCGCGACGTTTCAGAGTGTCAACCCCCGCTACGAGTACGTGGCAAAGACCCTCGGCTGCACCGACGCGCAGGCCTTCTGGCGGGTCACCCTTCCCATGTCCTCAAACGGTCTCCTCGCCGGATCGGTGATCACCTGGTCAAAGGGAATCGGTGAATTCGGCGCCGCGCTGATGCTTGCCGGTGCAACGCGGATGAAGACCGAGACGCTCCCGCTCTCCCTCTTCCTGAACATGTCCATCGGAAAGCTCGAGTACGCCATCTCCGCAGCGACGATCCTCATCATGATCTCGATCGTCTCGCTATACGTCTTCGAGCGCTACGGCGGAGCCACGCACGTCTACTAGGAGGTACACATGCTTACCATCGATTCGGTATCCAAGAGCCTCGGGGAGTTTACGCTCTCGAACGTCTCGCTCTCGATCGGAGACGGCGAATACTTCATCGTCCTCGGCCCCACAGGTGCAGGGAAGACGATCCTTCTTGAGACAATCGCAGGGATCTACAGCCCCGATGCCGGCAGGATTCTTCTGAACGGCCGGGACATCACGGACGTTCCCGCACGGGACAGGAACATCGGCATGGTCTATCAGGACTACATGCTCTTCCCGCACCTGACCGTTGAAGAGAACATCGGCTTCGGGCTGAAGTCCCGCCGCGCCGACCCCGTATTCATCCGTGGAAAAGTGGAGGAGAGCGCCGAACTCTTAAACATCAGCCATCTGCTCCACCGCTACCCGGGCACGCTCTCGGGCGGCGAGCAGCAGCGTGCGGCGATCGCCCGGGCACTGGTGATGGAGCCCGAAGCGCTGCTGCTGGACGAGCCGCTCTCCGCACTGGACGTGAAGACGCGTGAGAGCCTGCGGGTGGAACTCGCCCGGATTCACGAGGCAACCGGGATGACGATCGTCCATATCACCCATAACTTCGAGGAGGTCTTCGACCTCGCCGACCGGGTGGCGATCATGCGCGGCGGCGAGGTGGTTCAGGTGGGAACTCCGGAGGAGATCTTCCGACGGCCGAACTCCGACTTCGTCGCGGGTTTTGTCGGGGTGGAGAACCTCTTTCGCGGGATGGGGTCGTCCACCGGGACGGTTGCGGTGGGGAATCTCCGGATACAGGTGGAGAACGCCATCAGTGGTCCCGTCTCCGTTGCCATCCGACCGGAAGATATCCTGCTGTCGAAGACCGCCCTGCCGGAGAACGAAAAGAATGTCTTTCTCGGTCGCATCGATTCGGTGCGGCCTAACGGGGGGCTGGTCAGGGTCTTTGTGAATACGGGGATCCCGTTCCAGGTGACGCTGACCCGGCAGGGGTTCGAAGAGGCCGGTATCGCCCCGGGCGATGCTGTTTACCTCGCCTTCCGGCCATCGTCAGCCCACGTCTACCCTTCCGGCGCTCCGGAAGAGGCCTGACCACCCCTCACATCGCCTGTCCGGGTGGGACACCCCTCTCATGGGCTGCGCGTTCCAGGGGAGACGCCGCAAGTTCCGTCCCGGGCTCTTCCTCCAGTTTCTTCTCGTCAAGGAGGTCCTCGGCCTTCAGCCGTTCGACGACCCGTTCCAGGTACTCCGAGACGATCCGGTCTCTCTCGGAGATCTGCCGGATCCAGACCCGCACCGTCAGCCGGACCCACTCCTCCTTGATCGACGAGATCATGACCTTCGGCTCGAAGAGCGTGTTGCCGGCACGCGGGAGGTCGGAGGAGAGGCGCCCGATGTACGGGAGATCGAAGAGGTTCTGGAGGGCGGACCGCTCGGCCGGCTCGACATGGGTCAGGATCAGGGGATGGTCGCGCGCGGCGGCGATCGCGATCTCCTCCACCCGGGTGAGATCCGCGGTGACCGGGACGGCGAGCGGGATCGCGACCTCAAGAATCCCTGCGCGGGAGTAGTTGATGACCTTTGAGGTGATGATGCTCGAGTTCGGCGTGAGGATGAGGCCGCCGTCGAGCCCCTTGAGGGTCGTGGTCGTGAGGGAGATGTCCTGCACCTTTCCGGGCACGGTTTCCGGCCTCCCGCTGACGCTCACCCACTCCTCGAGCTGGATGGGGCGGTTGATCGTGATCAGGACGCCCGCGATGACGTTCTGGATGATCTGGCGCGACGAGAAGGCTACGACGATACCGAGGATACCGAGCGATGCGGCAAAAGCCGTCGGGTCGAAGGCGAGAAAGTGCCGGGCGCTCGCGTAGCCCCCGCCGAGGATGACGGTATACTGCAGGATAGCCGCCGTCCACTTGGCCGCCCCCGGTGAGACCCGTCCGTCCAGCACTCGCCGGAGAAGCATGTAGGCAAGGTTGCCGAGGATGATAAGCCCGATAACGGTGAGGATGAACACGAAGAACGCGTCAATGCTTACCCCGCCGATGAGGAGTGGCTCGCCTGACTGCATTGAGAGAGTAATTGGTGAGCGGGAGAGTTAACCTCTCCGTTGCGCCGCCTGGATCTCGAGCGCCCGGAGAACCCCGGAACCCAGGACCTCCGCCGCGCGATCGCCGTGCCGCCCCGCCATGACCGCGAGGAGGCGCTCGGTGCCCGCGGCCGTGGTGGAGATGCCGACCCGCTCGATCCTGCGGATCAGTCCGTCCCGCTCCATCTCCCCGAACCGGGGAAGGACGTAGTAGTGCGGGATCCCGAGGTGCTCGGCAAGTTTCCGTGTCGTCGGGAACCGCAGCGAGATGCCGTCCGGGGAAAAACTGACAGTGACGCACCGGTCCTCTTCGAGGAGGATCCGGACGGCCGCATCGATTATGTCGTCGTACTCGTGTGTGGACATCCGATCGTAACAGTACTCGTGTCCGGCGCAAAAAAGGGGGTCGGTCTGGTTACGCAGCTTCCGCTGCCTGCATCTCGCCCCGCTCTTCTTCGGGCATCTCCTCGAGGTAGACGATCTCCGCCCCGATGTCCTTTGCAATCTGTTCGAGCTCCACCTTCCGGAAGTGCGTTCCCTCCACCTTCAGGTGCTTCTCCTCGCCCTGCTCTTCGACGACGGCGACGACGCGGAACCGGGGCTGTTTGACGCCGGTACCGACTTTCTGGCGTTCACGTGCATAGATCTTCATCGTTTTCCCATCCCATACCAGTTGGTATATCAGCAGATATACACCAAAGATATTTAACTGTTTCTCCCGCATATGAAGTAAGGACTGATACCATGGCAGAACGATTTGAGATGGAATCAAGGTTCCGCGGCGAGAGTCTGGTTCGGCGCGGCCTCCTCCGCGAGACCCGGACCGGGCAGCAGGTCAGGATCATGCCCGACCTGAACGTGATCAAGCTCGGCGGCCACGGGGTCATCGACTACGGGCGGGAAGTCCTCTTTCCCCTGATCGAGGAGATCGGTGAACTCTCCCGCACCAACAAGATACTGGTCGCCACCGGCGGCGGTGTCCGGGTGCGGCACATCCTTGACGTCGGGATCGATCTCGGAATGCCGACGGGCGTGCTTGCGGAACTGGCGGGCAAGGTCAGCGAGCAGAACGCGATCATGATCTCGCTCCTCTTCTCGAAGTACAACGGCACCCGGATCCACACCGGCGATCTCCTAAATCTCCCTTCGCTGATATCCCTCGGGATGCTCCCGGTCGTGCAGGGCACCCCGCCCTACGGGCTGTACGAGCACCCCCCGAAACTCGGGAGCATCCCGCCGCACCGGACGGATACCGGAGCGTTCTTGATGGCGGAGGTCGTCGGCGCGAAGAACTGCATCCTCGGGAAGAACGTGGACGGCCTCTTCACCGAGAACCCGTTCGTGAACCCCGACGCCGAGTTCATCCCGGAGATCACCGCCGACGAGCTGATCGAGATGGAGATGGAGGATATGGTGCTCGAACCGATGGCCGTCGAACTCCTCCGGGACGCCGTCCACGTCAAAGAGATCAAGATCGTGAACGCCCATGTGCCGGGGAACATCACGAATGCCGTCAACGGGGAGCGGGTCGGCACCATCATCCGGGCCTGACTGCCTCAAGTCAACCTTTTTTCATTAACTCTGGAGAAGCCTTCTTGAACGTTGCGCACAGATCTTTACAGCACACGAGCGATTCCATGACCATCTATCTTGGCATTGACGACACCGACACACGCGAGTCCCGGGGAACCGGACGGCTCGCACGCGCAATAGCAGCAGAACTCACCCGGTCGTACACGGTGACCGGGGTGACCCGCCACCAGCTCTTTGTCCATCCCGCCGTCCCCTACACCTCCCACAACAGCTCCGCGGTCATCCACATCCAGGATACCGGGAACGGGATCGCGGCCGACGTCTTCGCGGCGGCAAAGGAACTGATGCTCGCCGACTTCATCGAGGGGAGCGACCCGGGGATCTGCGTCGCCTCCGACTCCGCGATCAACGGCGACCTTACCCGCTTCGGCCTCTCCGCGAAGACGAGCGTCGTGACGCAGGACCGGGCGCGGACGCTTGCCCGCGAGGCCGGAGTCCTCCTCGAAGGGCTTGGCGGCACCGAAGACGGCGTCATCGGCGCGCTTGCCGGGGTCGGGCTTGCGGCGTCGGGGAACGACGGCCGGTTCGTCCAGAAGGGAACGATCCGCGACCTCCGCGGCACCCAGACGGTCGCCGCGATCCTCGCCTCCGGGGTCGACCGGGTGATGACCCGGGACGGGGCGGCGGTCGGGGAAGGCACCGTCGCACTCAAAAAGTTCCCGAAGCCAGCGTTCATCGGCGGGAAGGCAATCCTCTACGTCGAGGCGGACGGGGACGCCTACCGCGATATTGTGGTGGGCTGAAGGCAGAATAAACAATATTTCTTTTAAAAACTCGAGATGTAAAAACCATTAATTATATTAAGTTACCATTAACTCAAAACGCATCTCTTTAAATGCACATATGCTGATACTTCTCTCTGATACCTATGTACAGACGAACAATTTTCGCCGTTGCGGCCGTAATGGTCGCTCTTCTGTTCATCTGCGGCTGTACCGGGACGACAACCGATCAGACTCCCGCAGAAAAGCAGCAACTCCGTATCGCTACGACGACGAGCCTCTATGACACGAAGCTCCTCGACCACCTCACACCGATCTTCGAGGAGAAGTACAACGCTGAGGTGCTGATCGTCTCCGGCGGAACCGGCAAGGCGATCGAGTATGGACAGCGGGGCGATGTCGACGTCCTGATGGTGCACGACCGTGCACGTGAAGATGCCTTCCTCGCCGACGGCTATGGTGTCAACCGGCGCGTATTCGCCTACAACTACTTCGTCGTCATCGGACCCGAGTCCGACCCGGCCGGCATCAAGGGCATGGGCCCCGTGCAGGCCTTCAAGACGATCTACGCTGCCGGCGAGAGCAACACCCCCGGTGTAACCTTCATCTCACGCGGCGACGCATCGGGCACGCACTCGAAGGAGCAGGCAATCTGGAAGGCTGCCGGATTTAACTACTCGACAGATATCCAGGGCAACGACTGGTACCAGGAGGCCGGGACCGGCATGGGTGCGACCATTGCGATGACAAACGAGAAGCAGGCCTACGCTCTCTCCGACATCGGGACATTCCTTGCCTACAAGGGCGATGTTGACCTCGTAGCGCTCGTCGACGAGGGTGATGCCCTGCTCAACGTCTACTGCGCAATGCAGATCAACCCCGAGAAGTACCCCGACACCAACATCGCCCTCGCGAAGGAATGGACCAACTTCCTGATCTCTGACGAGATCCAGCAGGAGATCGCCTCCTTCGGTGTCGCAGAGTACGGCCAGCCGCTCTTCTACGCCGCCCAGAACGACTGGGAGAAGATCGGCGTGACCGAAGCCGAAGTGAAGGACCCGGTCGCCTGAACGGGCCACAACCCCACTCTTTTTTTGCCTCCGGCCGATCAGAGATAGGTGTAGAAGATGTACGAGATCGTTGAGGGGTTCCTGGAAGCAATCAGGCTCATCGTCACGCTCGACCCCAACGTGATGGCCATCGCCGTACGAAGCATCATCATATCGCTCACCGCAACGATCATCGCCTCGCTGTTTGCCATTCCGCTCGGGGCCGCGATCAACTTCGGGACGTTCCCGGGCAGGAAGAGCCTCATCAACCTGATCCAGACACTCTACTCGCTCCCGACAGTCATCGTCGGGCTGCTGATATTCCTGCTCATCTCCCGCGTGGGGCCGTTCGGGTTCATGCGGCTGCTCTTCACCCCGACCGCGATGATCATCGCCCAGACGGTCCTGATCATCCCGATCATGACCGGCCTTACGATCTCCGCGCTCTCGGGGGTCGACCCGGTGATCAGGGATACCCTCCGGTCGCTCGGGGCAACAAAACTCCAGTTCCTGACAAACGTCATAAAGGAAGCGCGGTTCGCGATCCTCGCGACCGTCGCGGTCGGGTTCGGGCGGGCGATATCCGAGGTTGGGGCGGCGATCCTGGTCGGCGGCAACATCGCCGCGGCGTCGTTTGCGAGTTCGACCCGGGTCCTGACGACCGCGATATCGCTCGAGACCTCGATGGGGAACATCTCCCAGTCGATCGCACTCGGGATCGTCCTCCTTGTAATCGCCCTCGGCGTGAACCTCGCCATAGCCGCGGTGCAGCACCGGTGATACCATGATCGAACTCGAAAATGTCTCAAAATACTTCGGCGACACCCGGGTGCTCGACGGCGTCACCGGCAAGGTGAACCGGGGAGAGATCTTCGCCGTCATCGGCCCCTCCGGGTCGGGGAAGTCGACCCTGCTGCGCCTCATCGATCTCCTCGATACCCCGACGGGAGGGACGATCCGGGTGGATGGCACCGATATCCACACGGAGCATGAGAAGAGCCTCTCCGTCCGGAGAATGATGGGGATGGTCTTTCAGAAGCCCGCCGTCTTCAACGCGACGGTCGCGGAGAACATCGCCGTCGGCCTCCGGTTCCGGGGGGCGGATAAAAACAAGATCGATGCCCGGATCAAGGAAGCCCTCGATCTGGTCGGCCTTGGGGGTTACGGACAGCGGCGGGCAAGGACGCTCTCGGGCGGAGAGATGCAGCGGGTGGCGCTTGCCCGGGCGATGGTGATCGAGCCCGAGATCCTCCTCCTCGACGAACCGACCGCGAACCTCGACCCGGTCTCGGTGGCGATGATCGAGGACCTGGTGGTGCGGATCAACCGCGACCTCGGGACGACGATCGTCTTCTCGACCCACGACATGTACCAGGGCCAGCGGCTCGCCCACCGGCTCGGGGTGCTGATGAACGGGGTGTTTGCGCAGGTGGGGACGCCGCGGGAGGTCTTCACCCTCCCGGCGAGCCGGGAGGTCGCCCGGTTCGTCGGGATCGAGAACATCGTCGAGGGCGTCGTCGTCAGCGAGAACGGCACCTCGGCCGTCGATGCGGGGGGTATCCGCATCCGGGCACGGTCGCCGTTCGGGGCGGGGGAGGCGATCTGCCTCTGCATCCGCTCGGAGGACATCCGGATCGCCCCGGCGATCCGGGGAAGAAGGGTCTTTGACGGGAACATCCTCCCCGGCACCGTGACCTCCGTCGTGCCGCGCGGGCCGTTCAGCAAGGTGACGGTCGACTGCGGGTTCTCGCTCTCGTCCATCCTCTCCTGGAAGAAGGTGGATGACCTGAATCTCCGGGAGGGAAGGGAGGTCGTGGTCTCGTTCTCGCCGGAGTCGGTTCACGTCGTCCGGCGGGAGTGATGACTGCCGGGTGTTCACGAGGATTGCAACAAAATATCGCCCTTCACGCTTTTTTTACAACGCGAAGCCAGATGGCTTCTCAAATCCGCCTGCGCTCGCATCTCTCGTGAAGCAACGGGCATGCCGGGGACGGGGCAAGCGGCCCGGCCCGGCTCACTCTTTTGCCGCAAGGTGCTTTCGCACCTCCACAAGGTGCCGGTCCAGCCGCCGCCGGAACTCCGCGGGATCGATCGCCTGCGCCTCGTGGCCGCGGAGAGTCAGGATCCGGTCGGCCTGCGCGATCAGGATATCGAGCGACGAGGCGGCGAAGAGGATCGCCGTCTCCCCGAGCGCCTCGCGCCGGGTGGCAAGCAGGGTCGAGAGCGGCGTCACCTCGCCGCTCTGGAGGCAGCCCGGCACCAGCAGGTTCATCGCGGAACGGTCCTCGTCGAGGAGAAGAAGCGGCGATGCGGCCCGGAGCGCGGCCTGGATCTTCTGCGCCATCACGAGCGATCCGCTCCCCCAGCCGTAGGCCACCCGCGGACTCCCCGTCAGCCCCGGCGGGAGGCTCCCAAAGAAGAGGCTGACGTCTGCTCCGACCAGTTCCTGCTCGTTCACCTCCGCCCGGGTGACCCCATTGACGCTGACGAGCAGTTCCCGCCCGTCCCCCGCGGCGTGGTCGTCCTCCCCTGCGACGACCGCGTGGAGGAAGGTGCTCTTCCCCTCGGCGTTCGAACCCGCGACCGCGAAGACCTCCCGGCGCCGGAGACCGAGGCCGGTCACAATCCGGCCGCTCCCGGCAAGTTCCACCTCGACCGGGTCGAGTTCCGCCGGGCAGCGGAACGGGACGTGGACGCCCTCCTTCGGCCCCGCGATCCGGTGGTGACACCGGAGCGGGGTGAACCGACGGGCCGGGCGGGTGCCGTCGGCGATGAACGCGACGAGACCCATCCCCGGCAAGGCGCGCCGGAGTTCCTTCTGGTCGACGGAGAGGTCACGCGCCGCGGCAAGCTCCCCGGCAGGCACCCGGCGCACCACGCGGTCGAGAGCATCGAGGAGGGCCGAAAAGCAGTCCGCGACCTCCCTGACCGCGCCCGGCACCGGCGGCCCGGGATACGGGAGGGCGCCCCTGACGACGAGCCGGAGGGCTTCGCCGTCGATCCGGTTATCCCCATCCGGCCGCCAGAGGTCGGTCCCGATAGCGCTCCGGGACGCGACCAGCGTGACCGGCTCCACGTTCGGCAGGCAGTGACGGGGATGCTCCGTCCCTGTCCCGGCGATCGGGCCGAGGTCCCGCTCGACGGGGACAACCGCCTTGATCGCCTCGATCAGCACCCCGGCAGCCCCGTCCGCACCGGGACCGGACGCGCCCGGCGGGGCCGGGAGCAGCACCGGGAGGCTGAACCGGAGCGCCGTCGTATCGAGCGACCGGACGAGGTAGGTGTTGACGAGAGGTCTCATCCTCTCCCAATCGATACGTGCCCGGCCACCGGCAAGACCCGGGACGACCCGGCCGACCACCCCCTGCCAGGACTCCTCCGTCGTGCTCATCCGCGCTCACCAGAGATTGGAGCCCCGGATCCTAAGGCTCTTTCTGCACGCCGCCATCCCCGGTCTTAAATATCCACGCAGCCCACCATTTCTACAATGCAACTGACAGTCCTCGCCAGCGGGAGCAAAGGAAACTGCACCTATCTCCGGGGGGAGCGGGGTGCGCTGCTCATCGACGCGGGGCTCTCCGCTCGCGAGATCCTCCGGCGCCTCGAAGCCGCCGGGGGAGACGCAACGCTCGTCGAGGGGATACTCGTCACGCACGAGCACATCGACCATATCCGGGGCGTCGACGTCCTTGCACGGAGGCTCGGGGTTCCGGTCTACGCGACCGGCGGGACGCTCGAAGCGTTCACCGCGAAGTGCGGGGGAACGGGCGTGAAGGTCCGGCGGTGCCGGTGCGGCGAGGCGTTCTCCGTCGGCGACTTCTCGGTCGAGCCGTTCGCCGCCTCCCACGACGCCCGGGAGCCCTGCGGGTTCTCTATCGCCGAAGGCGACCTCCGCATCGGCTGCTGCACCGATACCGGCACCGTCACCACCTCGATGTTCGATACGTTCGCATCCTGCGACGCCGTCCTTCTCGAGAGCAACCACTGCCCGGAGATGCTCGAAAACGGCCCGTATCCCGCCTACTTAAAGAGCCGGATACGGTCGAAGCGCGGACACCTCTCAAACCCCGACGCCGCCCGCTGCCTGCAGAGGCTCGCCGACCGTATCCACATGGCGATGCTCGCCCACGTAAGCGAGATCAACAACACGCCTGAAAAAGTGCTCCTCTCCGCCCTCGAAGGGCTCGGGCTCTACTCGGACCAGGTCGGGGTCGCCGTGGCGCCCCAGGACCCGGGGGCAATGCACCCGGAGTCCTACGGCTTCCGGCTCTGAGGGTCACGCCCGATAAATGGTGCAGACCATCCCGATCACCGTGCCGGAGCCGTCGGCGATCGGGTCGCCGGAGACGCGGACGGCCTCTCTCGACCCGTCTCTCCTCACGAGTTCCGCGACCCCTCCGTACTCCGCCGACCGGCCCTCTCCCAGAACCTCCCGAGAGAGGAGCTCCCGGAGATCGGTGTCCGGAACGATCGACCAGATCGCCTTCCCGGCCAGGGCCTCCTGCGTGTAGCCGGTGAGGCGTTCGGCCGCCATATCCGCGATAACGATCGTTCCAGCGGCGTCGGTGGTGATCCTCGCCTCCCCGGACCCTTCCGCCCCCGGCGCGCCCAGTCCTACCGGGGAGTCCAGCCACTCCTCCGCGGCTTTACGCTCGGTCATCTCGATGTAATAGAGCAGCTGCTCAAGCTGCTGGTTCGCGCGCTCGAGCTCGGCGGTCCGCTCGGCGACGAGCTCCTCCAGGTGCTCACGGTGGCGGTGCAACTCCTCTTCCGCCTTCTTGCGCTCCGTGATCTCCCGGATGATCACCATCAGGTGCATCTCCTGGAGCGGCATGACGCGGGCCTCGAAGTGCCGGATCTCGCCGGCATCCATGCGGCTGAACTCGAGGGGCGGTGCAGGGGTATTCGCCCTGACGGCCTCCTGCAACGCATCCGATAACGCCTCGCCAACCCCGGCGGGGAGCAGATCCTGCACCCGCCGTCCGAGGTGAGCACGGGTGATAAACGGCGCTTCCGCGAGCCTTCCCACCCTGACATCGAGGATCGTGCCGTCGGCATTCAACCGGATGAAGAGATCGGGGAACGCCTCGATCACCGCCGTCAGTTCAGACGTCGCCTGCCTGAGGTTCTCCTCGGTCAGGACCTGCTCGGTGACGTCCCGGACGGCGAACAGGACATAGCCGCCCTCGACCACCGCCCGCCGGAGCTCGATATCGCGCACCCTGCCGTCCCGGCAGACCACGCTGGAGACCAGGCACTCCCTGGCGCCCAAAAAGAGTTCCTCTCCCGCCCCCTGCACCTGCCGGCGGTACGCCGGGTTCGGGTGGGCACGCTCGTACCAGTGAGCGAGCGTCGGGACATCCTCCAGGGTATACCCGGTTATCCGGGTGAACGCCGGGTTCAGGTACCGGCCCCGGCCCTCACAGTCCACCAGAACAAGGCCGTCCGGCGCTTCGCGAAGGATCGAGAGGCAGGTATCCGCTCCAAGGTCAGGCGATTCCCGGGCGCCGTCCCGGGTTGTCTTATTTCCCGTCATCGTAACCGGTCCTCCACGGCATATCTGGTTATTCGGGCCTGCAGGCGCCGCTCATAGGAGGTTTTTCCTTTAGAGCTAGATATATGCATCGTTTTGTCTCTCACCGCTATTTTCGAAATTAACCGATTTAACCGATTATCCTGACAATCCCCCGCATTCAGGAGCCGTTTTGAAGCTGCCCGGGATCCCGGAGCAGGAATGTGGGCCTCCCGCCGGAGAATCCGCCCCTGCACCACGACAACCATCTTCGTCACTCCCTGATCCTCAGAGCCTGCATGCAGTACTGATCCACGGACGTGAGGAAGACGGACCGTGCGCGTTTCGCCCGCTCTTCGTCCCCTTCGATGAAGTCGCGGAGGATATACTCCAGCGCCGTAGTGTAGTAGTCGCGCCCGGGAGAAGCCTTCTTCGCCTCTTCAAAGCAGAAGTAACTCTCCGTTTTGTGGTTGCACATGACCTCGAAGGCGGCATCGAGCACCAGGAGCAGGTGACGGGGAAACCCCTTCAAGATCGCCAGTTTCCGGAATGTCGCATACGACCTCGGCTGAGACCCGAGGATCGCGAGTTTCATCCCATAATAGAGCGGTTCGAGATCATTCGGGAACTGCTGCATCATCTGTTTGACGACTGCGGCGGCGGCGCTCCCGTTGCGGAGTTCAACACGGGCGTTAAACGCTTCCGCGAGGAAGAACCGGTCGTCCGAGAACCGCTCCGTTGCATGAGCAAGGAGGTAGTTGCGGCGCTCGATCTCGCCGTCATCCTTCGTTTTGGCGATAGCGATGCGGTAGAACTCCGGTTCGCTCGGGAACCAGGTGAACGCCAGGTCCAGCATGAACCAGAAGATTGCATTCAACCGGCTGTCTTTGCGATTGAAGAGCCGAAGGCGGTTGAGCGGGGCACGGGCACGCGCGAGGTTCAGTATCTCCTCGCGGGCGTGCAGTTCCAGGTCGTCCGGGCGAAGTCTCGACTTCAGGTTCTTCGCAAGGGAAAGGGCGTAGTAACAGTAGGCGATTGCAGCGTGGATGCGCCCGTCATAACCCTTGTTGGGAGTCAGGTAATCGATCGCCTGGTAGTAGTTGCTGGCGTCGATCAACTTCAGTGCCACGATCACATCGAGCGCCGCCCGCCCCTTGCGGCGCCGCTTGTTCCCCATGGCGTGCCGCAGCACCTTATCGAGAAACTCCGGGGTCGGCGCTTCGCGCCTGGCGTTGATAAGCGCAGACGCGGTCGCATCGATGAAGTCGTCGTAAGTCTGGTCGTCGAGCTCGGGAAACATCTTGTCGAGCGTGGCGGCAACGTGCCCGAAGAAGACCGGGAGGTTCCCCTCGACCTGTTCGGTGTTCTTTGCGATGTAATCGTCCATGGTAGCCCGGAGCTGCTCGAGTCGCCTGTTCCGGAGCGCCTCTGGCTGCCACGCTTCTTCCATACCCGTATTGGTGGAGGGTCGAAGAGATATTTGTTGTTATATCTCCCCGGAGCCTCTCTCGACCGGAGAAGAAGTTAGACACCGTAGATACCGCGTTATGCGGAGGGAACGCCGGGAAAGGCGCTCATGAGGCGGGGGCGCAACATGACCCGTCGCCGGGGCTCCGGGCCCCTCTTTGGAAGACAGGGAATGAAACGAACCAAAACCTGTATCCGGAACAGGTACGCATAACGTTTATCCCGATTGGCTCCAAACCCACCGGAAGGCAGGTGTGGTCACGTGGGCTACATTGACGAACTAAAACGTGTAGGGAGGGACGCAAACCCCTTCTTCACGCTGATGGGCATAGAGGTTGAAGAGTACGGCGACGGGCGCGCACGCCTCAGCATGGAGGTCCGGCCGGATATGCTGAACGGCGCCGGGTGGCTCCAGGGCGGGATGTACGTGGCGCTCGCCGACGAGGCGATTGCGCTTGCACTCTACACGCTCCTTGCCGAGAACGAGCGGATCGCCACGATCGACGAGCACACCAGTTTCATAAAGGGCGTCAACACCGGGAGGATCGTCGCCACCGGGCGGGTCGTCCGCAAAGGCCGCCGGGTGGCGTTCGCAGACGGCGAGGTCAGGTGCGCGGCGGACGATACGCTGCTTTCCCGGACGTCGACGTCGTTCGCGGTCATCGAGGGGTAGCACCGGGGCGCCCCGTCCAGCGATGCGCCCTTTGCGCCGGGAGGAATTTCCCCGGGACTGCTGGAACAATACATTCTCAATACCCGAGATCACATACATAAGATAGAGCATCCGGCACAACCGGAGGGGAACGAGAGCTTGAAGTATATCGTTGTAACCGGCGGCGTCATGAGCGGGCTCGGGAAAGGCATAACCACCGCATCCATCGGCCGCCTCTTGAAAAACCGCGGCTACCTGGTAACGGCGGTGAAGATCGACCCGTACCTGAACATCGACGCCGGCACCATGAACCCCGCCCAGCACGGTGAAGTCTTCGTCCTCTCCGATGGGGGGGAAGTCGACCTCGACTTAGGCAACTACGAGCGGTTCTTAGACATCAACCTGAAATCGATCCATAACATCACGACCGGCAAGGTCTACCGGAACGTCATCGAGAAGGAGCGGCGCGGGGACTTCCTCGGCGCGACCGTCCAGATCATCCCCCACATCACCGACGAGATCAAGCACTGCATCAGACGCGCGGCGCTGGAACCTGTCAACGGCGGTAAGGTTGCGGACGTCTGCATGGTCGAGGTCGGCGGCACCGTCGGCGACATCGAGAGCATGCCGTTCCTCGAGGCTGTCCGGCAGATGCACGGCGAACTTGCACCGGACGAGATGATCCTGGTTCACGTCACCCTGGTCCCGATGGACACGATGGGGGACTTCAAGACCAAACCGACCCAGCACTCGGTCAAGGCGCTCCGCGAACTCGGGCTGCAGCCCGACATCATCGTCGCGAGGAGCAGCGACGTGATCGGGCCGCAGACAAAGAAGAAGATATCCACCTTCACCGATGTCCCGGTAAAAGCCGTCGTCTCCGCAAAGGATGCTCCCGACATCTACCAGATCCCGATGGAACTCGAGAAGGAAGGGCTCGCGGACGTCGTCTGCAGTTACCTCTCCCTTGAGAACCGGGAACCCGATCCCGCGTGGTACCGGGTCGTCTCGAAGGAGTACACGAACCGGGTGACGGTTGCCATCGTCAGCAAGTACGGGATCGAGGACGTCTACATGTCCATCAAGGAGTCGCTCAAGCACGCCGGGAGAGCGCTCTCCACCGAGGTGAACATCCGCTGGCTGGACGCGGAGACGTTCGATCTCCGAGACCTCGCCGACGTCGACGGCATCCTGATCCCGGGCGGGTTCGGGAAGCGCGGCATTGAGGGGAAGATCCGGGCGATCCAGTATGCCCGCGAGAAGAAAAAACCCTTCCTCGGCCTCTGCCTCGGGTTCCAGCTCGCAGTGATCGAGTATGCGCGTCACGTCCTCGGCATCGAGGACGCCACGAGCGAGGAGATGGGGGAGGGGACGCACGTCATCGCCATCCTCCCCGAGCAGGAGGGCGTCAGCGATCTCGGGGGCACGATGCGCCTTGGGAACTGCGACGTCACCCTCAAGGAAGGGACGACTGTTGCCGGCCTCTACGGCAAGACGGCAATCGTGGAACGGCACCGCCACCGCTACGAGGTGAACCCGGAGTTCATCGCCGAACTCGAAGGCGCCGGGCTTGTCTTCTCGGGCACCTGCGGGCCGCGGATGGAGGCCTGCGAGATCCCGGAGCACCCCTTCTACCTCGCGACGCAGTTCCACCCCGAGTTCAAATCAAGCCCGACAAACCCCTCCCCACCCTACGTCGGCTTTGTAGAGGCATGCAAGAAGAATAAATTAACATCAGAGGTCAGGTGAAACAGAAACATGGTAAACGTCGAGAAGTTCATCGAGCGGGCAGTGAGAGAAATACGCGATGCTGCCGGTGAGGAGAAGGTCGTGATGGCGCTCTCCGGCGGTGTGGACTCGTCGGTCTGTGCGGCGCTCGCGACCCGCGCGATAGGCGACCGCCTCGTCCCGATCTACGTGGACACCGGCCTCATGCGCAAGGGTGAGACGGAACGGATCCGATCGCTCTTTGCCGACGCGAACCTCCGCGTCGTGGATGCCGCGGACGAGTTCTTTGAGGCTCTCGCGGGCATCACCGACCCCGAGGAGAAACGCAAGGCCATCGGCGAGAAGTTCGTCCGGATCTTCGAGCGGGAGGCGAAGCGGACGGGAGCGACGATGCTCCTGCAGGGGACGATCTACCCCGACCGCATCGAGAGCGAGGGAGGCATCAAGAGCCACCACAACGTCGGCGGTATGCCCCTCGACATCGAGTTCAAGGGCGTCATCGAGCCGCTCGCCGACCTCTACAAGGACGAGGTCCGCGAGGTCGCCGGCGGGCTCGGACTCCCGGCGGAGATCCAGCACCGGATGCCCTTCCCGGGCCCGGGGCTCGCCGTTCGGGTGCTCGGCGAGGTGACGAAGGAGAAGATCGCGATCGTCCGGGAGGCGAACGCCATCGTCGAGGAGTGCCTGGTGGAGCAGTACCGCCCCTGGCAGTGCTTCGCGGCCCTCATCGGGCTCGGGACCGGGGTGAAGGGAGACGTCCGGCTCCACGGCTGGATCGTCGCCGTCCGGGCCGTCGGGTCGCGGGACGGGATGACCGCCGACCCGCTGCTCCTCCCCTATGAGGTGCTGTCGCGGATGGCGACCCGGATCACCGCCGAGATCCCCGGCGTCGCCCGGGTCGTCTACGACGTCACCCCGAAACCCCCCGCGACGATCGAATACGAGTGATATCATGGCAGAAGATTCACGCGTGCTTGATGCACGCTATTATATGCCCGCGTTTAGCCGGACGATGAAGATCGTCCGCGGCGCGGGCTCCCGTGTCTGGGACGATCAGGGGCGCGAGTATATCGACTGCGTGGCGGGCATTGCGGTCTGCAGCACCGGCCACTGCCACCCGAACGTCGTCGAGGCGATCTGCAAGCAGGCCCACGAGCTGATCCACTGCTCGAACCTCTACTACATCCCGAACCAGGCAGAGCTCGCGGAGAGGCTTGTTGAGATCTCGGGGCTCTCGAAGGCATTCTTCTCGAACTCCGGCGCGGAGGCGAACGACGGCGCGATCAAACTCGCCCGCGTCCGGACGGGACGAAAGAAGTTCGTCGCGTTCACCCACGGGTTCCACGGC
>JASUSO010000078.1 GCA_030446015.1 Methanobacteriota archaeon
CGATAGGAACGGAGCACGAGAAGCCGGTAGGGTTCGAGGGGGAAGCATCCCCCCTCCCCTGTCTCTACCACGCAAGGTTAACCCGTGATCACCACCCCGCCCGGGCTCCGGCCTCCTCCTCCACACCTGCGGTGCTCAAACTCCTGCCGTCCGCTACGCTTCCGGCAGTCGTTCCCCGCCCCAAGGGGCGGGGGCAGTGCGTGACGATAGCCGATGGAAAGCCGTGCATGGGTGAGGAAACCTTCACCATCACCCCCTCTAAACCTGTGTTTCGATGGGCCGGTCCCCCTACCGCCCCTTTCCTTCCCGCAGCTTCTTGATCATATCCCGGAGCGCAATCGCCCGTTCGAACTCCAGGCGCTCCGCCGCTTCCCGCATATCGGCCTCGAGCTCGATGATCAGGTTCGGGATCTCGGACTTCGGAACGTGCTTGATATCGGTGATATCGACCTCTTTCTCCCGGATCGGCTTTCGGATCGTCTGCGGCGTGATGCCGTGCCGGGCGTTGTACTCGAGTTGCATCGCCCGCCGCCGCTCAGTCTCGGCTATCGCCTTCTTGATCGAGTCGGTCATGGTGTCGGCGTAGAGCACGACCTTCGCGTTCGCGTTCCGTGCCGCCCGCCCGATGGTCTGGACGAGGCTCCGTGCGTCGCGGAGGAACCCCTCCTTGTCAGCGTCGAGGATGCCGACGAACCCCGCCTCTGGGATGTCAAGACCCTCCCGCAGGAGGTTGATCCCGACGAGAACGTCGTACTTCCCGAGGCGGAGCTGCCGGATGATCTCCGTCCGCTCGATGGTCTCGATCTCCGAGTGGAGGTAGCGGGTCTTGATCCCCTGCTCGGCGAGATACTCCGAGAGTTCCTCGGCGAGCCGTTTCGTGAGGGTCGTCAGCAGTATCCTGTCGCCGCGGTCGATGGTGGCCCGGATCTCCGCCATCACGTCCGGTATCTGCCCCTCGATCGGCCGGACCTCGACCACCGGATCCACGAGCCCCGTCGGCCGGATGATCTGCTCCGCGACGCTCGACCGCTTCAGTTCGTAGTCTCCCGGGGTCGCCGAGACGAAGATGACGTTTCGCATGTAGCCCGAGAACTCGTCGAACTTCAGCGGCCGGTTGTCGAAGGCCGACGGGAGCCGAAAGCCGTACTCCACGAGCGACTTCTTCCGCGAGTAGTCGCCGTGGAACATCCCCCTGACCTGTGGCAGCGTCTGGTGGCTCTCGTCGATCACCATCAGGAAGTCCTCGGGGAAGTAGTCCAGCAGGCAGTAGGGCTTCTCCCCGGCCTTCCGCCCGTCGAAGTGGCGGGAGTAGTTCTCGATCCCCTTGCAGGTCCCGGTCTCGCGGATCATGTCGATGTCGTAGAGCGTCCGCTGGCGGAGGCGGTGCGCCTCGATCATCCCGAGGTTCGGGAGCCACTCTTCGAGTTCCTGCTCGATCGAGGCTATCGCCCGCTCTTTTTCCTCCTCCGGGACGACAAAGTGCCTCGCCGGGTAGACGAAGAAGTAGTCCATCGTCTCCAGCCGCTCTCCCGAGGTCTTGTCGATCTCGCTGATCCGGTCGATCTCGTCCCCGAAGAGTTCGATCCGGATGATGTTGTTGAAGTAACCGGGGACGATATCGATGGTGTCGCCCTTCACGCGGAACCGGCCCGGCATGAGTTCGATGTCGTTTCGCTCGAACTGGATATCGATGAGTCTCCTGATGATATCGTCCCGCCGCATCCGGTCGCGGACCTTCACCTCAAACCCCATCCCCCGGAAGTTCGCGGGGTTCCCGAGACCGTAAATGCAGGAGACCGAGGCGACGATGATGGTGTCGGGGCGGGAGAGGAGCGACGCGGTGGCTGCAAGCCGCATCTGCTCGATCTTGGGGTTGATCTGGGCGTCCTTCTCGATGTAGAGGTCGCGCTTCGCAATGTAGGACTCGGGCTGGTAGTAGTCGTAGTAGGAGACGAAGTACTCCACCCGGTTATCGGGGAAGAACGACCTGAACTCGTTGTAGAGCTGGGCGGCAAGCGTCTTGTTGTGGGCGATGACAAGGGTGGGCTTCTGGGCCGCCTCGACGACGTTTGCTATCGTGAAGGTCTTCCCCGAGCCCGTGACCCCGAGGAGGGTCTGGTACCGCTCGCCCCGGGAGAGGCCGTCGGTGAGTTTTTTTATCGCGTCGGGCTGCGAGCCGGTCGGCTTGAAGTCCGCCTTGAGGTGAAATTCCGTCATGGTGCTACCGTCTTCTTCCTGAGCGTTCGATGATATGTGATCGCGAACCGGTGCGCCTCGTCGCGGATCTCCTGGAGGAAGAGCGACGCCTTCTCGTGCCGCTCAAGCGGCAGGGGGTGGGAGAATCCCGGCACGAAGACCTCCTCCTCGCGCTTTGCGATCGCCGCGATCGGGACGCTGATCCCGAGATCCCGGAGCACCGCGGTTGCCGCCGCGAGCTGCCCCTTCCCGCCGTCGATGAGGATCAGGTCGGGGAACTCACCACCCTCCTTCTGGAGGCGCGAGTAGCGCCGGCGGACCACCTCGGCAATCGCCGCGAAGTCGTCGACGCCCTCGACCGTCCGTATCCGGAACCGCCGGTAGTTCCGCCGATCGGGTTTCCCCCAGAGGAACCGGACCATCGAACCCACCATCGCCGTCCCGGAGGTGTGGGAGATATCGAAGCACTCGATCGCGACCGGGAGGTCAGGGAGGTGCAGCCGGCGTTTGAGTTCGTCCAGTTTGATCCGGTCACCGAAGAACGCGATCTCGACGTTTTTCCTGACCAGGTCGAGCAGGTTCTTCTTCTCGCCCCGTTGCGGCACGACCACCCGGACTTTGCCGCCCCGGAGGTGGGAGAGGTAGCCCGCAACGGCGTCGTCGACCGGCACGGGCAGGATCACCTCCTGCGGCGGTTCGTGGTCGGCGTAGTACCGGGCGAGGAACTCCTCAAGGAACCCCTCCGTCTCGTCGAAGGTGTACTCGTGCTTCCCGGCAAGCGTCCCCCGGTCGACGTTGAAGAGCATCAGAAAGACGGTTCCCTCGCTCACGATATAGTTGACGATATCCTCGTTGTAGGTCTTCTGCCGGTCGACGTGCTGGCGCTCGCGCAGCCCCTCGAGGGCCGTAATCTGGTCGCGGAGTTCCATCGCCCGCTCATACTCCTGCCGCTCTGCCGCGGCGACCATCTCCTCGCGGAGCGCCCGGATGAGCCCGGCGATATCGCCTTTGAGGACCGATTCGGCCCGCCGGACCCTCTCCCGGTATTCGTCCTCGGTTATCCTCCCCGTGCAGGGGGCGCTGCATGAGCCGATATGGGCCCGGAGGCACGGGCGCCGGGGAAGGCGCCGGCACGACCGGAGCCCGAATAACGATTTCAACAGGCGCAGCAGGTCTTCGCGCTCCCGGCCGGAGACGAACGGGCCGTAGTAACGGCCGTTCCCGTCGGGCTGGCGAGCGGTGTGGATCCGGGGGTAGGGCTCGTCGGTGACGTGGATGTAGGCGTACCTCTTCGAGTCCTTTAAGTCGATGTTGTACTTCGGCTGGTGCTTCTTGATCAGGGTGTTCTCGAGGATGAACGCCTCGACCTCGGTGTCGGTGACGATGAAGTCGATCCCGGCGATCGCGGCGACGAGTCTTTCGGTCTTCCGGTCGAGGTCGTGCCGGGAGAAGTAACTCGAGACCCGGCGCCGGAGGTTCTTCGCCTTCCCAACGTAGATGATGATCCCCTCGCTGTCGGAGAAGAGGTAGCAGCCGGGCTCGGTCGGAAGGGTTGTGGGGTCGATCATGTGCGTGAAGCAGGGCGGTGGATCGCACGCGAAGGCGCGAAGACGCGAAGGGTACTGCTAACACTGTTCCCAGCTTCGCGGCTTCGCGGCTTCGCGCGAGTCAATTCTGGAGGTTTCAACAAGGCCAATATTTTGCAGCTTCGCGTAAGTGAACTGCTGTAGTGATGTGATTTCGCGTGAGGGAGCAGGCCGCGGTGTGCGAAGAGATCACGTCTCATGCTTTACCAGGATCTCCTTTAAGAACGCACCTGTGTGGCTCCCTTCAACCAGAGCGACCTCCTCGGGGGTTCCCGTCGCGACGACCTCGCCGCCGGCGTCCCCGCCCTCGGGGCCGAGGTCGATGATGTAGTCGGCCGACTTGATGACGTCCAGGTTGTGCTCGATCACGACCATCGTGTTCCCCCGGGCGACCAGGTCGTCGAGGACGGCGATCAGGTTCTTCACGTCGTGGAAGTGCAGCCCGGTCGTCGGCTCGTCGAGGAGGTAGATCGTCTTCCCCGTGGCCCGCTTCGAGAGTTCGCGGGTCAGCTTGATCCGCTGCGCCTCGCCGCCCGAGAGGGTGGTGGAACTCTGGCCAAGTTTGATGTAGCCGAGCCCGACTCTGGAGAGCGTATCGAGTTTGTTCCGAATCGATGGGACGTTCTCGAAGAGTTCCATCGCCTCCTCGACGCTCATATCGAGGACGTCGGCGATGGACTTGCCCCGGTACTTCACCTCGAGGGTCTCGCGGTTGTAGCGCGTCCCCTTGCACTCCTCGCACTCGACGTAGACGTCGGGGAGGAAGTTCATCTCGATCTTGATGAGCCCCTCGCCCTGGCAGGCCTCGCACCGCCCGCCCTTGACGTTGAACGAGAACCGGCCGGGCTGGTAGCCCCGGACTTTTGCCTCCTTCGTCTCGGCGAAGACCTTCCGGATCTCATCGAAGACCTTGGTGTAGGTCGCCGGGTTCGAGCGCGGTGTCCGCCCGATGGGGCTCTGGTCGATGACGATCACCTTGTCGATCTCGTCGTCGAACGTGAGGCTGTCGTGCTCCCCCGGGGGCTCCTGGGAGTTGTGGAGTTTCTGCATCAGCGCCCGGTAGAGCGTGTCGTAGACGAGCGTGGACTTCCCCGACCCCGAGACCCCGGTGACGACCGTCAGGACGCCGATGGGGATGTTGACGTCAATGCCCTTGAGGTTGTTCTCCCGGCAGCCTGCAAGGCGGATGAACCGGTCGCTCCTCCTGCGCTCGGCAGGGACCTCGATCTTGAGATCGCCCGAAAGGTAGCGGCCGGTGAGCGATGCCGGGTTTGCCGCGATGGCGTCCGGCGGCCCTTCCGCGACGACCTCGCCGCCGTGGAGCCCGGCTCCGGGCCCCATGTCCACGACCCAGTCGGCACTCCGGATGGTATCTTCGTCGTGCTCGACCACGACGAGGGTGTTCCCGAGGTCGCGGAGGTGCTGCAGGGTCTCGAGGAGTTTGCGGTTATCCCTCTGGTGCAGCCCGATGGAGGGTTCGTCGAGGACGTAGAGCACCCCCGTGAGGTTCGACCCGATCTGTGTAGCGAGGCGTATCCTCTGCGCCTCCCCTCCCGAGAGGCTGCCTGCGCTCCGGGAGAGGGTCAGGTAGCCGACGCCGACCTGATTGAGGAACTCGAGCCGGGCGATGATCTCCTTCAAGACCTGTTTGGCAATCTCGCGCTCGGTCTCGGTGAGGTCCAGCGTCCGGAAGAACGCAAGCGCTCCCGTGACCGGAAGGTCGGTGACCTCGACGATGGACTTCCCGCCAACCTTCACGGCAAGCACCTTCTCTTTGAGCCTCCTGCCCTCGCACTTCGGGCAGGGGAGGATCCGCATGAACTTCTCGAGTTCGTGGCGCCGGTACTCCGACTGGGTCTGGTGGTAGAGCCGCTCGGCCTGGGGGGCGAGCCCTTCCCACGTCCCGGAGTGCGACCATGTGTCCCCGTTCCTGGTCCGCATCGAGAGGCGGAGGTGCTCCGGCGAGCCGAACATCAGGGCGTTGTACTGCTGTTCGGTGAGGTCTTTGATCGGGGTTAAGACCGAGAATCCAAAGTGTTTCGCGACGGCGCCGAGGTACTGGCTCCGGTAGCCGTCGAGGAAGTTCCGGTAGAGCATGACGGCGCCGTCGGCGATGGATTTGCTCTTGTCCGGGATGATCAGGTCGGGGTCGAACTCCATCTTGATCCCGAGCCCGTTGCACTCCTCGCAGGCGCCGAACGGGCTGTTGAAGGAGAACATCCGGGGCTGGAGTTCCTCGAACGCAAGCCCGCAGACCGGGCAGGCCATGAGCGACGAGCAGGTCTCCTCCCGGCCGTCCTCGTCGACGGCGATGACGAGCCCCTCGGACTTTGCAAGGGCGTTCTCGATAGCCTCGACGAGCCTCGACCGCTCGTCGACGGAGAGGCGGTCGATGACCACGTCGATGTCGTGCTTGCGATAACGCTCGAGGGTGATCTCCTCGTCTGTCCGACGGATCTCGCCGTTGACCCGGACCCGGGCGTATCCTTCCCGGTTGAGGTCTTTGAAGACCTGCTGGTAGGTCCCCTTCTTCTGCCGAACGACCGGGGCGAGGATCGTGACCGTCCCGGACATCGTGGAGGCGATGCGGTCGGCGATCTTCTCCGGTGACTGGGCCTCGATGGGGATATGGTGTTCAGGGCAGAACGGCGTCCCTATCCGGGCGAAGAGGAGACGGAGGTAGTCGTAGATCTCGGTGACGGTCCCGACGGTGCTCCGGGGGTTCTTCGACGTCGTCTTCTGCTCGATGGAGATAGCAGGCGAGAGCCCGTCGATGCTGTCGACGTCCGGTTTCCTCATCAGCCCGAGAAACTGCCGCGCGTAGGCGGAGAGTGACTCCACGTAGCGCCGCTGCCCTTCGGCGTAGATGGTGTCGAAGGCAAGCGTGGACTTCCCCGATCCGGAGACGCCGGTGAGGACGATGAGGCGGTCGCGTGGGAGTTCGACGGTGATATTGTTGAGGTTGTGCTCCCGCGCCCCCTTGATGACAATCTTCTTCATTCTCCTGTCCTGATACCTTGATCTTCAGAGCTCATAGGCATTTGTGATCCAAAATTTTTAAATACAACAAGGGCGTTTCGCCTGTGACCAGCCCGCTCAGAGAGAGCAGGCCTCGTTCGGCAAGGGCGGGGAGGGCCCGCCCCGCGAGGAAAGATGCTTGAGGGGGTTTTTGAGGCGGTAGGGATTACCACGCCTCAGGGTATGCCATATTCGTGTAGATGTCTTCGAGCCGGGCTTTGTGCCCCTTCTCCATGTTTGCGAGCTGGGTGAAGACCATCTTCTGTTCTGCATCCGCGGATGCGGCGGCAAGCTGCGTGTACATCTGGGCAGCCTGGAGTTCCTTCTTGATAGCAAGGACCAGACCGTCGAGCGGCTTCATGTCGACCGAGAGCGTTGGTTCATCGATGGAGTCGGTGATCTTGTAATCTTTTGCCGCAACGAACTGCATCTGCTTTACGTCGCGGACCAGCAGGCCCTGGAGGTACTCCCGGTGGCCCTTCTCTTCCTCAGCAAGGTCGAGGAAGAGCGTCTTCAGGCTTGGATCCTTCGCCCTGTCGGCGACCGACTTATAGAAGGTGTACGACTCTACTTCGTTGTCGATGGCGTTCGTGATAATCTTCTGGAAGTCTTCGGCATTCATGACTCTTATCCCCTGTCTTTGTTGAGAATTCCCGGCCCCAATGACCGGTCGCATATTTAGTCCGCAAGAAAACGAACTAAATCCAATTTGGAGTATGGGAATTTATACTTTCCCCTTTCACCCAGCTTTCGGCTGTACCTCCTCCCATGGACGAACGGGGCATCCGGAAGGCCTGCATGTCCCGGTCTCCACCTATCCTCCCGGTGCGCTCCCGGCAGCGATTCGCGGATTTTCGGCCGGGCAAATTCCGATACCTTTCCTCAAAGGGGTGAGGTTTTTGCGATTTCCGGTTCAACGTTCTATTCTCAATGGGGAACATATTTTCATGCAGAAGGATCTGATAGTGCGGGGCGGGGGTGCTACCCGGCGGGTCGTCGAGGTCGTGCAGGACAGGCACGGGAACCGGATCGAGATATTCGACCCGCCGTTCTACCTGAAGGAGTTTGAGGACGCCTACCGATTCATCATCGACGAATACCAGGTGGCACCGAGAGAGATCGCCCTCTTCCTCCCCTGCGCCGTCCGGAAACCCTACAGCCAGAGCCCGAGCCACAAGCTCTTCCGGCGGATCATCGACGGCGTCCTTGCCCCGGAGGAGTACCATATCGTTATATTCGGCACCTGCGGAACTGTCCCCGCGGAGCTCGAGGGCATGTATCCCTACCAGAACTACCACTACATGCTCGGCAAGACCACGGACGAGCGGGTCCGGCGGGACTTCCACCGGATCGAGGTCTACCGGCTGAAGGGCTACCTCGAGAAGACCCGAGATACCTACCGGCACCGGCTCGCCTACTGTATCGGGCCGTTTAGGAAGGCGATGGTGGAGGCCGTGGAAGCGACCGGGATCGCCGTCGACCTCCTCCCCTCCGATCCGATGATCGAGCGACTCTACGATATCGACTGCCCCTTCCCGGAGGGCAGCCTCTCGATGCAGGGCTACATCGACGAGTTCCGCGAGGGGCTCGAGAGGCTGGCGGGGAAGATCCACGCCGGGAAGACGACGGCTCTGGAAGGATGCCCGGAGCGGCACGGGCCGGCGAGGGCGTGATTGATGGTGGGAAAAGAGCACTTTTTCAGAGGTACAAATCTCTGAAAGTTTCTGCTGGCTTGAAAACTCCGAGTTGCACCTGATCAACCCCCACCCCGCCCGCGCTTCGCGCTCCTCCCCCGCGCCCCAAAGGGGGCGGGGGCAGTGCGTGGCGATACCAGGGGAAATCGGTTGATGGGGCTACGTGGTTGTGGCAAGGCTGAACTGCAAAACAAAGACTGTTTTACGTAAAAATCGTGGTTAAGTAGGAGACTGGGGACTGTCCATCCGCGGTTCCTGACACACGGATTCCCAGTGGACATCGCCCTTGGGGGAGGGGCTGACGGGGAGTGCGATGGTTCGTAGAACCGGAGCTCGACCACCGTCAGGTGGGAAGGGGGGCACGCCCCCCTCCCCTGTCTCCACAGCGAAGCATTCCAGGTTTTTCACGCTCATCGCGTCACCAAAAATCCAAAACCCCCTCACTTCGGCTTATAGTACCCCCACTTCTCCAGCGCCTCCCGGAGCGCCGTGGCCTTCTTCGCCTTCTCGTCGAGCGTCTCACCGTCCTTCCAGGCCTCGATCGCCTGCATGACGGCCTCGGCGCCTGCCCGGGTGCCCTTCGGGTGGCCATGGATGCCGCCGCTGACCAGGAGGACGAGCTCGGTGCCGTAGATATCGAGGACATCCGGGACGAGCCCGGGGTGGAGCCCGCCCGACGAGACTGGGAAAGCGCTCTTGATGTTGCCCCAGTCCTGGTCGAGGGCCATGTGCTCGACAGCGTTCGTGTGCTTCTCCCGGAGAATATCCGCAAGCACTGTGGCCTCCGCCCGGGTGCCGACCAGTTTCCCGACGGCGGTTCCGGTGTGGATCTGCGAGACGCCGATAAGACGCATCATCTTTGCCAGGAACTGCATCGTGATCCCGTGCCTCTCGTCCCGGTCGAAGGCCGCGTGCATCGCCCGGTGGGCGTGGATCGCAAGCCCGAGGTCGGAGCAGTAG
>JASUSO010000079.1 GCA_030446015.1 Methanobacteriota archaeon
GGGCGTCGCTACTCGAAAACGCTTCGCGTTTTCTCGAACTCCGCCTGCCCCTAACGGGGCAGGCGTCGTTTACACAAAGAACGGCTTTCTCCTGCCGACGGCTTCGCGGAAGGCGTCTTCGAGTTCCTTGCCGTGCTTGCCCCGGATATCGATCAGGTTGTCGCTCCGGAGGAGACAGGGCTTGAGTTTCCCGTCCGAGGTCACGCGGAGGCGGTTACAGTATGCGCAGAACTCCGTGTTGTGGAGCGGGCGGACCACCTCCACCTCGGCGCCGTCGAGGCAGTACTTCTTGCGGTGGTGCATCCGGCGGGTGACGACCCGTTTCGCCCGGTCGTTCAAGTCCTGCTCGACGCCGTCCACGTCCCCGTGGAACTTGCACTCGTTGAACTCCATCAACTCGATGACCTGGAGGATGACGTCGCGCTTGCTCCGGACGAACGCCATGAAGTCGTCCAGTTCGTCCTCGTTGATACCGTCGAGGAGCACCATGTTGAGTTTGACCGGGGTCAGCCCGACCTCGATCGCCGCGTCGATCCCCTCGAGGACGTCCGCGAGGCAGTCTCTGCCCGTGATCTGCCGGTAGCGGTCCGGGCGGAGGGTGTCGAGGCTGACGTTCACCCGGGCAAGCCCGGCCTCCTTGAGTTCCGCGGCCATCCCCGCGAGGAGGATACCGTTTGTCGTCAGGGAGGATTCGACGCCCGGCGGTACGGAGCGGATGATATCGACGAGGTCGCGGCGGAGCAGCGGCTCTCCGCCGGTGAATTTGATGCTCCTGATCCCGAACTGCACGCCGACCCGCATCAGCTCGGCGATATCCTCGACACTCATCTCCTCCTTTGGGTTCACTTCGCCCTCGGCGTGACAGTAGATGCACCGCAGGTTGCACCGCTGGGTAAGGCTGATCCGGAGGTTGGTTACGGTTCGGTTATAGGGGTCCTTCAGCACCATCGCAGGTTCCTTTGAAGTTCTTTGCGATTATGTAGGTCTCGGCGCTTCCTTTCCGTGACGCCTTCGTCCTGTAGCCCCGGACGGCGTAGAAATGCTTTCTCACCTCGGCGATCAGTTCGCCGAAGAGCTCGCCCTGGAACGACTTGATCACCAGATTGCCGCCGGGTTTTAAGATCGTGCAGGCAAACGCCAGTGCGTCCTCGCCGAGCCCGATTGCACGAGCCTGATCGTAGCTCTTCTGGCCGGAGAGTTTCGGCGATGCGTCGGAGACCACGACATTGACGACGCCGCCGGCCTCCTCGCGGATACGCTCCTGAACGAGGGGGTCCGTGAAGTCCCCGACGATGGTGGTGACGCCTTCCATGGGCGCGATGGGATTGAGATCCACGCCGATGACTCTGCCGTCGGTCAGGTCGCGAAGCACCTGCAGCCAACTCCCTGGCGCCGCCCCGAGGTCGACGACGTTGTCGCCGGGCCTGATGATACCGTTTCGCTGCTGGATCTCCAGCAGTTTGTAGGCGGCACGTGCCCGGTAGCCTGCCTTCATCGCCTTTCGATAGACGCTGTCTTTAGTCCATTGAGAACCCATTGGGGGATACCCTCCACCTGAGGTCGACGATGGGGCTGCCCGCACCGCCGGCACGATCAAGAAGATTGTGTACAGTATTCGATGCAGTTAAACATCAATGATCCGGTTCCGGGGTACGGGCGATCGGCGTCGGCCGCGACCGCTTCTTCGACCGGCGCCATGAGCCTTCTGCCGATTTTGATCGTAAAGCACTATAATGAATAGGGTGATTATATACTTTCAACGAGAGTTTAATAAGGGGTCACAATGTTAAAGGCAACGATTGACGCAGAAATATTTCGGGAATCCATCGACGCGATCGCCGCACTGGTGACGGAGTGCCGCCTGCACACGGCCGAAGACCAGATCCGGACACGCTCCGTCGATACCGCAAACGTGGCCATGGTCTCCCTGGAGCTCCAGAGCACGGCGTTCAACTCTTTCTCGGCGACGACCGGTGAGCTCGGTCTGGATATCGCAAAGATGAAGAATATTCTCGGGATGATGGGGAAGGGCGACGCGCTGACCCTGAACCTGCTCGAAGATGAGCGGAAACTGGAACTGAGTTTCGGCGGCTACCGTTACTCCATCTCGCTCCTCGACGTCAACACCATCCGGAAAGACCCGAACCCGCCGGGAATCGACCTCCCCGGCAAGGCGGTCCTCTCGGGAGAGGCGCTGAACAATGCCATCAAAGCCGCCGCCGTCATCTCCGACAAGATCGCGCTCGGAATCGACCCCGATGCCATGACCTTCTACATGGAGGCGGAGGGGGACACCGACCACATCAAACTCGCGCTCGGCGAGGACGAACTCGTCGCGTTAAACCCGGTTCGGGCCCGTTCCCTCTTCTCGATCGACTACTTGAAGGACATGGGCCGGGTCATGGCGCGCGCGGATAAGGTGGAGGTCCACCTCGGCATCGATCACCCGGTAAGGTTTGTCTTTGACATTGCGGACGGCAACGGTCGCGTCGAGTACCTCCTTGCTCCTCGGATCGAGGCCGATTGATGGATATAGTACTCGATCGCAAAGAACTCATCAAATATCCCTTTTTGAAAGAATCGCAGCAGCTGGCCCGCCGGCACGTCGAGTCGCTCGAAGAGTTCCTCGGGAGCAGCCAGGGCGCCGCGGCGCTCGAGCGGGCGAAGGAACGGGTCGTTGCCGCGGTCACGTTCAAAAAGGAGTTCGGGGACGAAGATACCCGAAACCTCAAGCCCGAGCTTGAGATCGCGAGCTACGCCCTTGCCCGGATGATCGTCTCCTGCATCAATGACCGGTCGCTCATCGACCGCCTTGCCCGCTACGAGGCCGAACGCGCATCCTTCTTCCTCGCGGCCGACGAGCCGGAGATACGGCGGTTTGTTGCCTGGAGCGTCGGCATCGATACCGGAGCGGTTGCAATGCCGGTCACCCGGTACGTCGAACTGGTTCCCCACCTGCGCGATAAGCGCTGGCGGCTCGTCAACAGGGACGTCCGACAGGGATACGTGAGCCTTGAGGCGAGCGAGATCGACGAACTCATCCGGGAGCGGATCCGGGCGATCATCGCCGACCAGCTGCCGCTTCGGGTCCCGGCGGGGATCTGCGAGCGCCTCAGTCCGGTGACGGGTGAGATTGCCGCGCTGCAGCAGCAGCAAGCCCTCGAACAGTTCGGCGAGGTCAGGGAGGAGGCGTTCCCGCCCTGCATCAGCGCCCTCATCCAGGCGATCACCGCGGGGACGAACCTGACGCACATGGGCAGGTTCGCCATGACGTCGTTCCTCCACACCATCGGGATGAACGTCGCTCAGATAGCGGACGTCTTCGCGCGTGCTCCGGATTTCGACCCGGATATGACGATGTACCAGGTGGAGCACATCTCCGGCCGGGGCGGCACCGAGTATACCCCGCCGTCGTGCGCCACCATGCGCACGTTTGGGCTCTGCGTCAACCGCGATAAGGACTGCGAACGGGTCAACCACCCGCTGAGTTACTACCGGTTCAAGAAAAATATCAAGAAAAAGCGGAATTAAGCGGCCCTTTTATCGATCAGGTAGCCGGCGGTACTGAGTGCGGCGATGAAGGCGACCAGTGCGACGATGTATGCGACCCCCTCCATCTCGACCATCATGTTGGGGAGCGTCACCAACAGCGCGACAAACAGTGCCAGACACCCGAATGCGGCCAGCACCTCAAGAACCCGTGGATTCATGTAAACAGGTGGGGTACGGGGAGGTATATCTCTATCCATGGGGCGGGGGCGACCCACACGCTTATCCGGGTCGACCGACAATCCCACACACATGGAGAGAGACGAGGCACTGGCCCTGCTCGGCCGCTACGTGACGTCGCCGTCCCACATTGCGCACAGTCATGCCACGGCGGCCGTCATGCGGAAGGTCGCGGAGCACCTCGGTGAGGATGCCGGCGAGTGGGAGGTGATCGGCCTCCTGCACGACATCGACTACGATATCGTCGGCGGGGATATGGAGCGCCACGGCGTCGAAGGCTACCGGATCCTGATCGAGAACGGTGTATCTGAAGAGATCGCGGATATCGTCAGGCGCCACAACCACATGCTCTTTGGGGATTACGTCCGGCTGGTCGAGGTGGCGCTCCAGGCGGCTGACAGCGTGTCCGGCCTGATCATCGCCTGCGCCCTGGTGAAGGGCGGAACTATCGACGAGGTCACCCCCCGGACGGTGAAGAAGAAGTTCAAGGAGAAGTCGTTTGCCGCCGGCTGCGAGCGCGAGAGGATCCGGATGATCGAACCGCTCATGGATCTGGGGACGTTCTACCGCCTCGCGATCGAGGGGCTCGCAGAAGTCCGCGGCGATATCGGTCTAGACTGAGCGCAACCCATATATGGCTCTCTGACCGAGGATAGGTGGCATGATGCAGGAAGAGCGCAAGGAAGTTGTCGATCGCTTAAGTGAGGCCGTAGAACTCCTGGTCGAGCGGATGGACGCCCGGCTCATCCCGGAAGTCGGGATGAACATCGTCTACGCCCTCCCCGACGCGCGGAGCAAAGACGACGTGGCGGGAGTCCTCGGCCGGATCGTCAGGCTCGGCGAGGCGGTGCACCCCGTCGGTGAGATCGCGTTCGGGGCAAGCGACCATGTGGCCCGGATCGTCATCACGGCCATGCGTTTCGACCCGCGCATACGGAGCGCCGCAAACATCCGCTTCTCGGAAGCAATCCTCCCTGAGCTCGATAACCTCCTCTTCGAGGTCTGCTCGTTCGACCGGGAAAACGAACCGCCGGGCGTGCAGACGATGGACTGGGGCGTCGCCTCGTGCTGCAAGGAGGGGGTACCCGACGTCATCTATGACCGGGGGGCCGTGGGGAAAGAGCCGATGATCCGGGTTCTCGGGGAGGATCCGGTCACGGTCGCACAAAATATTCTTAAACTGTCAAATCGCATTACCTATGCACAATTGTAAGGGTAGGTCAACATGGGAATAAAACCGTCATATATCAAGAACCTCGGCGAAGAACTGATCGTCAAGCACCGCGACAGATTCAGCGGAGACTTTGAAGAGAATAAGCACGCGGTCGCCGAAGTTACCATGATCGACAGCAAGGCCGTCCGGAACCGGGTTGCAGGGTACATCTCAAGAAAGATAAATACCAGGAAGCGTTAAACCAAACTATATGTTTGAGGGAATCCTTCCGGCAATCATCACCCCTTTTTACCGGGACTCGAAAATGAGTCTCGATATTGAAGGATTACAGTCCAACATAGAATCACTCCTGGAGCGCGGGGTTCACGGCATTGTGCCCTGCGGGTCTACCGGCGAGTCCGCGACGCTCACGTTCGAGGAGCACGAACTGGTGATCGGCAAGACCGTCGAGGTCGTCGACGGACGGGTTCCGGTGCTTGCCGGGACGGGATCGAACAACACCGAAGAGGCTGTCCGCCTGACCCGGTCCGCGAAGGATGCGGGTGCGGACGGCGCGCTCGTCATCAGCCCGTACTACAACAAGCCGAACCGCTCCGGGCTCATCAAGCACTTTACGAAACTCGCCGACCTCGATCTCCCGATCGTCCTCTACAATGTCCCGGGCCGGACGGGGCAGAACCTCCAGCCCGACCTGGTGGCCGAGCTCGCGAGGCACCCGAACATCGTCGGGATCAAGGAGGCAAGCGGTGACATCACCCAGATCTCACGGATCATCGAGGAGACGCAGGACGAGGAGTTCAGCGTGATCTCCGGGGACGACGCGATGACCCTTCCCGTCCTCGCCATAGGAGGCGCGGGCGTGATATCGGTGGCGGCAAACGTCGATCCCGCCCGGATGGTCGGGATGTACGAGGCCTTCCGGGCCGGCGACCTTGCCCGCGCACAGGTTCTGCACTACGAGCTTGCTCCGCTGATGCGGGCGATGTTTATCGATACGAACCCCATCCCCGTGAAGAAGGCGGTAGAACTCCTCGGGATGGCCGCCGGCCCGGTCCGGCTGCCGCTCGACGAGCTCGACGAAGCAAAGACGGAACAACTGAGAAAGGTGCTGGCAAATCATGGTTAAGGTAGTCGTTTCCGGTGCCCTGGGGCGTATGGGCACCAACATCGGCCGGATCGTCGACGCCGCCCCCGACATGGAACTCGTGGGAGGCATCGACGTGCGGGAAGGGACGCTCTTCGGGGCCGAGGTCGTCCCGGCGGCGAAGATTGACGCGTTCTTAAAGGAGAAGAGGCCCGACGTCCTGATCGATTTCACCGTCGCGGCCGCAGCGGTCGAGAACATCAAAGCCGCCGCCGCGAACGGCGTGGCGCTCGTCGTCGGGACGACGGGGTTCTCCCCCGAGCAGCGGGCGACGATCGCGAGCGCCGTCGAAGGAACCGTCCCGGCGGTGATATCGAGCAACTTCTCCGTCGGTGTCAACATCTTCTGGAAACTCGTGCGGGAGGCCGCACGCGAGCTCGGCGACTACGACATCGAGGTCACCGAAGCCCATCACCGCTACAAGAAGGACGCCCCGAGCGGCACGGCAAAGACGATCCTCGAGATCCTCGACCAGGAACTCGGCGGCCGCGAGAAGGTCTACGGCCGTGTCGGCGAGACCGAGCGGAAAGGCGAGATCGGCGTTCACGTCATCCGCGGCGGCGATATCGTCGGCGACCACTCCGTCCTCTTCGCCGGGAACTTCGAGTGCATCGAGGTCTCTCACCGTGCCTACGACCGGGCGGTCTTCGCTCAGGGCGCCGTCCGGGCTGCACGCTGGGTCGTGGGCCGGGAGCCGCGCATCTACGGCATGCAGGATGTTCTTGGGCTGTGATGAGGAACGCGAACTTTATTTTTGGTGCGGTCGTAACCTATTGTACGTTCGGAGGAACCAAATTGGCAGCAGTTGTTGATATTGAGAAGTGTACCGGCTGTGAAACCTGTGTGGACGTCTGTCCGGCTTCCGCCATCTCCATGGAAGACGGCAAGGCAAAAGTCGACGCCGATCTCTGCGTTGATTGCGAGACCTGCGTCGACGAGTGCCCGTCAGAAGCGATCTCCATGGAATAAAGAAACCAACTCTTTTAATACCACCAACACTACAGATATTTTTGTCTATGATAAATGTAGGAGTGCTTGGTGCCACAGGAGCGGTGGGACAGCGCTTCGTTCAGTTGTTGGCGGATCATCCCTGGTTTAATCTCCAGACTCTGACCGCATCTGAACGAAGTGCGGGGAAACCGTACGGCAAGGTGGTCAACTGGCGCCTCGATGCGCCGTACCCGGACAACGTCAGTGATATCGTCGTCACTCCCACTACTGTCGAGAGTCTGAAGGACTGCGACCTCGTCTTCTCGGCGCTTCCGCCTGAGGTGGCGGCGTCCCTCGAGACGGAGATCGCTGATGCAGGCATCGGCGTCTGCAGCAACGCCCGCTCGCACCGTATGGATGCGGACGTTCCGCTGGTGATCCCGGAAGTGAACCCGGATCACCTCGGCCTGATCGACGTCCAGAGGGATCGCGGGCGTGACGGGTTCATCGTGACGAACCCGAACTGCTCGACAATCATCCTTACACTGGCTCTTGCACCCCTCCGGTCGTTCGAGTTCCATGACGTGCGTGCGGCGACGATGCAGGCCATCTCGGGGGCCGGGTTTTCCGGCGTCTCCGCCATGGACATCTACGACAACATCGTCCCCTATATCGGCTCTGAAGAGGAGAAGATGGAGAGCGAGACACTGAAGATCATGGGGTCGTTCGACGGTGCCGAGATCACTCCGGCGCCGTTCAGCGTGAGTGCAAGCTGCCACCGTGTTCCTGTCATCGACGGACATACCATTGCGGTCTGGGTCGATGTGAAGGAGCCGGTTGACGAGGTGAAAAAAGCTTACGCAAACTTTAAGTCCCCCTTCAGCAATCTACCCTTACAGCCGGAGAAGGCCATTGAGCTCCTCGACCAGTCCGACCGTCCGCAGCCACGGCTCGACCGTAACCGCGGGCGGGGTATGACGGTGTCCGTCGGGAGAATCCGCGAAGGATTGCGGTTTATTGCGCTCGGCCACAACACGATCCGTGGGGCTGCAGGCGCATCCGTCCTCAACGCAGAACTGATATGTTCGAGGAAGTATCTTTAAGCGAGGTGGGCTAATGATAAAGGACAACACAGTATTCGTGGGAAACAAACCGGTCATGAACTACGTGCTTGCGGTGGTCACCCAGTTCAATAACGGAGCGGAGGAAGTCGCGATTAAGGCCCGGGGGAAGGCAATTTCGCGTGCGGTCGATACGGCGGAGATCGCGCTCAACCGGTTCCTTGCAAACGTGGACAAGAAAGAGATCTTCACGTCGACCGAGATGATCGACACCGATACCGGCAAGACAAACGTATCAAGCATCGAGATTGTCCTTGCTCAGGCGAAGTAAGAACCCGACGCATTTTTTTTGATGCCCGCGAGCAGAGCGTAGCGGCTGGATTTTGGTAAATCCTCTCCGGCCGATGGGGTTTCCCCGCGCCTCCTCCTCACTGTGTGCCGGGGATCGGTGCCCCTCCGGAAAAATCCCTCTTGTGCGCTCTATCTGTCTGACAGCCGTATATACGGTCGATTTTGTGTGGGTTAACCATAAAGGCTTTATGAGGCGCACCATATACGCTATACTATGAAACGGTTGGCGGTCGGCATGGTGCTGATGCTGGTGGCTGCTCTCATTGTTCCCGCGATGGCGGTGGGCGAGGAGCGGTACGGCTACATCACCGTCAAGGATGTCACCGTCCGGCTGGAGAAAGCGGATGCCGTCGTCACCATGAATTATACGATAGACGACGGCATCGTGTTCCTCGTTCTTCTCCTCGGGAAATCCGACTTGAGGCAGAAGGCGCTCGATATCCTGAACTTCAACAACGCCAGCATTCAGTATCTCGACCTTGAGCGTGTCGAGGTGCGCGTGAAGGATGCGTCGAACGACTACGGGCAGGGGTCGTACTGGTTCCCCGCGCACACGTTCGGCGTGGTCGTGCCCTCGCTCACGATCATCACCCCCCAGGGCGTCAAACACTACGAGAACGTCAGCGAGCTCCCTGACGGATTCGGCTATTTTGCCTGACTGCCGGTAAGCCGGATGCCGATCTTTTGACGCCTACCCGGGGGTCTTGAAGGCCTCAAACGGTACGGCAACAGATCGCCGGGACGTTGAGGGTGGGTGAGAGAGCGCTCTGCTCATTCTGGTATCCGGCGGGTGATGTGGCTTGTGCGGCGGTGCAGAGAGAGTTGGCAGCATCTGGACGCCGGACTTCGCGCCTAACGGCGCTCGAACTCCTTTCCCTTCGGGAAAGTCGTCCTTCGCACCTGACGGTGCTCATGCTCCGGACGTTCCATCCTTCGCACTTCGCGTGAGGCTGTATTGCTATCTGCACCTACTAACTCACGCGAAGAACGACTTCCCCCTGGGGAAGGAGTTTGAGAAGCCGTAGGCTTCGAGCCGCGAAGGACGCGAAGAT
>JASUSO010000080.1 GCA_030446015.1 Methanobacteriota archaeon
ATGTACACGATGGGAGCACTGATACCCCACGACGCAATGCTTGAAGAATGCCAAGCAACGTCAGAACCCCACGTGCTTTAGCCGTGGGAGTATGTCAGAGCCCGAAGACGAAGAGGTTCCAGAAGTTGACCCACCAGGCCAGCATGAAGAGTCCGATGACGACGATGCTGTAATGCATCCGGTGCCATACGGACCAGGAGCGCCGCCGCCAGACCGGGACGGCAAAGATGGCGCGCCCGGCATGGTCACGATCCCGGTCCTCACCCGGGTCACGGATACTGGAGAACTACAACAGTCGGGAGGAGACGGAGCGAAAGAATATTCGGAAGGGATTACTCCTCCCCGGGCTCCTGCCGGGCGCCCTTCCACTCCCCTTTCAGTTCGGGGTAGTCCGCGAGGATCTTGCTGACCGTGCTCCGGCTGACATCAAACATCCGGCAGATCTGGCTGATGCTGGTTCCGGCCTGCCGCACCGTGAGGAGGGCCTCGACCTGCCCCTCGTTGAGCGCCCGCGGCCTCCCGATGGGGCGCCCGTTATCCTTCTTCGCCTTCTTCGAGACGGTCGGGGCGGCTTTTCGGGCGCTCTCGCGGTACTGCTCCATGTACTCGATGAAGTTGCCGATGGCCGCTCTCCTCTGCTCCGGGTCGTCCCGGAACCCGAAGAAATCGTTATTCACGCAGTAAACGGTGTACTGCTCGTTTAAAGTCTTGAGTGCGGCAAGTCCGGCGTCCGGGTCCCTCGCGAGGCCTGCAAGGTCATAGATGATGATATCGGAGCAGTTATTGGCGCTGCAATACTCAAGCATCTCCGTAAACCCTTTCCGCTTCTCCGGGGGCGTTGCATTTGCCCGGTGGTCGTTGAAGATTTCAACAATCTTGAACCGGTACTTGCAAAAATCCTCAACCTCCCCCTTTTGTGCTGCGAAATCCCCCTTCTTTCTCGTATTCAAGTATGCCACAGCATCTCTTTTCATCCGATTATGGTGTCGTACAATCGTATATATTGTTTTTGAAAACACACGCACCGCGTTGTTTTGCGGCGCAGCCGGAGAGCCCGGGGGCGTTGCCGGCGATGTGCTAAAAGGCCGGCAGGAATACTTTTCAGGCTACAGATGGGGCAGGATAGAAAAAGAGATGGAGATCATCCCTGCTGTTTTCGGGACTCCCACCGCTCAAGAACGTCCTTTCCCTCGACGAAGACGAGCCCGTGCTTCTTCGCATACGCCATCGCATCCTCTTTTGAGAGGGCGAACCCCGTCTCGTCGTCCAGCATCTCGCAGATCGTGACCGCCGGCGTGATGCCGGCCATGGTGGCGAGCGCGATCGAGAGCTCGGTCTGCCCCCGCCGCTCGTCGAGCAGCCGGTCGGCGGCCCGGAGAAGCGCCATATGCCCCGGCGTCCGGAAGTGCGCCGCAAAGTCGTGCCCGCCGCCGTTGAGCGACTTCCGCACCTCTTCCGCGATGGCGGTGACCGTCAGCGCCCGGTCACGGTCGGTCACCCCGGTATAGGTCTCGCGGTGGTTCACCCAGAGGGAGAACGAGGAGTGGTTCTTCGGGTCGTACGGGACCTCCCCATCCCGCTCGACGAGGCTGCAGGCCCGCAGGACTTCGTGCGCAAACGGGAGCCCGAGCCTCTTTGCGGCCTCGGGGTGGATCGCCGTGCAGATCAGTCCGCCGCCGTCCTTGCGCATCTGGCGGATGTGGGCGGGCGTGACGGCGTCTGAACGGATCGCGAAATCCGTCTCGCGTTCGCGGTTGTCAAAGTCGTAGAGCAGGATGAACTCGCCCCTCGCGAGGGCCTGTATGGCTGCATCAATCATGGGTAATCTCCACCTCGATCGTATCGTTATCGTTCAAATTCAGGGCTTTGCGGAGCTCGCACCCGGCGATGACCTCGATGATATCCTCCGGGTAATGGGTGCGGGAGGGCACGACGATCGCGCACCGGTATCCCCCGATACGGCAGGGGATCACACTGGCGCCGCCGAACGTCCGCTCGTCGGCGGTGAATCCGGGGATCTCGATCCATCCGGCGTGATCGAGATGTTTGCGGACCTCGACGCTCGCCGGATCGAGCCGGATGTTCAGGGTTCCGGGGAAGGGTTCGAACCCGAGACAACCGCCGAACTGCTCCTTGTAATGGGGAATGCTCATGTAGTAGCGGCCTTCCCCGAGCCCGCTGATCACCGTTCCGGTCAGGGTATACTTCTTCTGGTCCGGGTTGAAGATCCGGACGTAGTCCGCATACTCCCGCTTCAGTATCTGCTCGCCCTCGCGGGTGACGGCGACGTACTGGCCGTCGGGCTTCATCGTTCGGGCGACGAACTGCTGCCGCTCAAGCGCGATCAGCCTCCGCGATGCGGTCTGGGGGCTGATACCCAGGACATTCCCAAGCGACTGCGACGAGAGCCGGATCGGCCCCCGGCACCCACCGAGGAGGGCGATCGTCTTCAAGGACTGCAGATCTTCCGCTTCAACCATTATATCAGAATTGAGATGCATACTATATACGAGTTGCGCAACACCCCGCTCCCCCGGACTTCGTGAAATGTCGAAGTGTGATACGCTAATTATTTAAGTCGGGGGTGCCGACATTACCTGTATGAAATCCGGGGTGCGGCATCAACTTGCCGAGAAGATGGCAGGAGAGATCACGCTCTCGGACTCACCGGGTCAGGCCTTGAAGAAGTGGCGGCAGAGCTTCAACATCCCCCAGGGATTGCTTGCCGAACGCCTTGAGGTCTCTCCCTCAGTTATCAGTGATTACGAAAGCGGACGGCGAAAGAGTCCGGGAACTGCCATCGTGGGTAAAATCGTCGATACGATCCTCTCGATCGACGAGGACAACGGAGGCCGGTTCATCAACAAATTTGCGAAAATCCTGTACAGCGAATTCGACGAAGACGTCATCTACGACATCCACGAGTACGCGTCCCCGGTGGCCCTCTCCGAGTTTGCGGAGACCATCGGCGCCGTCAGGCTCTGCGGCCCGACGGATCAGACCATCTACGGGTACACGGTGATCAACAGCCTCAATGCGATCCTCCAGCTCTCTTCGAGCGAGTTCAACCGCATCTACGGCTGGAGCACGGAACGTGCTCTCATCTTCACCGAGGTCTCGACCGGGAAGTCACCCATGGTGGCGATCCGGGTCACGCCCTTCAAGCCCCGCTGCGTGGTGCTGCAGGGCATCGGCCCGGAGGAGGTTCACCCGCTGATCCCGAGGCTCGCGGAACGCGACCGGATCAGCGTACTCTGCACACGGATGGACGTTGAGGCGATCATCGGTTCACTACGAGGAAAACTATGGTAGGCATCTACACATACGGCGTCTACATCCCGCGATACCGGATAAAAGTCCCGGAGATCACGCGGGTATGGGGCGGCAATGCAGACGACGTCATGAGAGGTCTCGGGGTCTTTGAGAAGTCCGTCCCCGACCTCGATGAAGACACGGCAACGATCGCCGTCGAGGCGGCACGCGCCGCACTCCGGCGGAGAACCGTCGACACCGACGCCATCGGCGCCATCTACGTGGGGAGCGAGTCGCACCCCTACGCGGTCAAGCCCACGGCCTGTACGGTCGGCGAGGCGATCGGGGCGACCCCGAACATGACCGCCGCCGACTACGAGTTCGCGTGCAAGGCGGGGACGGCAGGCATCCAGACCTGTATGGGCCTCGTGAAGAGCGGGATGATCCCGTTCGGGATCGCCATCGGCGCCGACGTGGCGCAGGGCGCTCCCGGCGACGCGCTCGAATACACGGCCGCGGCCGGCGGTGCGGCGTTCGTCATCGGCAACAAGGACGTCATCGCCGAGATCAATCACACCTGTTCGTTCACCACCGACACGCCCGACTTCTGGCGCCGTGAAGGGCAGAACTACCCCCGCCACGGCGGACGGTTCACCGGCGACCCCGGCTACTTCAAGCACGTCCAGGGCGCGGCGCGGATGATGCTTGAATCGATGAAGACAACCCCGAAGGACTACGATTACGCCGTCTTCCACCAGCCCAATGCGAAGTTCCCGCAGCGGGTGGCGAAACTCCTCGGGTTCACGGACGAGCAGATCCGGCCCGGCCTCGTCGTCCCGCGGCTCGGGAACACCTACTCGGGCTCATCGATGATCGGGCTTGCGGCGACGCTCGATGTGGCAAAACCCGGCGACCGGATCTTCGTGACCTCGTTCGGGTCCGGGGCCGGGAGCGACGCCTTCGACATCACGGTGACCGACGCCATCGAGTCCGCTGCGTTCGACCAGACGGCGGCGCCGAGCGTGGAGAACCTCCTCGCGAACCCGACCTACCTCGACTATGCACTGTATGCCAAGCACAAAGGAAAGATCGTGATGCAGAAATGAGAGACGTAGCAGTAATCGGAGTCGGGTGCACGGAGTTCGGGGAGCACTGGAGCACCTCGTTCCGGGACCTCTTTGTGAAGGCCGGAGCGCTCGCGCTCGAGGATGCCGGCGTCACCGGCGAGAAGATCGACGCGCTCTACGTCGGGAACATGAGTGCCGGCCGGTTCGTCGAGCAGGAGCATATCGGCGCCCTGATCGCGGACTACGCAGGCCTCGCGAGCAACAACATTCCCTCGACCCGTGTCGAGGCGGCCTGCGCCTCCGGCGGGCTTGCCTTCCGGCAGGCGGTCATCGCGGTCGCGAGCGGCATGGAAGACATCGTCGTCGCGGCGGGCGTCGAGAAGATGACCGACGTAGGGACCGGGGCGAGCGTGGACATGCTCGCGAGCGCCGCGGACCGCGAGTGGGAAGGGTTCGCCGGCGCGACCTTCCCCGGGCTGTACGCGATGATCGCAAACGACTACATGAACCGCTACCCGCTCACCCGCGAGCAGCTCGCACAGGTCGCGGTGAAGAACCACGAGCACGGCGCGAAGAACCCGATCGCACAGTTCCGCAACCGAATCACGGTCGATACGGTCCTCTCTTCGTCGCTCGTGGCCGATCCCCTGCGGCTCTTTGACTGCTCGCCGATCACCGACGGTGCGGCGGCAGTCGTGGTGGTGCCGCTCGAGCGTGCCCGTGAGTTCACCGACTCGCCGGTCAAGGTGCTCGCGAGCGCCCAGGCGAGCGACACGATCTCGCTCCACGACCGGCGGGACATCTCGACCCTGGACGCCACGGTCGCCGCAGGCAGGCGGGCGTTCGCCCAGGCGGGGCTCACCCACAAGGACATCGACCTGCTCGAGGTTCACGACTGCTTCACGATCGCGGAGATCTGCGCCATCGAGGACCTCGGGTTCTGCAAGAAGGGCGAGGCAGGAAAACTCACCGAGGAAGGGGCGACCGCCCTCGGCGGTGAGATCCCGGTGAACACGAGCGGCGGCCTGAAGGCCTGCGGCCACCCGGTCGGCGCGACCGGGATCAAGCAGATCTGCGAGGTCGTCAGCCAGCTCCGCGGCGAGGCCGCCGGTCGGCAGGTGGACGCCGAGGTCGGTATGACGCACAACGTCGGCGGCACCGGCGCAACGGTCGTCGTTCACATCCTGGGGGCCTAATCATGTCGGTTTCACGGTTCTGGAGAAAGATCCCGCAGCGCTACAACCTCGTCGGGACGAAGTGCACGACCTGCGGGCGGCACTTCTTCCCGCCCCGGTCGCTCTGCCCCGAATGCCGGCGGAGCGGCAACATCGTCGACCACAAGTTCACCGGCGAGGGAACGGTCGTCACCTACACGGTGATCCGGTCGGCGAGCGACCAGTTCGAGCACACCACCCCCTACGTCCTCGCAATCGTCGAGCTCGACGAGGGGCCGAGGCTCACCACCCAGATCGCCTGCACGCCTGAAGAGGCGAAGATCGGGATGCGGGTGAAGAGTGTCTTCCGCCGGATAACGGCGGACGGCGAGAGCGGCACCATCCACTACGGCACGAAGTTCGTGCCGGCGGAATAATCCCCTACTCTTTTCGGGGTTTCGGGCGGAAGGGACCCCGAACTATCCTCCATCGGCGATTCACGCGAAGCCGTATCATCGCTCGTAAATCGTCATCTCACGCGAAGAATGACTTCCCCCTGGGGAAGGAGTTTGAGAAGCCGTAGGCTTCGAGCCGCGAAGAACGCGAAGATCGGTTATCCAAGAGCAACTCCCCTCCGCACCTAGCGGTGCTCAAACTTCGGCCCTTCGGCCCGTCGTTCTTCGCGGCTTCGCGTCTTTCGCGTGAGGCCGTATCATCACTCGGAAACAGTTAGCTCACGCGAAGAACGACGGATGGAACATCCGGAGTTGGAGCACCGAGGGTGCGACGTGTGAGCGAAGCGAGCTTGAGCACCGAGGGTGCGACGTGTGAGCGAAGCGAGCTTGAGCACCGAGGGTGCGACGTGTGAGCGAAGCGAGCTTGAGCACCGAGGGTGCGAGCCGCGAAGAACGACTTTCCCGAAGGGTGCGACGTTCCGTAGGAGCGGAGTTTGAGCACCGCAGGTGCGGAGGACGCGAAGAACGGACACCCTAAAAGGCAATCGGAAAAATTAGCAGCCCTTTTTCTCCACGGTGATATCGTACACAGCGTGCCACTTCCCCGGCGAATACGTCCTTACCTGCCGCTCGGCGACCGCGCCCTGCGTGACCTCCCGGATCCGGGGGAGGTACTCCCCCTCCCGCTCCACGAGCGCGTAGAGGTGGATCGTGCCGCCGTCCCGGCAGAGGGCGGCCGCCGCCGGGAGGAACTCCGCCGCGGCGAGGGGGAGGTTCATGACGACCCTGTCGAACGGGGGAAACCCGATCCGGGGGAGGTGCGCGGCATCGGCGAGCATCGGGATGACGTTTCCGGTGCGGTTAAGCGCGATGTTCTCGATCAGGAGGTGGACCGCGGCGGGGTTGAGGTCCGCGGCGACGACGATCGCCGCTTTCGCGGCGAGAGTGATCGCGAACGGCCCGACGCCGGCGAACATATCGAGCACCCGCTCCCTCTCACCCATCGCCAGAAGGACCCGCTGCCGCTCGGTCGAGAGCCGGGCGGAGAAGTAGGCGTGAGCGAGATCGACGTCGAAGGAGTGGCCGTACTCCGTCACCCGGGTGCGGGTGGTGGGAGCCCCGGCAAGGACGGAGAACCGGCGGGTGCGGTACTCCCCCTCGACGGCGGTCTCGGGGAAGAGGACGGTGTGAAGCGACGGCCGGGAGGCGAGGAGCCGCTCTGCGCCTTCCGGATCGTTCTCCTGCATGATGGCGATCCCGCCCACGAGCTCGTGGCGGGGCAGGTCGAGGCGTTCCGGCACCGCCTCGAACTCGCACCGGATGGCGCCCGGGACCTCCTCCGTCACCGGGAAGAGGATTGCGTCGCCCTCCGGACGCGGGCGGAGCCGCCGGTCGAGGAGCCCCTCCTCGAGCAGCCGGCGCCGCGTCCCTTCAGCCTCTCGTCTCGGCACCGCAAGGCACCACTGTTCTTCTCCCAGATCGATCACCAGCCATCTTTAGGTATGAGTTCTCATACTTATTCATGGATGAGTATATCGAGAGGCTCAAAGACGGGTCTCTCAAACTCTACGCCCTCGAAAAGGAGCTCCCCCCCGAGGAGGCCGTCCGGGTGCGCCGGGCGTTCGTCGAGGGCGAGACCGGCACCGCCCTCCCGAAGGTCGGGTCGTTCACGATCGGTATCGACCGGGTCGTGAAGCGCAACATCGAGAACATGATCGGCACCGTCCAGGTGCCGCTCGGTGTCGCGGGGCCGCTCCGGGTGAAGGGCGAGTACGCCGACGGGACGTACTACCTCCCGCTCGCGACGACGGAAGGGGCGCTCGTCGCCTCGGTGAACCGCGGCTGCTCCCTCCTCACCCGGGCGGGGGGCGCGGACGTCCGGATCATGCGGGACGGGATGACCCGGGCGCCGGTCTTCGCCGCCCGCGACGTCGTCCACGCCCGTGACGTAGCGGCCTGGGTCGAGAGCCATACCGCCGAGATCCGCGAGATCGCAGAGAGCACCACGAAGCACGGCGAGCTCCGCGAAGCCGTCACCTACGTCGCCGGGACAAACGTCTTCGTCCGACTCGAGTTCGACACGAAGGACGCCATGGGGATGAACATGGTGACGATCGCGGGCCAGAAGGTCGGCGAGCTCATCGAGCGGGAGACCGGAGCCCGCCTCGTCGCCACGTCCGGGAACATGTGCACCGACAAGAAGCCGGCGGCGATCAACCTGGTCCGGGGCCGGGGGAAGACCGTGGTCGCGGGTGTCCGGCTCACCGACGCGATGGTCGCCGACCTCTTGAAGACTGACGCGGAGACGCTCTTTGAGGTCAACTACAGGAAGAACCTGGTGGGTTCGGCACGGGCGGCCTCGTTCGGGTTCAACGCCCACGCGGCAAACATCGTCGCCGCAATGTTCATCGCCTGCGGGCAGGACCCCGCCCACGTCGTCGAGGGGAGCACCGCGATCACCACCGTCGACCGGGTGGACGGCGGGGTCTACGTCTCGGTCACCCTCCCCTCCCTCCCGGTCGGGACGGTCGGCGGCGGCACGGGGGTCGATACCCAGCAGGAGTGCCTCGCGATGCTCGGGGTCGCCGGGGGCGGCGACCCGCCGGGAGCCCATGCGAAGGCGCTCGGAGAGATCGTCGCCGCCGGGGTGCTCGCCGGCGAACTCTCTCTCCTCGGCGCTCTCGCGGCCCAGCACCTCGCCCGGGCCCACCAGGAGCACGGGCGGGGGTAACGGCCCGCAATACCATTTTTCGACATGCCCAAGATGGACCAGGGAGCCGATATCTACACACTCCTTGCCCGGAACCGGGACGAGATCCTCTCTCTAGCGAAGAAACGAGGAGCAAAGAACGTCCGGGTATTCGGCTCCGTGGCGCGAGGCGAAGCCCGGGATGACAGCGACATCGATCTCCTGATCGACCTCGACCCCGGCCGGAGCCTCCTTGACGTGGGCGGTCTTGCGATGGATCTCTCGCTCCTGCTCGGGCGACCAGTCGACGTCGTGACTGAAGCGGGACTCCGGGAGCGGATCCGGTCGAGGGTCTTACAGGAAGCGCGGCCGCTATGAGGAACGATCGCGAACGGTTGCTGGACGTTATCGAGGCCATCGAGCGGATTGAGCGGGTATCGGCCCGAGGGCGCGAGTATTTCGACAACGATGAGATGACGGCTTTGTTGAAACCCCCTTCCGGAGGGTGAGTAATCTCCAGATACACCTATCTCCCGACGCACGCGAAGAACGACTTCCCCTTTGGGAAGGAGTTTGAGAAGCCGTAGGCTTCGAGGCGCGAAGAACGCGAAGTCTGAATGAGTATTAACTGTCTCCCTTCGCGACTTCGCGGCTTCGCACCTGACGGTGCTTGAACTCCGGCCCTTCAGCCCGTCGTTCTTCTCACCTGACGGTGCTTGAACTCCG
>JASUSO010000081.1 GCA_030446015.1 Methanobacteriota archaeon
TCTTCGCGGTGATCGTCCTCGCTGCGGTGATGTCCACGACCGACCGGCTGATGCTCACCGTCGGCACCTCGTTTGCGTGGGACGTCTACAAGAACATCCTCCGCCCTTCGGCGACCGACAAAGAGGTCCTCCTGGTCTCGAAGGTCGCGATCGTCCTCGGGGCCGGCAGCACGCTCCTGCTTGCCATCAACCCGCCGGAGATGCTAGCGTGGCTGATCTGGATGGGTATCGGGGTGATGCTCGCGACATTCGCGGTTCCGCTGCTCGCCGGGCTCTACTGGCGCGGCGCGACAAAAGAAGGGGCGATCGCTAGCATGGCGGTCGGTCTTGTTGCGTCCGGCATCTTCGGGTACTACTCCAAGTTCGTCGGATCGTTTCCCATGCACTTCAGCATCTATGCACTCGTGCTCTCGCTCGCCGCGATGGTCGTCGTGAGCCTTCTTACCGCCCGGAGTTCCGCTGATGCGCTCGACGGCACCCGGACCGGCTGGTTCATCCAGTCGCCGTCCCTCCCGTCACCGGCCGCGAGCCCGGGAGAGACCTGGTTCGTCGACCGGGACGCGCCTCGCCGGGAGTGACGGCGAAGGGCTCCCATCATCTTTTTTTGCGCCTCTCTTCGCAAAGTCCATATCCATACGAACGAACACTTAGACTACCGAAATACCCGGAGAGGGTGCCATGAAGACCGTCATCTACTATTTTACCGGTACGGGCAACTCCCTTGCCGCTGCAACGAGGATCGCCGCGTCCCTCGGGGATACCGAACTCGTCCCGATCGCGGCGTTCCGGAATACCGCGGCGAGGCTCGCCCCCGGCGCCGGTCGGGTCGGGATCGTCTGTCCGGTCTACTTCACCGGGCTCCCGGCGATGGTGGCGGCGTTTGCGGAACACCTCGATCTCTCGGGTGCGGAGTACGTCTTCTCGGTCGTGACGCACGGCGGGGGCGGAGGCGCCGCCGCGCTCCGGCAGCTCGACGGGATCCTCGGGGCGAAGGCCGGACGGGGACTCGATGCGGGGTTTTCGGTCGGCATGCCGGGCAACTACATCCTGATGTACGGCTCGCCCGCGGGGGAGAAGCGGGACCGCATCCTAACCGCGGCGGACGCGGAACTCGACGCGATCGCGGGCCGGATCGGAGCGGGCGAGCGGGTAACCCTCCCGTATGCGCCGCTGCTGCGCCTTGCCAGAGCCATCGTGTACCCCCGGTTCCGCTCCCGCGTCCACGGGGAGGACCGCACGTTCACGGTGACCGAAGCGTGCACGTCCTGCGGCACCTGCGCGAGGGTCTGCCCGGCGGAGAACATCACGATGGTCGACGGCCGGCCGGTCTGGAACCACCGGTGCGAACTCTGCTGCGGGTGTATCCACCTCTGCCCGGTCGAGGCGATCCAGGCCAGAAAGGCTACCGAGGGGAGGCAGCGCTACCGGAACCCGTCGGTCGGCGTCGCCGAGCTGGAGCGCCGGCGGGGAGCGGTCAGCGGAGATGAGGCCTGAGCCATCGCCGGCGCTGCACCGGATATTCCGGAGACTCATCGCGGTCGGCGTGCCGCAAGGTATATCCCGCCCACCTCTGATCCGTATATAACGCGCGAGCAGGCAAGATCATGCAGATCGCTGTCATTTCCGGGAGCCCCAAGGGCGAGATGAGCGTCACCCTGCAGTACGTCCGATTCCTCGGGGAGGCATTTCCGGATCATACCTTCACCGTTGTGCATGCAGGGCGGGATATCAGGGCGCTTGAGCGAGAGGAAGAGGCGTGGGAGCGGCTGCTCGCCACGGTGGCGGAGTCTGACAGCGTGCTCTGGGCGACCCCGGTCTACGTCATGCTGGTCCCGGCGCAGCTCAAGCGGTTCATCGAACAGGTCGGCGAGCGGGACGCGTCGGATGCGTTCGCCGGGAAGTACGCCGCCGTCCTCACCACCTCCATCCGCTACTTCGATCACACCGCCCACGCCTACCTGCACGGGATCTGCGACGACCTCTCGATGCGCTATGTCGGCTCCTGCTCGGCCCACATGGAAGACCTCCAGAGCGAGGCGTTCCAGGAGCAGTTCGTCCTCTTCTTCACCGACTTCCTGGAGGCGATCGCAGAGCGGCGCCTGATCCAGCGGGCATATCCGCCGCTCGCCGCTCCGTCCGCTCCATCTTCCCCGGCGGCCCCGCCGGCCGCGGTCGATACCCGCGGCAAGCGGGTGATCATCCTCCACGATGCAGATCCCGGCTCCGGCCTTGCGGCGATGGTCGACGGGCTTGCGGCGTGCTACGGGGGCTTCGCCCGGGTTGCCGATATCCGGGACGCCGGGATGAAGGGCGGGTGTCTTGGGTGCTGCCGGTGCGCCCTCGACAACACCTGCGTCTACGATGACGGCTACCGGGCGTTCTGGGAGGAGTACGTCGTCCCGGCGGACATCCTGGTCATGGCCGGAGCCGTCCGCGACCGGTTCCTCTCGGCCGCCTGGAAGCAGTTCTTCGACCGGAGTTTCTCGAACGGGCATGTGCCTGCGTTTGCGGGGAAACAGGTCGCGTACCTGGTGGACGGGCCGCTCGGCCATCTCACGACCCTCCGGGAGGTCCTCACCGGTCTTGCGGTGGCGGAAGGAGCGAACCTCGCGGGGATCGTTTCCAGCGAACCGGGGGGCGATACCGGCGCCGCCCTCCACGCTCTCGCCGAACGTTCCGTCCGGCTCTCTGTGTGGGGCTACGTCGCACCGCCCACCTTCCCCGCCGTCGCCGGCCACAAGATCTTCCGGGACGAGATCTGGGGAGGGATGCGGGCGATCTTCAAGGCGGACGACCGGTATTACCGGCAGCACGGGCTCTACGACTTCCCCACCCGGGACTACCGGAAGAGGATCATCACCCGGGCGACCTCGTTTGCGATGGCCATCCCCGCCGTCCGGCGGGACGTGGTGAAGAATATGCCCGCCTACATGATCCGGCCGCTCGAAAGAGCGATCGCATCGAGCCGGGTCCTCGCGGAGAGGAAGGCGGGGCGGTAGCGCACCCGGCCGGATCCTTCCCGTTTTTCTTCCGGACGAAAGCATCCGCGGGGAACCGGATGGTCAACCATATATGGCTTCGGCATAAACAGTACATCCGTGAAAACGGCGGTACTGGGTGGCGGTCTCACCGGGATTACACTGGCGCGTCTGCTCCACGAACGCGGCGACGAAGTGACCGTTCTCGAACAGAACGAGACGATCGGGGGGCTCTGCCGCTCGCGGACGGAAGCGGGGTTTACGTTCGATGCCGGGGGCTCGCATATCATCTTCTCCCGCGATACGGAGGTCCTCTCCTTCATGCTCTCGGTCCTCGGCGAGAACGCCGACCGGCGGTCGCGGAATACGAAGATCCTCTATAAAGGCCGTTACGTCAAATATCCCTTCGAGAACGGCCTGTATCAACTCCCCGATGAAGATCGTTTCTTCTGCATCAACGAGTTCGTGAAAAACCTCATCGCCGTCGAGAAAGGCGAGGTTCCACCGCCGACGAACTTTGCTGAGTGGATCACCTACACCTTCGGCCGCGGCATCGCCGAGTGCTACATGCTCCCTTACAACGAGAAGATCTGGAACTACCCGGCCGACCGGATGTCGCACCACTGGGTGGAGGGGCGCATCCCCCGCCCGCCGGTCGAGGATATCATCAAGTCGGCGATCGGGATCGAGACCGAGGGCTACGTCCACCAGGCGGTCTTCTCCTACCCGGTGACGGGCGGGATCGAGGCGCTTGTCGAGGCGATCGCGGAGCCGGTCGCACCGGCCGTCCGGACCGGGTTCTCGATCACGTCCGTCCGCGAGGAGGACGGCGGGTTTTTGGTGAGCAACGGCCGCGAGACCGTCCATGCCGATCGCATCATCTCGACCATCCCGCTCCAGAACCTGCTCCCCTGCCTTGCGGACGTCCCGGCCGATGTGCAGGCGGCCTGCGACGCCCTCCGCTACAACTCGCTCTGCTCGGTCTTCATCGGCCTCTCCTGCGAGGTCCCCGATATCTCCTGGCTCTACGTCCCCGACGAGAAGACCGGCCTCTTCAACCGGATATCGTTCCCCTCAAACTACAGCACGGAGGTTGCCCCTCCCGGTCACGCCTCGATCCTCGCCGAGATCACCTACAACGACGGAGACGAGGTCTCCCGGATGACGGACGCCGAGATTATCGAGCACACCGTCGCGTCGCTCACCGCCGCCGGGTTCATCCCGTCGCGGGACGCCGTCGTCTACACCGGCGTCGCGCGGGAGAAGTTCGCGTACGTCGTCTACGATATCGAGTACCAGAGGAACATCGCGGTCGTCCGGGAGTTCTGCCGCGAGCGGGGGATCGACCTCGTCGGCCGGTTCTCGCAGTTCGAGTACCTCAACATGGACGGCTGCATCAGGAGCGCGATCGACTTTGTGAGGGGATATCCATGAAGGTCAACTTCTTCGTCGAAGACATGCTCTTCTTCAAGTACATCGGGTGCGCCACCCTGGCGAAGATGCTCTATAACGCGCTCGGGAGGGAAGAGTCCTGCCCGATGCTGGCCTGGAACGCCCGCGGCCGTGACTTCGATCTCGTCCACTACCACACCTTCGGCCCCCTTGCCCTGGCGAACAAGAAGTACAGCCTCGGCGTCAAGGTGCTCACGGCCCATTCGACCCCCCGTCTCAACAAGGGAAACGTCGCCTTCTCCGAGACGGTCAACCACTTCTACCCGAACATTTACGGGGGTTTCGACCACATCATCACCATCTCGCCCCTCTGCGATAAGGAGGTCCACGAGATCGCCCCGGACGTCGAGACCACCCTCATCCCGAACGGCGTGGACCGGGAGCGGTTCCAGCCGAACCCACAGAAACGGGCGGCGTTCAGGAAGAAGTACGGCATAGGGGAGGACGAGTGGGTGGTGCTCACCGTCGCCCAGCAGACGCCGAGGAAGGGCATCTACGACTTCCTCGCCCTCTCGCACGAGCACCCGGATATCAAGTTTGTCTGGGTCGGCGGGTTCCCGTACGGGCGGCTCTCCCAGGACTACAGCGCGATCGAGGAGCAGAAGAGCCGTTGTGGGAAGAACGTCCTCTTCACCGGGTTTGTCGACGATATCACCGCCGCCTACTGCAGCGCCGACGTCTTCTTCATCCCCTCCTACGCGGAGGGGCTCCCGATGGTCGTCCTGGAGGCGTTCGCGACCGGTCTGCCGGTCGTCGCCCGGCGGATCCCGGAGTTCACCGGGAACTTCAAGGAGACCGCCCTGTACTTCGGGAACACCGAGGAGGCCGGGATGCTGCTCGAGGACCGGGCTCTGCTCGGGCGGCATGCGGCGCTCTCCCGGCCGTTCACCGAGGAGTTCGATATCCGGAAGATCGCGAACCGCCACATCGACCTGTACCGGAAACTGACCGGGTAGCGGCGGCATCACGCTTATAGCAGACCGGCATCAACAACTATACCGGGAGTTGATCGAGGATGATCTCCGTAGTCGTGCCGACCTACAACGAAGAGCAGAATATCGAGCGGTGCCTCGCGTCGCTCGCCGACCAGACGGTGCCGCGGGAGACCTACGAGATCATCGTCGTCGACGGGAACTCGAAGGACCGGACCCGGGAACTGGCCGAACCGCTTGCGGATAAGGTCTTCATCCAGACGAGCAAGCGGGTGGGCGGAGCCCGGAACGACGGGGCGATGGCGGCGAAGGGCGATATCATCGCCACGACGGATGCCGACTGCATCCTCCCCCGGGACTGGATTGAGCGGATCGAGCGGAACTTCGCGGAGCGGGATATCGTGCAGCTCTACGGCACGGTCTACCCGATCGAGGACTCTTTCCGGAACCGGCTTTCTCTTCTCGGCGCGAACACCTTCTCACGCCTGGGGTACTACACCCGGACGATCTACTTCACCCTCGGGTGCAACACGGCCTTCGACCGGGAGGCGTTTCTCCGGGCGGGGATGTACCGCTGCATCGATGCCGGGGACGATCTTGAGATCGCGCAGCGGATGCGCAAGCTCGGGAAGGTCTATCTCGACCCCCGCCTGAAAGTCGGGTTTTCGATGCGACGCTACCAGCAGTTCGGGACGATCAAGTCGCTCTGGGAGTGGTTCTACATCGTCCTCCGCGGCGGCGAGGCGAAGGGCGCCACCTACTCGCAGCGGGAGTACAAGTAGTCCCATGGAGGAGACTCCATCCATCCCGGAGGCCTACGTGGAGGCGGTGGAGCGATCCGATACCTGCGAGTTCGCCCGCCGGCTCGGGATGAAGGTCACGGCGATCGAGGACGGCCGCGTTCATGTGACGATGCCGACGGCGGGGATGAAGAACGGCCACGGCACGGTCCACGGGGGCGCGATCTTCGCCGTCGCCGACCACGCCTTCGGGATCGCCGCGAACCTGGAGGGGGTCGACGAGATCGCGATCTCCGCAAACATCCGCTACTTCACCGTCCCGGCGGGGGAGACGCTCGAAGCGGTCGCGTACATGGTCTCGGAGACGGAGCGGACGTCGGTCTACGCGGTCGACGTCTACTCGGGCGGCCGGCTGGTGGCCTCGTTCGAGGGTGTCGGGTATAAGATCGGGGCCTCGCTGAAGCAGGGGTGACACGGCTCTTTTTAGGTCAGTCGGTGTGGAATTGCAGCCGGCCACAAATTCTCTGTACTTCATGGTCCCCACGCGAAGACGCGAAGAACGCGAAAGGAACTTGCAGGCAACGTGCTGAACTTCGCGTTCTTCGCGGCTTCGCGTGATGCAAGAACCAGGCGTCTCCCGCCGACGTTCCCCTCCCTACCACACCGTCCGGCACTGCCCGCCGCCGCGCTTCGCGTAGTACTGCTGGTGGTACTCCTCCGCCCGCCAGAACGTCCCCGCGGGCTCGATCGCGGTCACGATGGGGCGGCGGAACCTTCCCGAGCGGTCCATCTCCTCCTTTGACGCCCGCGCTTCGGCCTCCTGCTCGGGGGTGTGGTAAAAGATCACCGAGCGGTACTGCGTCCCGATATCGGGCCCCTGCCGGTTCGGGGTGGTCGGGTCGTGGACGTCCCAGAAGACGTCGAGGAGCGCCCGGTACGAGACCTTACCGGGATCGTAGGTCACCTGCACGACCTCGGCGTGCCCGGTCCTGCCGGTGCAGACCTCGGGGTAGGTCGGGTTTGAGGTGGTGCCGCCCATGAACCCCACCGCGGTCTCCACGACGCCCGGCACGCGCCGGAACGCCTCCTCGACGCCCCAGAAACACCCTGCGCCGAAGGTGGCGCGCTCAAGGCTCTTCTCCGGTGCCATGACAATCCGGCTCTTTTGCGGGTTCGCGGAAAAAGGTATCGACCCTCTCCGGGCATACCCTTATCTCTGGTCGGGGCCACGTACTCTCATGAACGTTGAATCAGACGCCGTAGAGATGGTTGCCCGCCTGATGGCGCTCTCCGCCCGCACCGCCCCGAAGGCGAAGGGCACCGACGTCATCAAGACGATGATCGTCACGGGTGCTGAGTTGCAGCAGCTTGCCGGAGCGATGCGGGAGTACGGCGAGAAGCACGACGTGGGGTTCTTCATCCGGGACGCGGGGAACGTCGCGGCAAGCGACGCCTGCCTCCTCGTCGGGTCGATCCTCGCCGACGCTGTGGGACTCGACTGCGGCGGGTGCGGCTACGCCACCTGCGCGGAGATGCTCGCCGCCCAGAAGAAGGGCCTCCCGGCATCCGCTTCGTTCCGGGGCCCGAACTGCATCGTCCGGATGGCGGATCTCGGGATCGCCGTCGGTTCCGCGGCAAAGACCGCGAGCATCCACAACGTCGACAACCGGATCATGTACTCCGCCGGGGTCGGGGCGCTCTCGCTCGGGTGGCTGGAAGGCTGCGGGGTTGCCTACGGCATTCCGCTCCGGGCATCGGGAAAAGATATCTTCTTTGACCGTCCACGTTAACCGGGTTATCTGCATGCCTGTAATGAAGATCCGGGGCGGGGATCTCGACCTCGTCGAGTACGAGTTCACCTCCTTCTCCCCCGGCGAGAATATCCGGCTGTGCGGTCTTAAGAAGGACTACCGGCTTGCACCGGTGCTCGGCACCGTTGTTGTCCGTGCTCCTGCACGGATCCACCTTACCGTGCTTGACATGAACCGGTTCTCCCCGGACCGTCCCGGCGGGGGCGGGATCGGGTTTGCCATCGGGGTCTACTGCACCGCCGAGGTCGAGTGCACGGACTCAGGGCTCGAGATCGACTACACCCGCGAACCGATCCTCCGCCACTTCGTGGAGGCTTTCAGGCAGGTCGTCGGTTATACGGGCGGCTTTAAGATCCGTGCCCGCGACCACCAGTACGAGCACGTGGGGCTCGGATCGACGAGCACCATCCTGATCGCGGTCGCGAACGCCCTCAACGTCGCTGTGGGCTCGCCGCTGACCTCTGATGAGCTCCGCCTGCTCCTCGGCTGCAACTTCGTCGAGGAGACGGAGGCCGGGAACGTCGCGTTCGGGTTCGAGACCGGTGTCGGCCCGGCCGCGAGCAGCCACGGCGGCATGGTGGTGATGGGCGACGAGCTGACGCTCATCTACCGGCACGCCTTCGCCGGGGGCAAAAAGGTCTACATCGCCATTCCGGCTTCCGACATCTCGTCGGCGGGGGAGAAGGAGTTCGACCTCCTGATGAACAAGGCCCGGACGCTCGACTACCGCGACCGGGAACTGAAGTCCTACCTCGTCCTGATGGACCTCATCCCGGCGCTGGAGCGCGGGGATCTCCGGAAAGCCGGCGACGTCATCTGGGAGATCGAGTTCCGGGGCTCGAAGCGCGCCGAGGTGGAGCACCACGGGTTCGAGATCTACCGCTACATGGCGGCGCTCCGCGACGCCGGCCTCGAGTTCGTCGGGATGAGTTCGGTCGGCCCCTCCATCGCGGTCATCACGGACCGCCCGGAGGAGGAGGTGACGGAGATCCTGGAGAAGGCCGGCCTCCGGGTCGCGATTGCGACCGAGGTGGACAACGAGGGGCTGAAGGTTCACCTGGAAGAGAGGGTGTGAGGGGCGGGGTTACCCGGTTTAAAATCATATTTTGCAGGTTTCATGGCGGATCGGGGCTCCCAGCCGCAGTAGCAGAACGCGCATGCAGGGTGTGTGGTTCACTCGTGCTAGCTGCGTGGCCTGTTTCTTTGATGATGAAAGATGGGCACCATCGTTCGGTGTTATTTACACATCCCGATGCAGTGGACCGTGGGGATATCGCGTCTGGGGGCGGGGCTGACGGTGAGGGGGCAAGCCCCCTCCACTGTCACAATAAATCACACACGCAGGGCTCGAACCCTCATATTCATGTAATGATTATTAAACA
>JASUSO010000082.1 GCA_030446015.1 Methanobacteriota archaeon
TACAATTATATGCGTGGATGGCATATACGGTTTATGGGTCGGTGTTGACGCATTCATCCCACGACTGAACTCGTGGGCTTTCTGCTGCTATGATCGTAATCCTTCACCCCGGCGATGCCCCCGAGGCGGTCGGGCGACGTCGTCTCCAGGTTGATGCTGATCCGGTCGGCCACGCGGGCGGCGTCGCGGATATCCGCCCGGGTTGCGCCGGGAAGGATCTTCAGGTGGAGGTAGCCGTCGTAGCCCCGACGGCGCAGGATCTCACCCGTCTCGACGATGTCGTGCATCACGTAATCGACGTCCCGGGGGATGCCGGAACTGAGGAAGAGCCCTTCGACGAGTCCGTCCCGCCAGAGGCGGAGGAAGGTATCGGCGAACTCCCCCGGAGAGAAACTCACCGGCTCCCGCCGGGTACGGACGGGGCAGTAGGCGCAGTCGTAGGAGCAGGTGCCGTTGAGGAGCATCTTGAGCATCCGCCCGCACCCGCCCGTCCGGCGGTTGTAGGAGATGTAGGGGGCGACCACGGTTTGCACGTCCGGGTCGTTGGGGCCGTCGAGGGCCTCCTGGGACCCACGAAGGGTATCGAGCGGAACAGGCACGATCTTCGACGCTTGAGGCCTCCTCCTGGCCTCGACCGCGACCGGGAGGAGTTGAAGGCACTCGCCCGGGCTGCAGATGTCGAACCGCCCGGCAGCGGTGAGGTAGGAGAGTCTCTGCTCTTGCGTCGACATACCGGAAGCATCGGCCCGCGAACAAAAGAGCCTGTGCCGTGCGGAGGGTGAAAGTGTTTCGAGGAACGGCACCAGCAGAAAGGAGGTATGCCAGAATCAGAGGATATAAATATCAATTTTGGGGAAACTATTTCCAATTTCTGCGCGTCTCCTGACAGAGCCGGTGGCTGCCGTCCGCCCCCTGCTGCAAGGAGTACGGTGCGCGAGACCCTCCTCATCATGAGGAGAATAGGAGATGGGGAAGTTGCCAGATTACGACGCTGTCGTTGTCGGCGGCGGGCCTGCCGGAAGCACCGCCGCCTGTATGCTCGCGGGGTTCGGGCACCGGGTGGCGCTCCTTGAGAAACAGGCGTATCCCCGGGAGAAGGTCTGCGGGGGCTGCCTCAGCCAGAAATCCATCCAGTTCCTCGACCGGATCTTTCATCTCCCCCTCCCCGCCCTCCGGCAGGAGGGGTTGATCGACTCCGTCGGTGCCGGGTACGCGCTCTATATCGGGAGCAGACGCGTCCTCGCCGGAGACCTCCCGGAGCCGTTTTACTTCACGCGGCGCGACCGCTACGACGCCTGCCTTGCCCGGAAGGCGGCGGACGCCGGGGCGGAGATCCACGAGGGCGCGGAGGTCGTCGCGGTCGACCACGACCGCCGGACTGTTACGACGTCTGATGGGGATCGGTATACCGCCCGGACCATCATCGGGGCCGACGGGATCCACAGTCGGGTCCGGCGCTCCCTCCCGGCGGGCGTCGTCGACCCGGTACGGTGGCGGGAGAACCTCGGCTGGGCCCTGGAACTCGCGATCCCGCGGGACGAGGTGGAGGTGCTCGCGATCGATGATGGAGCGATTCCCGTCTGCAACGACCTTTCGACACCGCACCTTGTCCTTGATGTCTGCCGGTGGGGTTACGGGTGGGTCTTCCCGAACCGGGAGGCGATCGTCGTGGGGATCGGGGGGCTGCTTGAGAAGAACAGAAAAGACCTCCCCGACCGCTTCAGAGAGTTTCTCGCGACCGTTGGCCTTGCGGCGTTCGCGGACCGAAAGCCGGCGGGCTACCCTCTATCATTTGGCAACTACATCGCCTCCCCGGCCTATGGAGGGACGCTCCTCGTCGGGGATGCCGGGGGGTTCGCGAGCCCCCTCCTCGGCGAGGGGATCTTCTACGCCCACCGGACCGCAGAGCTCGCCGCCCACGCCGTCGACCGTCACCTCACATCCGGCGCTTCCCCCGGCGAGACCTACACCGCTCTTCTCGGCCGGCGCCTCACCCCCGAACTGCGGGCGGAGGCGGCGCTCCGGGACTTCCTCTACCGCAGCCTCGATGGCAGGGTGCCGGTGCCCCTCACGACATTTATGAAAGTGACCAGAAGCCGGGTCATCGACGCAGTCCAGGGCTCCCGGTCGTTTCGGGGGTTCCGGCGGGACGACGACCTCCACTCCGCCGTCTGGTAGAGCGGGGATACCTCGATCCGCCCCCGGGCTCTTTCTCGACATCCCCGGGTGGGGACGCCACGCCTTCGAGGTCCGCACGGAAGAGGGATGACCCCGTTCAGGGGGACGGGGGGAGGCTCTCCACCGGGAACTGGACCTCGGTCAGGAGTTCCTCCTCCGGCACCTCGGCGGGGTCGTTGAGGTAGAGTTCCCGCGAGGGGCCGACCGGGACGAGGCGGTGCTCGTTCATGTAGGAGAAGAGCCGCTCGTAGGCCTTCCCGACCCCGGGGTAAGCGCCAGTATGGAGCACCGAGGCGAACCGGCCGCCCGGAAGGGTTACGACCCCGGCGGGCCCCGTATCGAGGCTGATTGGGCCGGCGATCGGGATCGCCACCTCGATATCCGCGTCCGCCTCCCGGTACTCCTCGTCGTGGCAGATGAACATGATCGGTCCGGCAATCCTTGCAGCGGGCTGCCGCCCGTCTTCGGGGCAGACGTACGTGAAGAGTTCCCGGATCATCCTCGGGATCGCTTCCTGGTAAACACCCCGCTCCCTGAGGCTGAGCGCCCGCTGGGCGGGGATATCCTTGATGACAGGTTCCGTAATCGACATGCTGAATCCTCCGTTGAACGGGTCCTGCTGCTGTCTCTGCAGGGCCTCCGCAATCACATGCAGCCGATCGGCCTCCCGCTCGGTCTCGGCGAGGCGCCGTGCGAAGTGTTCCCGGATAGTCCCGGCATCGCCGCGCTCCCGTGCCTCGAGAATGGCCTCCACCTCGGCAAGACCGAACCCGAGCCAGAGCAGGTGCCGGATGCGGATGCCCCGCTCGACCTGGTCGAATGTGTAGTAGCGGTACCCCGTGCAGATGTCTCTCGCCGCAGGGACGAGGAGCCCCCGCTCGTCATAGAGGCGGAGCGCTTTCTGCGAGAGGTGCGTGATCCGCGAGAACGTGCCTATAGGGATCTGATCGACTGGCATGGATTACATCCACCTGTTGGCATCGCCGGCTAATAGACGGTCGGAGTCTCCCCCGGGGAAGAGTTCCCGACGTCCGGCGCTGGTATTCGTGGTTGGACGGGGGGAGGCGTCAACCTTCCGAACCACTCCGGGGAGGGAGGGGGTCCGTCACCACTTCTCGAGAAGAGAGAGGAGCATCTTTCTGACCTGTGCGGTCAGCTCGCAGGAGGGGTTTATCTCGAGCGCTTTATCGGCGCATGCAAGAGCGTGCCGGTACATGCCGAGATGATAGAGGACGCTGCATTTCATGCTCCACCCGGCGGCGTACTTCGGGTCGATCGAGAGCACCCTATCAAAGCACTCGAGCGCTTTGCGGTACTCGCCGAGCGCGTACAGTGCGCCGCCCTTCAGGCTCCAGACCCGGACGCTCCCGGGATCGTCGGCGATGGCGCGGTCGTAGCAGCCGATCGCCTCCTCGTGCCGGTGCTGGAGGAAGTGGGCGTAGCCGAGATCCGTCCAGGCCGCCACGAAGTGGGGGTCGAGCGCGAGAACGCGCTCGTAGCAGGCGATCGCATCGTCCAGACGGTGCATCGCGACGAAGACGCCGCTCCGGTTGTACCAGGCGACCGCGGAGTCCGGGTTGAGCTCCACCGCCCGGTCGTAGCAGGCGAGCGCTTCCTCGAGGCGGTTGCGGCGCCTGTGCAGCATCCCCCGGGAGACCCAGGCGGGAGCGAACGCCGGATCGATCGAGAGCGCCTTCTCCCAGCAGGCGAGGGCATCCTCGTCTCTCCCCAGGAGATCGAGGAAGACCCCTTTGTTGTTCCACATCTTCACGTTTGCCGGATCGTCCCTGAGCACCCGGTCGAAACATTCGATCGCCTCGCGAAACCGCCCTTGCTGCGCAAGGGAGACGGCATTCCTGCTCACTGCGGAATCGTTGCAGGCGTCATCCCGGTCCCCGGGTTCGCTCCTGCCGAAGAGTCTCTCGGTGATGCTCACGCCAGACATTCCCCCCATGGTCACGCAACTGGTAGCACGCATATCATATAACCGTTGTCCCGGGGGCCTGACCCGGCAGGTAGGCCTGCCGCCATTCGGAGGAGTTCTGTCGGGTGCGTCACCGCATACGGCGCCGTGCTGCCGGAAGCACCCGCGCCACCCTCCCTGCCCCCCCTTCGCGGCGCAGCTCGGTGTGCACCCGGGCATGGCAGATGCCGCAGAGGGTGACGAGGTTTGCAAGGTCGTCGTTCGTGGGGTCGCGGTCGAGATGGTGGATGTGGAGGTCATCTCCCCCGCCGCAGACGGAGCATCGCTCCCCGTCGCGCTCGAGCACGGCGTTCCGGATCTCCTTCCACCCCGGGAGGCCGTACTTCTCCCGCGCCCGGATGGGGATTTCGAAACGTTCACAGTAGATGAGGCCGCTGCTCCTCGCGGCAAAAGCGCACCGGCAGCAGAGCCGGCGAAAACCGTTCCGGGCGGGATCGTCTCCGCAGAGAGGGGGACGCGAACGATCAAATGCATCCAGGCAGAGTTGAATCTCGGTGCTCACGATCTAGAATTGGTGGGTCGTGGGACGGGATAAGGGGTTGTTCACCCATCCTGTGGATCACGGCGGTGCCACGGACGTCCGGCTCCGGTGCAGGACGTCGCCTGCAGTGTTCCGGATCTCGATCTCAAGCGCTACGCGGCCCGAGGGGTCCTCGCGCGGGGACGGCTCAGGAGAGGAACTCGTCGATCGAGGTCTGCCGGGTGCGCCCGCCCTCGAGCATCGAGAGCCTGACCCCGATCAGGCGAACCGGCTCGCTGTTGAGGAACGGGGCGAGCAGCCCGGACGCGGCCTGCCGGATCGCCGCGGGGTCGGCGGTGAACCGCGGGAGCGTCTTTGACCGGGTGTGCGTCACAAATCCGCGGTACCTGACCTTGATCGTGACGGTGCGGCACCGGAGGCGCTCGGCACGGAGCGTCTCCGTGACGTCGTCCGCAAGTTCGGCGAGCGTCCCTGCGAGGACTGCGGGGTCGGCGGTATCCACGTCAAACGTCGTCTCCCGTGAGATGGACTTGCACCCTTCCCTGCCCTGAACTTCATCGTCGTCGATGCCCCGGGCGAGGCGGTGCACCCGGACGCCGGGTCTCCCCATCACGGCGATGACCTCCTGGACGTCGCGGCGTGCAAGGTCGCCGATGGTCAGGACGCCCATCTGCCGGAGGTCCTCGCCGGTCTTCTTCCCGATCCCCGGGATCCTCCCCACCGGCAGGGGGGCGAGGAACCCGGCGACCTCGCCCGGACGGACGATCGTCAGCCCGTCGGGCTTCTGGTAGTCGGAGGCGATCTTCGCCACCGCCTTGCCCGGAGCGACGCCTACCGAGCAGGTGAGCCCGGTTGTTTCCCGGATCTCCCGTTTGATCGCCGCGGCAAGCGCTCCCGCCGCGGGGAAACCCCCGGCATCGCTGACGTCGAGGTAGGCCTCGTCGATGCTCACCTGCTCGATGCGCCCGGCATGCCGGGAGAGGATCGCCATGATCGCTTCAGAGACTTCGCCGTAGTAGGCACGATCCACCGGGAGGTAGACACCGTGCGGGCAGAGGTCGAACGCCCGGGAGATCGGCATGCCGGAGCGCACCCCGTAGCGGCGGGCCTCGTAGGAGCAGGTGCTCACGACCCCGCGGCCCGCCCCTCCCTTCGGGTCGGCGCCCACGATCACCGGCTTCCCGGCAAGGGACGGATTGCGGCGGACCTCGGCGGAAGCGAAGAAACTGTCCATATCCACGTGCAGGACGATCCTGCCGCCGGTTGTCACTCCTTGATGTCCTCCCGGATTCTTACGGGAGTGTTGGAGGTCCGGCGATATAGGGATTGGCGGCGCGGGGCGAACGTGCAGGGCTAAGTGAGGGGCTGCACGGGTGCCGGGTGTGGGATGGAAGCGGCCTTCCCGGATCATGGCAATGGCTAGGTAAAAGCCCGAAAACAGATTCCAAGGGGATATCGCTATTGGGGGAACGATGCTCCGAAGAACGACGGTCCGCAAGACAGGAGTTTGAGAAGCCATCAGGCTTCGAGGCGTGAGCGAAAGCGAACGCGAGCACCGCAAGGTGCGAGGAGCGGAGTTCGAGAAACCCGACGGTTTCGCTGTGGGCTGACGGGGGAGGGCTACTTGCGGGACGACCAGAGCATGAGAACTCGAAGAGTTTCGAGGGGAGCACTCCCCTGTCACCACCACTTATGAATAACATATCATCCCCACCCCACCCGCGCTTCGCGCTCCTCCCCCGCCCCCTTGGGGGCGGGGGCAGTCATGGCGATAGTCGGGGGAAAGCCATGCATGGTTCTTTTCCGGGGTCACCCCATTGTAGTGGACCGTGGGAATATCGCCATTGGGGGTGGGGCCGACGGGGAGGGGGCTTGCCCCCCTGTCTCTACCCGCCTGTTATCTACCTATAGTCCCCAACCCTCACCCAAGCCAGAATCCGCACCATTATCCACGCTCCCGCCCACATTTCCATAAGAGGACAGCCCATGAAACCTGAAAACGAACAGATAGTCAAAAGTTTTCTCGCCCACGCCGACGACCTCGGCGACGAGATCGTTGAGGACGTAGAAGAGATGCTCGGCGTCGTGCCGTTCATCTTCTCTATCCTCCGCGACCGGCCCGAATCCTTCGCGCTCTCCACTCTCGCCGACTACCGGTTCTCCCGGCCCGCCTCGCTTGATGCAAAGACCGCGGAACTCATCGCCGTTGCAGCCGCTGCAAGTGCCGGGGCAGAGAGCTGCCTGAAGGTGCATATCGGGGCCGCGCTGAAAGAGGGCGCATCCCGCGACGAGGTCCTCGACGTCCTCCTCATCGCCGCGATGATTGGAAAGACCCGCGTCCTTGCATCTTCTCTCCGCCAGTTCCGGGAGGTCTGCGGCAAGGAGCAGGGGGCCGGGAGGTAAGCGGCCCGCCCTCATGTCGGACGCGCATGCTTTATGGTGTGATTCACCAAAAACTCCCTGTAATGAGCCAGACAAAGGCAGCCCTCCGCCTGCGGGCAAAAGAGGCCCGTTTCCTCCTCTCGCCCTCACAGCTCGCCGAATACAGCAGCAGCATAACTGAGCGGCTCCTCGACCTCCTCGACGGGTTTACGACCGTCATGGTCTACGTCGCAAAACCTCCGGAGGCAGAGACCATGGGCCTGATCGCGGCCCTGAACCGCCGGGGCGTGCGGGTCGTCGTGCCGATCATCGAGCGGGAGACCTGCAGCCTCCGCCTCTCCTACCTCCCTGACCCCTCGGTCCTCGTCCCGAGCACGTTCAACGTCCCCGAGCCAATCGGCCACGAACTCCCGGCCCGGCCCGGCGATGTCGAGGCCGTCGTCATACCGATGCTCGCCTTCGACGCCGAAGGGAACCGGCTCGGCTACGGCGCGGGATACTACGACCGTTTCCTCTGCCGGTACCCCCACCCAAAAAAGATCGGCATCGCGTTCTCCTGCCAGCAGGCGGCGTCCATTCCTGCCGATGAAAACGATGTGAAGATGGACTACATCGTTACGGAAAAGGGGATCTTCCGGCAGAACGGACGGGCAGGTTAGGGTAAAGTATATATTATAGTTTTCACTTACCTATGGTAAACCTTACAGGAGGAGATTCTTCACATGGCCAATACCGAATCCATTGAGGTAACCATCAAGGAGGCGGCGCACGAGGACGCCGGACGGGGAATTGCCAGACTGAGCATCGACACCATGAAGGCGCTCGGTCTCGTCAGCGGCGACGTCGTCGAGATCGAGGGGCGCCATAAGGCGGCGACGCTCGTCTGGCCGGGCTTTCCACAGGACACCGGCAAGGCGATCCTGCGCATCGACGGCAACACCCGGAGCAACGTCGGGGCGGGGATCGACGACAAGGTCAGGATCAAGAAGACCGAGGCGGGCTACGCGAAGAAGGTGACCATCCAGCCCACCCAGCCCATCCGCCTGGTCGGCGGCGAGCAGTACCTCGGGCGGATCCTCCGCGGCAGGCCCGTCACCGAAGGACAGCTCATCCGGGTCAACGTCCTCGGCACCCCGCTCACGTTCGCGGTCGCAAAGGTGGCGCCGAAGGGCATCGCCATCGTCACCGACAGCACCGAGATCGAGCTGAAGGAGACCCCGTACGAGCCCAAGGAAGGGCAGCGTGAGATGGCCGGCGACGTCCACTACGAGGATATCGGCGGTCTCGACCGCGAGCTGCAGCTCGTCCGGGAGATGATCGAGCTCCCGCTCCGGCACCCCGAACTCTTCGAGCGCCTCGGCATCGAGCCGCCGAAGGGCGTCCTGCTCTACGGTCCGCCCGGAACGGGGAAGACCCTGATCGCGAAGGCGGTCGCAAACGAGGTGGACGCCCACTTCATCACGCTCTCGGGCCCCGAGATCATGAGCAAGTACTACGGCGAGTCTGAGGAGCGCCTGCGCGAGGTCTTTGAGGAGGCGCAGGAGAACGCGCCCTCGATCATCTTCATCGACGAGATCGACTCGATCGCGCCCAAGCGCGAAGAGGTGAAAGGCGAGGTCGAGCGCCGGATCGTCGCCCAGCTGCTCGCCCTGATGGACGGGTTGAAGACCCGGGGCCAGGTCGTGGTGATCGCCGCAACGAACCTCCCCGACACGATCGACCCTGCTCTGCGGCGCGGCGGCCGGTTCGACCGCGAGATCGAGATCGGCATCCCCGACACCAAGGGGAGGCAGCAGATCTTCCACATCCACACGCGCGGTATGCCGCTCGCCGACGACGTGAACCTCGACGAGTACGCCCGCTCCACGCACGGCTTCGTCGGCGCCGACATCGCGCTGCTCGCAAAAGAGGCGGCGATGCATGCGCTCCGGCGGATCATCCCGCAGATCAAGATCGAAGAGGAGATCCCTGCCGAGATCATCGACCAGCTCAGGGTCACAAACGAGGACTTCATCGAAGCGCACAAGCACGTCGAGCCGAGCGCGATGCGTGAGGTGCTCGTAGAGATACCGGATGTCAACTGGGAGGACGTCGGCGGGCTCGATGACGTAAAGGCCGAGCTCGCGGAGGCCGTCGAGTGGCCGCTCTAATATCCGGAGATATTTGACTCGCTCGACACCGAAC
>JASUSO010000083.1 GCA_030446015.1 Methanobacteriota archaeon
AGGTAGTGCTGGGCGATGTCGTCGATACCCTTCTGGCAGAAGAGGACGTTTGCACCGCTTGCGACGATCTTGTCGACGATGCCCTTGATCATCCGCTCCTCTTCGTCGAGGAACATCTGGAGCTGGTCGGGGCTTGTGATACTGATCTCGGCGTCGACCTCGGTCTTCTTGAACTCGACGGCAGCGTTCAGGAGCAGGATCTTCGCGTCCTTGACAGCGCGGGGCATGGCGGGGTGCACACGCTCCTTGTCAATGATCATGCCCTCAACGATCTCGGAGTCCTCAATGGACCCGCCGACCTTCTTCTCGACCTTCACAAACTCGGTGTCGACGGTGCCGTCGGCATCGGCAACCATCGTGATCGCCTTGACGACAAGTTCTGTGAGTTTCTCCTTTGCGGCCTCGGCGCCCTTGCCGGTCATGGCGGTGTCGGCAATCTTTTTGAGCATCGCCATGTCGTTGGGCTTGACGTCGATGGCAATCTCGTCGAGGATGCCCTGCGCCTTATCGGCAGCCATCCGGTATCCGTGGGCGATAACCGTGGGGTGCACATCCTGGTCAAGGAGGTCCTCGGCCCGCTTCAGGAGCTCGCCTGCGATGACGACCGCGGTCGTGGTGCCGTCGCCGACCTCATCATCCTGGGTCTTGGCGATCTCGACCATCATCTTCGCGGCGGGGTGCTCGATATCCATCTCCTTTAAGATGGTCACACCATCGTTTGTGATGACGACGTCACCGATGGTGTCGACGAGCATCTTGTCCATGCCCTTAGGGCCGAGTGTTGTCCGTACAGCGCTTGCGACGGCCTTTGCGGCAGCGATGTTGCCTGACTGTGCGTCACGGCCGCGGGTACGCTGGCTACCCTCTTTCAGAATAAGGATTGGTTGTCCTCCAAGACTTGACATAGGTATCACCGTTGTTAAGCGATAGAAAGGTAGGTTTGTGGTTCTATATAAACCTATTCACTCATTTATCATATCTATGAGTTCCGAGCCGTCTTCGAGGGAGTGGAGATGTTCTTCTCCGATAAGAAGCGTTTTGCCGATCTTTTTCTGCTTTTTGTAATCCGTGACGACGCACATCGCAAATGTCTTCGTGATCTGCGAGATGTTGCCGATCAGGGAAGCGCGCTTCACGACCTTCTGGGACGTGCCGTAGGCCGTCAGTATCGTGTGCTCGTCAAAAAGCGCCAGCGCCTGGAACGGAGCCTGCCGCATCGCGTGGATCTCCATCCCCATCCGCTCGAGGTCGGCCAGGATGTCGCCGCTCGTGGACCCGGCGGGCTTCTCGGGCTCGGGGGTGGGGTAGCCGAGGAGCTCGATCGTCTCGACGAGCGGGGCGTCAAAGAGCTCCTCGAGCCGGATGGCGATATCGAGCGTGGTGCCCATCCCGCCCTCGTACTTGCTGATCGTCCGGCGGGAGACCCCAAGGTGCGACGCGAGGTCGCCAAGCGACATCTGGGAGCGCTCCCGAACCTCGCGGAGGAGGTCGCCCTTGATCTTCACATAGAGGCCGCCGGGGGAGGCGTAGACCATCGGGGCGATCCCTTCCACGAAGTAGTCGTAGAGCGTCTCGGGGCTGAGGGCGAAGAGCCCATAGCGAATGTAGACGACACCGCGCTCGAGATCCGTATCGCGTGCCCGCTCCCCGACGATGAGGGGGGTCGCCTCCAGGTGCCGGGCGATCATGTTGAGGTCCCAGGCGATATCGGCGCTCACGCTGTCGATGTGGGAGACGACTTTGATGATGACGAGGCTATCGCCTCTCTTTGCGATAAGGTCGAAGCTCCGCGGACGGATGTTGCACCGCTCCGAGACGTCGAAGTTCGCAAGGAGCATGATGCTGATGACCATCTGAGGGAGGCGATCCTGCGACATAACCCGTAAGAATCGATATACCGGAGACGATATAAACTAGAGGGTTATGTGGATCGGGATCGACGATACCGACTCGCCCGCCGGGATGTGCACCACCTACCTCGGTGCGGTCCTGGTGCGGCGGCTCGCGCGGGAGGGGCTGCGCGTCGTCGGCACCCGTCTGGTCAGGCTGAACCCGAACGTCATCTACAAGACCCGGGGGAACGCGGCGATCGCCATCGAAGCGGACGGCGATCCGGAGACGGGCTTCGCGCTCACCACCGCGTGCGTCGAGGAACTCGCGGAGTTCGACGATAAACGGACCAACCCCGGGGTGGTGGTGGCGAGCGCCCGCCCGCCGCCGGACTTTTACTACGCGGCGCTCCGCGACTACTGCACCGTGGACGAGGCCGTCGCGGTGCTCGAGGCGGCAGGGGCGCTCTACCGGGGCTACAAGAACCGGCGCGGCCTCATCGGCGCAACGGCGGCAGTTGCAAGCGATTTTCCCGACCTGACCTACGAACTTCTCGCCTACCGGAAGCGTTCGGCGTGGGGGACGCCGCGGCGGGTGGATGCGGCGAGCCTCTTTCGCGCCGAGGAGGAGACCTACCCCCACACCTGGGACACGGTCGACCGGGAGAACGGCGTGGTGGTCGGGGTGCCCCATACCCCCGACCCCGTCCTCTTCGGCATCCGGGGGGAGAGCCCGGCATGGGTGAAGGAGGCGCGTTCGTACGTCCTCTCGGAGGAGACCGCCTGCGAGCAGGTCTACGTCACCAACCAGGGAACCGACGCTCACCTGATCCCGGGCTCGGCCGCGACCCTCCGGGAGGGGCGGTCGTACCTGGTGCGCGGCACGGTCGCAGAGGCCGCGAGCACCGGGCCCGGCGGCCACGTCTCGTTCCTCCTCGATGATTGCGGCGCGGTGGTCCGCTGTATGGCTTACGAGCCGACCAAGGGGTTCCGGAGGGTCGTGCGGGCGCTCGTCCCGGGCGACGTGGTGGCCGCGGCCGGGAGTTACAAGGGGGGGAGCCTCAACCTCGAAAAACTCGGAGTCGCCCGCCTCGCCGACGCCGTCCTGGTCCGCCCGCCGGTCTGTCCGGCCTGCAAAAAGCGGATGACGAGCGCCGGAACCGATAAAGGCTACAAGTGCAGGGTCTGCGGCGAGCGCAGCCGCGAGCCCGAGACGGCGCGGATCGAGCGGCACCTCGAGCCCGGGTGGTACGAGGTGCCCCCCACCGCCCGCCGGCACCTCGCCCGGCCGCTGGCGCGAGGTGTGGCGGCGTGGGAAGAGGAGGTGCTCCACTCCGATCAGGAGTGCCGGCCATCCTCCGGCATGTCAAATAAATGAAGTTTACAAAAAAAGGTTTATAATGTTTGTGAGTTAACTTATCCCCTGGTGATCCCGTGCCGACTATCTGCGGCGAAAGTATGCATGCCCCGACCTCTCCGTCCGCAACGGTGCCACCCATGGCGGACGGGGTTCTACGGCAGGCTGCAGGAGTTCGCGGCCGAGTATGCACGGAACAAAAACGAAGGTAGCCTTCTCGGCGCCTTTCCGTTTCCGGCCCGAAAGTCCGCTCTCTAGAGAGATGTCCGGGGCAACACCGGACCCCGACACGGTGGGACGAGTGGGATCATCCCGTGTCGAATGACCAGTCATCCCCTGTCTGGCAATGGGGGCCCACCGCCGGGCCCCCTCAGTATCACGGCAATTTTCTCCGGTCATCCCGTTCAGCCGGCGGCTTCACGAAGAGACGATCCATTATCGTGCATGAACGCCATACCTCGTAGAGAAGCTGGTGTAACAGTATCATGACCTTCAAGTACGGGGAAGCGGTTCAGCAGGCACGGGTGCGCCCCGGGATGACGGTCGGCGAACTCGTCGACGAACTCGGGAAAGCAGGAGCTTACAACGGGGGCTCGCTCTGGCAGGCGGTCAACATCTACGAACGGATGCTGCGCGACGACGAAGCACTGAAGTTCTTCGGCCTCTCGGGCGCGATGGTGCCCGGCGGCATGGGGGGCATCGTCGCCGACCTCATCGAGCGGGGGCATATCGACGTGCTCGTCTCGACGGGGGCGAACCTCACCCACGACGTCATCGAGGCGATCGGGTGCCACCACTACCACGGGACCTGTCAGGTCTCCGACACCGAGCTCTGCGAGGAGGGGATCAACCGGATCTACGACATCTTCCTCCCGAACGAGGCGTTCATCCGGTTCGAGGAGTTCCTGCAGGAGACCTACTCTTCCATCCCGGAGGGCTCGACGATCTCGATCACCGATCTCCTCAGACTGATCGGGAGCCGGCTTGACTCCGGGATCCTCGCCGCGGCGGCAAAGGCCGGGGTGCCGGTCTACTGCCCGGCGATCCAGGACTCGATGATCGGGCTGCAGTACTGGCTCTTCTCCCAGACGCACAAGGTCACGGTCAGCGCGTTCGCCGACATGCCCGGGCTGCTCGACCGGTGCTTTGGGGCCGAGCGGGCCGGGGCGCTCCTGGTCGGCGGCGGCGTCCCGAAGAACTACATCCTGCAGAGCAAACTGATGACCGAGAGCGGGTTTGACTACGCGATCCAGCTCACCGGCGACCGGCCGGACCTCGGCGGCCTCTCGGGGGCGACGCTCGATGAGGCCCGGTCGTGGGGCAAACTCACCGGCGAGGCCACCGCCGTGACGGTCTACGGCGATGCGACGATCAACCTGCCGCTCCTCGTGGCGGCAACCCTCGAGAGGCTGGGATCATGACCGAGCTCATCCTCTCCCTCGATGTCCTCGACCGCAAGGAGGCGATGAAGATCGCAAAGTCCTGTGCGCCCCACATCGACGCGATCAAGGTCGGCTACCCCCTCGTCCTCTCGGCCGGCCTCTCGATCGTCCACGACCTCGCCGACCTCGCCCTCCCGCTCATCGCCGACTTCAAGGTCGCAGACATCCCGAACACCAACCGTCTCATCTGCGAGGCGGTCTTTGCCGCCGGCTTTGACGCCGTCATCGCCCACGGGTTCGTGGGCACCGACGCCGCGAGGACCTGCGTCGAGGTGGCGCACAACCACAGCGGGGCGGCCTACATCGTCGCCGAGATGAGCCATCCCGGGGCGACCGAGTTCTTCCACGGCGGCGTGGCCGAACACATCGCGGAACTCGCGGTCTCCTGCCGGGCCGACGGCATCATCGCCCCGGCCACCCGCCCGGACCGGATCGCCCGGCTCCGGGAGATCGTCGGCAGCAAGGCGATCTACTCGCCGGGCGTCGGGGCACAGGGCGGCGACCTCGACACGGTGGCCCGGCTGGTCGACGGGGTCATCGTGGGAAGGAGCATCTACGAGGCGGAGGACCCCGCAGCCGAGGCCGAGCGGTACTCCCGCATCCGCCGGTGATGAGTTCTCCGTTCCGATCCCCGCGAGGGGAGATGACGAACCCTATGAGTGTTCTGAGGCGGATGCGGCCTATCCCGCATCTAAAATGATATATATCCTCCCGCAGATACTGATAGCATGAACTGGAGCCCCGAACAACTTAAACTGGCGGAGAAATACCGGAGCCTCAACGAGATCCCGGAGAGCGAGCGGCGGTACAAGTGCCACACCTGCCACTTCGTCGTGGACGAGAACCCCTGCCCTCACTGCGGCGAGACGTCGCTTGAGATCATGTGCCCGCTCGACCACTGCGACTGCCACCACTCCATCGTCGAGAGCATCGAGTACTGTCCGCTCTGCGGCAAGGCCGTCTGCCCGGAGTGCGGGAGCCACGACGTCGTCCAGATCAGCAGGGTCACGGGATACCTCCAGGACGTCGCGGGCTGGAACGCGGGCAAGCAGCAGGAACTGAAGGACCGGGTCCGCTACTCCGTCGTATGAGATATTTCGTCAGGGACGAGACTCTTTTTCTTCGCGGCCGGTTCAGGGCAGCGAGCACCGGGGTTTGCGGTGGGATCGCCGACGTCACGACGGTCATGAACCACACCGTGCCCCACAACTTTGCGGACGAGCCGAGGCGGCACCTGGAACTTCTTGCCGCCCGTCACGGTGTCTTCCGGGACTACTTCGGCCTCATGACCGCTGTAGAGATGCACCACCTCTGCGTGCTCCAGTACGACTTCGTCACGGTCTACATCACCGCCGGGGTGACGAACCCAACACCTCATGCACCCGGGACCATCAACATCATCGTCTACAGCCGGGAGGGGATGGGCGATTCGGCGCTCCTTGAGACGATCGTCACCGCGACGGGGGCGAAGGCGCAGGCGCTCCACGACCTCGGCTACGACTTCCCCGGGACGACGACGGACGCGGTCGTCGTCGCCTGCGACCGCGACGCTCCGTGCGTACATACGTATGCCGGAACCCTGACCGAACTCGGGAGCAGGGTCCACGCGGCGGTTCTCCGCGGCCTCCCGGAGGCCCTCGCGCGGCAGCAGGGGAAGATCCTGCGGAGCGAGCCGTCGTTCTTCATCTATAGCCGTTACGGCGGGGACCACTGGGTGGAGTGGCAGCGGGAGAACTGCCCCTACTACCCCTGCCACTTCCCGGGCCAGCGGTGCGACCACTGCTACTGCCCCTGCTACCCCTGTGCGGACGAAGAACTCGGGGAGTGGGTCGATAGTTCGAACGGCGGCAGGGTCTGGGGGTGCGCGGGCTGCACGCTCCTGCACGATCCGCAGGTTGCAGAGTACGTGAAGAGAAATCCGGAGGCCACTCTCGCCGAACTCAAGCGGCTCCGGGAAAAAGTATAGGGTTATGCCTCGGGAACGCCGAGGGCGGCGAGCATCTCTTCGAGGGGAATCCCGTGCGCCTGGGCGGCTTCCCGGATCGTCTCGTTGTTTGCGATGGCACAGCCAAGGCAACCCATACCGAACCGGAAGAGGACCTGTGCCGATTCGGGCTTCTCCCGAAGGAGTTCCGCGATTGTACTGTCCGCAGTCAATGCCATGCAGCTGATGTTGTCCTTGCCCCTATTTATACGTTCAAGTGCCGGCCAGGTCCCCTGCGACCTGCCCGCGGGGCGAGGGGCCAGCGGCGCCCGGAGGGAGTGGCGGGCACCGTACATGCCCCGTTCCCCGAAACGGCCGCATCGTGGGGCGTCCCGGGGAGGTGTCGTGCTTACTTTCACGTCGCGGGCCCAGAAGTTAATACCCTCGCGAGGTGAAGTACAGACCGGAGATGTAAGTATGACCCTATCAGAGGTAACAGAGAGAATCTCCCGGAAACTTGAAGCAAAAGGCGCACAGCCCGATCGGCAGAAGATCGAATCACGCCTCCGCCGTCTCGTCGAGGAGTTCGGCGTCAACATCGACGAGGCAGAACGGACCGTGACGGCCGATCTCGCCCGCGAGTACAACGTCACCGGCGTTGGGAGTTCCTCCTCCGAGCTCCGCCCGATACGCGAGATCGCCCCCGGTGAGTGGGTGACGATCGAGGGGAAGATCGTTGCACTGACCCCGCCCCTCTCGCCCTCGATCGCCCAGACCGGGATCATCGCCGACTCGAGCGGCGCCATCCGTTTTGTCACCTGGGCACGGGGGAACCCCCCGGCGATGGAGTACGGCCACTGGTACAGGCTTGAATCCGCGGTCGTCGACGAGTACCGGGGTGCGCCGAACTTAAAGATCCACTCCGGCACCACGATATCCCGGATGGATGAAGATGCTCCGCTCCTCCCCTCGATCACGCCGATCGCCGAGCTGAAGCCCGGTGTCGGGAGCGTGCGGGCCAAGTTCATCCAGGAGTGGGAGGCCTCGCACGACCGGATGCTCCAGACGGGGCTCCTCGGCGACGAGACCGGCACCATCAAGTTCGTCATCTGGAAAGAAGAGGGAAAGGATAAACTGGAACTCGATACCGTCTATAACATCTACTACGCCACCGTCGACGAGTACAACGGCAGGCTCTCCCTCGCCCTGAACACCGCGATGTACATCCCCGACGAGGGCGATATCGAGGTCGGGCGAGCCGAGACCGAGATCCGGGGCGCTCTCGTCCACATCGCTCCCGGCTCGGGCTTGATCAAGCGCTGCCCGGTCGAGGGCTGCAACCGGACGCTCTCCCGGCAGAACTACTGCCCGGTGCACGAGATCCAGCCCGAGTTCCGCTACGACCTCCGCCTGAAAGGGGTCTTAGACGACGGCGTACGCGCCCATAACGTCCTGATGCAGCGCGAGGTCGTCGAGGCCCTCACCGGGATCACCCTTGACGAGGCCGTCGGGATAGCCGAGACGAACCCTCTCGGCATGGACGAGATCTTCTACCGCATCAGGAACACAGTGCTCGGGCGCTACTACACCTGCAGCGGGAACGAGTTCGACGGCAGGCTGCTCGTCAACTCCTGCACCCCGATCGTCTTCGAGCCCGCGGAACTGGCTGCACTCCTGAACCGCGCCGGGGGTGAGCCGGCATGAAGCCCCAGAGCACGTTCGAGCGCGAACCGGCACGGAGGGTCTTCGCATCCGAGCTCCGCGAGACCCGCTACCAGTTCAAGGACGGCGAGGACGAGAAGAGCCCGACCTACGTCATCCTCCCGACCGGGATCCGGAGCAACCGGATCTTCATCGTCGGGACGCTCACGGAGAAGCAGCGGCAGGGCGACCAGAACATCTTCTACCGCGGAAGGGTGGTCGACCCGACGGGCACGTTCTTCATCATGGCGGGTTCCTACCAGCCCGAGGCGATGCAGCAGCTTGCCCGGATCGAGCCGCCGGCCTTCGTCGCCGTCGTCGGGAAACCGAACCTCTACACGACCCCGGACGGGAACTGCCTCGTCTCGGTCCGCGTGGAGTCAATCTCGGTCGTGGACCGCGAGACCCGCGACCTCTGGGTGCTCGATACCGCCCGCGAGACCCTGGACCGGCTCGATGCCTTCGGCACCACCGAGGACTCCCGGAAGGCCCAGGAGGAGTACGGGACCCAGCCCGACCTTTACCGGAAGATCGTCTACGATGCCCTCTCGCAGGTGCAGCTGTAGAGGCTCTACCTCCGAAAATCTTTTTTTGCGGAACCGCCCGCATCTGTTCCCGGCATCAAAAAAAGATGGCCCCTCTCCGCTTACGATGAAGTTATCCCAAAACACTATTGCTGGGAGGGGGACACCCCCTCCCAGACCCTCCCCCAAGTGGCGATATCCAGTGGAAAGCCGTTTCATCCCCCTGGATCAGGATGTGGCTCAGATGGTGGATACCCGGGAATTAGAGGCTCCGATCAGGGTATACCGGGGGTTCGGAGATCGTTTTGGGATGACCTCAATCAGTCGAAAATTGGTTGATATGGCGAAGGATCGGGGCGCAGCACTCGTCTTTGAGGATCTGAACGGTATTCGTAAGACGAGGAAACAACACCGTTC
>JASUSO010000012.1 GCA_030446015.1 Methanobacteriota archaeon
GTCCCGGTGATCGCCGTCGGCAAGGGCAACCCGCACAACATCACGTCGGTCGACGACTTTGCCCGGCCGGGGCTGAAGATCGCGCTCGGCGGCGTGAACACCACCGCCATCGGCAGGGCCGGCGACAAACTCTTCCGGGCGCACGGCATCCTCGACGCCGTCGAGACAAACGTCATCCTCCGGGGACCGACGATCAACGAAGTGGTGGTCGCGATGAACATGGGCACGGCTGATGCCGCGCTCCTCACGCTCGATATGGTGAACCCCGAGACGATGGACACGATCGCTCTGGCGCAGGAAGACAGCCTCACCCTTATCGTCCCGATAGGGGCGACCACCTTCACGGAGCAGCCGGACGCCGCTCAGGCGTTCGTCGAGTTCGTCACCTCCGACGAGGGGAAGGCAATCTTTGTCGACCACGGGTTCCCGGCCTACCCCGACCCGGCATACGCGGGGGTGGAGCCATGAACGGCACGGAATACACCTGCAGGGCCATCGGCGTCGCCCGGACGCCGTTCACCGACCCGGCCGCCACCCCCATCCAGGCGACCTTCGCCACCGCCCGCGGGACGGTGGAGGTCTACCCCGAATTCCGGGACGGTCTTGCGGCGCTCGCGGGGTTCTCCCACCTCATCCTCATCTACCGGTTCCACCGGGCCGCCGGTGAAGAAATCGCCGAACGACCGCTCGTCGACGGCACCGAACCGCACGGCATCTTCGCCACCCGGCACTTCAACCGCCCGAACATGCTCGGGATATCGGTCGTCAGGCTTACCGGGATTGACGGCGCCACGCTCGCCGTCGAGGGCATCGACCTCCTGGACGGGACACCGATCCTCGACATCAAGCCCTACATCCCGGCGTTCGACAGCCTTCCCGATGCTGCCTCAGGGTGGGTGACGCCGCAGCACGTCGAGCAGATCAAAAAACAGAGCGCGTCCTTCAGGGTAGATTAACTGTGTTCCCGAACCGGGCCGCTCTCCCCCGCCCCTCCCCGTTCAAGGCGATCTTTCTCGCCGTCTCGTTTTGCCTGATCGCCTACATGCTCGTCGTCATCGCCGGCCTCGTGGTCTATCCGCCGCTCCCGGCTCTCATCGAGAGCCTGCTCTCCCCCGAGATCCTCTTTGCCGTCGAACTCTCGCTCGTCACCTCGGCGGTCTCTACCGCCTTCTGCGTCATCGCCGCCGTGCCGGTCGCCTACTCGCTCGCCCGGTTCTCGTTTCCCGGCAGAGGGGTGGCAAACACCATCTTCAACATCCCGCTCACCCTCCCGCCGCTCGTTGCGGGCGTGGCGCTGCTCATCTTCTACGGCCCCTCGACGTTCGGGAAGATGCTCTCGGAGTGGGGGCTTGATGTCATCTACACCCCGCTCGGGATCGTCGTCGCCCAGTTCTTCGTCAACCTCCCTTACATGGTGAGGGGCACACGCTCGGCCTTCGAGACGATCAACCCCCGCTACGAGCATGTTGCCCGGACGCTCGGGTGCACCGAGTGGGGCGCGTTCCGCCAGGTCACCCTTCCTCTCGCCAGAAGCGGCCTCATCGCAGGTCTGGTCATCACATGGTCGAAGTCCATCGGGGAGTTCGGCGCGGTTCTCATGCTCGCGGGGGCCACCCGGATGAAGACCGAGACCCTGCCCATCGCGCTTTTCCTGAACATGTCGACGGGGGATCTCGACCTTGCCGTCGCCGCGTCCGTCATCCTGATCGCCATATCGGTGATCTCGCTCGCGGTCTTTGAACGCTACACCGGCGGACGAGGGGTGTTCTAGGTGCTCAGGATCGCCGGGCTCGCCAAACGTCTCGGGGACTTCGCTCTCGACGGCGTGGACCTGACCGTCGACGACGGCGAGTACTTCGTCGTCCTCGGCCCGACCGGCGCGGGAAAGACCATCCTCCTCGAGACCCTGGCAGGGATATACTCCCCGGACGCCGGAACGATCGATCTGGACGGCCTTGATATCACCCGCACCGACCCGAAAGACCGGGGGATCGGCATGGTCTACCAGGACTACATGCTCTTTCCCCACCTCACCGTCGGGGAGAACATCGGGTTCGGCCTCAAGCAGAGGAAGACCGATCCCGCCCGCATCAGGGAGAGCGTGCAGGAGACCGCGGCCCTCCTCGGGATCGGGCATCTCCTGGATCGGACGACGGGGACGCTCTCCGGCGGCGAGCAGCAGCGGGCGGCGATAGCCCGGGCGCTCGTCCTCCGGCCCCGCGTCCTGCTCCTCGACGAACCGCTCTCGGCGCTCGACACCGTCACCCGGGAACGGCTCCGGAGGGAACTGAAGGCGATCCACCGGACGACCGAAACGACGGTCATCCACATCACCCACCACTTCGAGGACATATTCGCCCTCGCCGACCGGGTAGCGGTGATGCAGGACGGCAGGATCGTCCAGACGGGCACGCCTGATGAGGTCTTCCGGAAACCTGCCACCGAGTTCGTCGCCGCCTTCACCGGCATGGAAAACGTCTACTGCGGGGTATCGAGGGTCCAAAACGGGGAGGCAACGATCGACCTCGGGGAGATCGTCGTCCGGACTGTCACCGCGATCGAGGGCGACGTCTGCGTCGGCATCCGGCCTGAGGAGGTGATCCTCTCCCGCCGGCCGTTCGAGTCGAGCGCCGCAAACACCTTCCCGGGCACGGTTGCTGAGATCCGGCAGAACGGCATGTTTTCGCGGGTCGTCGTGGATACGGGGCTGCCTTTCGTCGCCGTCCTGACCCGGCAGAGCGTCGCCCGCCTGGGCCTCGTCGAGGGGGAGCCGGCGAATGTCACCTTCAAGGCTTCTGCGGTCCACGTCTTCAGGCGGTAGCATTTATCCGGTCACCCGGCGCAGGGGCGAACCGATGGATGCCGATGATATCCGGGAAGAACTCGTCTTTGCCGCTCAAGAGGCCGCCCTCGCCGACCGGTTCGGGATACCCCCCGATGCGCTCGTCCCCCTCCTCTTCTCCCTCCGCTACGGGGGCGACTGGAGCTACGCCGCGGAGGGGCTCACCGCCATATCGGCGGTGAAGAAGACTACGGTCTACGATGACGAACGGCTGATCGGCTACTCGCTTGAGGAGACCTACCTCTTCGTCGACCCGGTACTCCTGCACAGGGAGGGAACCGTCTACCGGCTGGAGAAGTGCGGCAGCGCTCCCGCGCGGCTGCTCGTAAAACGGCCCTACCGGTTGCGGCTCGGCGCTCGCCGGGTCATCAGGGCGACCGTTCACCCGCTCGAGAGAACGATCCGGGCCGAAGACCTCGGTGCCGCGGAGATGACGTTTACAGGCTCCACCGCCTACGGGATCGACCACGAGATGGAGCACCTCGCCGGGCGCGAGATCCGCGGGGAGGGGCTCCGGACCTTCCGGTTCGGGTGAGGAAGTTTGTGCGGCCGGGAGAATAGAACGCCATATAACGCTCTCGTACGACCACACCCCTAAAAGGGAAGATGTGTTGTGGGGAGGCCGGCCCCGAACCGCCCCTTACACCTTCCGGAACAGGTTCTTCTCCGCACCGCACCGGGAGCAGGCCCAGTTCTCGGGCAGATCCGCAAACTCCGTGCGGGGCTCGACACCACGGCCGGGCTCGCCGGCCCTGGGGTTGTAGACGTAGCCGCAGAGTCCGCACCGGTATGAATCCATCATCTCTTCACCTCACCGCCCCGACCGGCCGCAACGTCGACGGGGCACGGCACCATGCATCCTCATGGGGATAAGTACTCCGGTCGGGGGAGGAAGAACCCTGCAGGGAGGTCTTCACGGGCGAATCGCTCTTTGGGGCGGGCGATATACGGAGGGGAGACCGAGGTTTCGGCTTGTGCGAAAAAAGGGAGCAATACGCCAGCCGGCGTGTATCGTCGGGAGAGAAGACCGGAGTCCGGTCAGGAACCGCTCTCCCTTACACCTTCTTGAACCGGCTCTTCGGTGCTTTGCACCGGGGGCACTTCCAGGTATCGGGCAGGTCTTCAAAGGCAGTGCCGGCCTTGATGCCCTGGCCGGCGTCGCCGATAGCAGGGTTGTAGATGTAGCCGCACAGCATGCAGCGGTATGAATCCATTGTTTCTTCACCTCTCCGCCCACCGGCCGCAAGAGCGGCAGGGCATGAGATCTCATTTACTCTCGCGTGCGGATAAACGCTCCGGTCACGAGCCCGAAAAGAGGAGTTCTTTCCCCGTGCAGCCGTCGAGAACGATCGAGCGCTCTCCCCGCTCCGAGGCGAACCGGATCAGGTAGACCGGGTAGTAGATCGTATCGAACCCGACGATCTCCGCCGTGGGCTCGAGCCCCTTGAGGATCGTCCGGAGAGACGACTCCGTAACCCTCATCTCGAGAGATTCCCCGCGGAGGGGCTCCATCGGCGGGAGGTCGCCCGACCCCGGACGGAGGGCGGAGAGCGCCGGGACGTCCGCCGCAAGCAGGGGGACGTAGACCGTCGTATCGCCCACCGTCTTCATCTCCGTGATGAGTTTCGCACCGGCAAGGCTCTTTATCGCCTTCTTCACCGCGGCCGGCGCGAGGTGAGTATCGGCCTCGATCTCGGCCAGGGTCGAACCGCCGTTCGCGAGCCCGGCAACGACCCTCACCGCGGCCTCATCGAGCCCCAGGAGCTCCGAGAACCCCGGTCGGACCTTCAGGCCGCGATCGATCTCGACGATGCAGCCGGTGGATGCATCGACGACGAACGACGCCGTCTTCGTAGATCTCCGGAGCAGCCCGCCGATGTAGCGGATATCCACCCGATGAAGCGGCCGGTAGACCCGTTCCCCGGAGACGATCCGCTCCTCCGGCTCAAGGAATAGGAATCGGCGCTTCCGCTTCCCCTTCGCGATATCGAGCGCCTCCTCGCGGAGCAGCACCGGGATAACCGCATTCGCAGCGGCTTGCGGCGGATCCGCCGGCTCGGCCGGGGAGACCTCCTCGGGGCCGCAGGGTTCCGCCCGGACGGGCTCCGGCGGCCTGGGTTCGGCGGGCCTGACCGGCCGTGCGGGCACGAGCCGGGGCGTCAGCCCCCGGTGCTCGCAGAGCCGGTCGCGGAACCGCATCCGGACCTTCTCGCGGGAGAGGCCGCCCATCACGAAGAACTCCCCGGGCTCGAGCTCCGCGAGTTCCGCGACCTCTTTCCGGGACGAGAAGAAGAGGCCGACCGCTTTCAAGTCGTTCTCTATCGAGAGTTTCCCGATGATCTGGTTGTTGCACTGCGAGAGGACGTTCTTCGTCACGAGCGACGGCCGCTGGGTCGCGACTAAGAGGCCGAGCCCGCGTTTGCGCCCCCGGCGGGAGATCTCCTCGATCTTCTTGATAGAGTCGCCGGATTGGGGGATGAACTTGTCAGCCTCCTCCACGATCAGCAGGAAGGGTTTCTTGAGCCCGCTCTCGAGGTCGTAGAGGACGTCAGCGAGGAGAGATACCTTCGCCTGCATATCGGTCTCCGAGACATCGTAGATCACCGCCGTCCGGGAGCAGATCGCGTTCTGCATCAGGTCCCGGATGTTCGCCCGCTCGATATCCACGTCGCAGTCGTCGCCGGAACCGATCCAGAGGAGGTGGAACCGATCCCGAAGCGAGGAGTACTCTCCCTCCGTATCGATGAGGCAGAACCCCACCCGCGCCTGCAGGAGCTGCTCGCAGATGACCGCGATGCTCCAGCTCTTCCCGGCGCCGGACTGCGCGATGATGCAGGTCCTTCCCGTAACCAGTTCCTGGGCATCGACGGCGACGTCGCGGTCGCCGGCCTTCCCGATCACGATCTCCATCGGCTCAAAGAGATCACAGGACGGCGGGAGGTTTAACGTTTCCTCTTCGCTTCAGGTGGGTCTGTTTGCGAATTTGGCCCCGCTCGTCAGCATCTATTTCTGCGGAGCGAGAGGAAGACCCCGAAGACCGAAAGAACCGCAAAGGCGAGGAAGATCAGCCGCAGGCTCGCGAGGAACTCCGGGAAGATCGCCGGGGTGACGACCGTCGATCCCATGATGACCGCAAAGACCACGAGAACCGCCCCCATGCTCAGCATCATCCCGAGCGACCGCATCATCGCCACCATCGCCGACGCGCTCCCGTAGTAGCGTTTCTCCACGCAGCCCATGATCGCGGCGGTGTTCGGGGACGAGAAGATCCCGAGCCCCACGCCCAGCAGCACGAGGAGAGCAAGGATCACAGCGATCGGCGTCGCCTCATCGAGCAGGGAGAAGCCGAAGAGGCCCACCGCCGTAACCACCATCCCCACCGAAGCGACGAGCCCGGGCTGCATCCGGTCGGCCAGGCGGCCCGCCATCGGGGCGACGAAGACCTGGACGATCGGCTGGAGGAGGAGCAGGGTGCCCGCGGTGACGGGTTCGTAGCCCCGGATGTACTGGAGGTAGAGGGAGAGGAGGAAACCGACCGCGAACGTGGCGCTGTAGTTGATCAGGGCGGCGGCGTTCGAGGCGGCAAAGACCCGGTTCTTCTCAAGCAGCGTCACCGGGAGGAGCGGGTTCTGGCGGCCGCGCTCCACCCGGAAGAAGGCAACCCCGAGCACCAGGGCCACCGCAAGGAGCGTCGCGCCGGTCGGGGTGGTCACCCAGGCCAGGCCAAGGAAGAGGCAGAGGATCAGGGCGGAGGAGAGGACCAGGCCCGCAACGTCGAACTGCTCCCGCTGCCGCTCGTTTAAGAATGCCGGGAACTTCCCGGCGTAGAAGAGGACCGGGACGGCGAGGAGCGCGGTCACGATGAAGATGCTCCGCCAGCCGAGGAACTGGGTCAGGGCGCCGCCGAGAAACGGCCCGAGCGAGAGCCCGGCGTAGACCGCCGTCGTGTTCAGCCCGATCGCGTAGCCCCGCTCTCCGGGCGGGTAGAGCTGGGTGATCAGGGCCACGCTGTTTGCGTAGATCATGGCGCCGCCCACCCCCTGGATGAACCGGAAGGCGAGGAGGAGATCCATCGTGGGCGTGAAGACGGTGAGGAGGGAGCCGCCGGTGTAGACCGCGATCCCGGCCAGGAAGACGGTGACCCTCCCCCGCGAGTCGCCGAACTTTCCTGCCGGGAGGAGGAAGAGGACCGACGCGAGGAGGTAGGTGCTCGTGACCCAGGCAAGCGTGGCGGCGTCGGCGGAGAACTCCCCGCCGATGGCAGGCAGGGCGAGGTTGATCGCGGAGCCCGTGAAGGGGTTGAGGAACGTGGCGACGGTGACCAGTATGAGGATGAACCTTCGCGAATACGGCGTACTCTCTTCATGCTCCACGGTATCCCTCGTACTCCCGGTATGCGTGATAGAGGTATTTGCGGCGAACTCAGATAAGGGCACTGTCGCCGCCCACGGACTACGTTAAGGAGAACGGCACCGGAGAGGGTATGCCCGGCCCGACCCCCGGTGCCCGGGAGGAACTCCGCGGCCTCTCGATCCGGCTCATCCTCTTCCTCGGCGCGGCAAGCCTCTTCGGGACGGCGTGATTCGTGGGGAGCGCCGCGATGGGCGTCCTCTACGACGTATCGGTCGGGCATATCGTCGCGTATATCGTCGCCGCCGAGGCTGCGGCGGTCGTCGCTTACCTCTGGATGTACCGCTCCCGGATCGCGGTGAGGCTCCAGGAGGGGCTCGGGGAGATCATCCCATGACGCTGCGCCGCGAGACCATCCACGCTTTCAGCGCCCCGCCGATCGCGCCGCCGACGGCACCGAGGAAGCCGAAGTAGACGGCGAGGGCGAAGAGGAGGACGGCGACCCCAAGACCGATGAGAGCACCGATTGGGCCGAGGAGCGCCGTCCCGCCGACAACGGCGACGACCGAGAAGATTGCGGCGACGACGAGCCCGCCGATAAGCCCGCCGAGCGCGCCCCGAGCCGCCCCCGGGGGCCCGAGGTAGCCGCCGATGATCCCTCCGACGATCGGGCCGCCTACCGGGAAGAACGGGCTGATGAAGAGCATGAATATGATGCCCACCAGCGGAGAGAGCCAGTAGGGACTGTCCTGGTTTGCCAAGCACGCCTCCGATATGAGATGAGCCGGGGAGAAGACCCCGGCGCTCAACCTCCGATCACCGCCGGATCGCCCCGGCGATGACGCCGCCGAGCAGGGAGAGGAGGCCCTGGTAGACGAACGCCATCACGATGATGACGAGCGACGTTCCGAGGCCCGCGATGAACCCGAACGCCCCGAGGAGAACCGTGCCGCCGATGAGGAGCAGCACCGCGATGACGATGGCCCCGAGGATGCCGGCAAGCAGCCCGGCCTTTGCACCGTTCCCTATTCCGCCCCGGACCATCCAGCCGGCGACGAACCCGCCAACGAGCGGTCCGATGACCGGGAGCAGGAAGCCAAGAATTAGCCCCACGAGCCACCCGACGATGACTCCTGTCCAGAAGTTATCCGCCATATCCTTTTATCACCGCCGGGAATTCGGGAACGTGGTATATAAGCGTTGGGGCGGGCGACCGATCACGGGCGGATCCGGGTTCCGGCCCGGCCGTCAAGCGCCCTGGAGGCGTCGTTTAACGATGCGATGACCGCCCGCTTCCCCCCGGCTTCGAGGAACCCGACGGCCGCCTCGATCTTCGGCCCCATCGTCCCGGGAGGGAACTGCCCCGCCGCGAGGTGGCGCCGTGCTTCGCGAACCGTCATCTCGTCGATCTCCTCCTGGTCGGGCCGCCCGTAGTTCAAGGCGACGCGCTCGACGTCGGTCAGGATCAGGAGGTCTTCGGCACCGACGAGGCTGGCGAGGAGCGCCGCGGTGTAGTCCTTGTCCACGACCGCCTCGACGCCCCGGAGGGCGCCTCGACCGTCCGCGACCACCGGGACGCCGCCCCCTCCCGCGGCGATCACGATCGCCCCCGCCGAGAGGAGGCGGACGATCACCCACTCCTCCACGAGGGCGACCGGGCGCGGGGAGGGGACGGCCCGTCGGTAGCCCTGCCCCGGGATCTGCACCATCCGCCAGCCCTTCTCCGCTTCGAGCCTCCGCGCCTGCATCGCGGTGTAGAACGGGCCGATGGGTTTTGTGGGGTTCTCAAACGCCGGATCGTCGCCGTCGACCAGGGTCCGGGTGAGCACCGTCGCGACCGGGCGGTCGAGCCCGGCCTCCCGGAGCGCCTCCTGCAACGACTGCTGGAGCATGTAGCCGATCATCCCCTGGCTCTCCGCCCCGCAGACGTCGAGCGGCATCGGCGGGAGGGTATCCTTCGCGATCTCGTTCTTGAGAAGGATGTCCCCCACCTGCGGCCCGTTCCCGTGGGTGACGACGACGGCGTAGCCCTCGCCTGCGATCTCCACGATGCGGCGCGACGCCTTCTGCACGTTCGCGAACTGCTCCTCGGCCGTCCCCGTCTCCCGGTGCTGCAGGATGGCGTTGCCGCCGAGCGCGATCACCACGGTTCTCGCCGGCATCCCGTCACCCCCGCTCCAGCGTGCAGGTCATGCAGTGGGGCCCGCCGTAACCCCCCGTCAGGTTCTCGAGGTGCAGCGGGAAGACCTCGATCCCGTGCCGGGAGAACTCCGGCTTGTGCGGGAAGACGCACCCGGCGTTCATTATCCGGCGGTAGTCCTCCTCTGCGTGGCGCAAGAGCCGTCCGTAGCGCTGCGGGTCGCGGGCGGCCTTCCGCTCCAGGTTGAGGAGGACCGTCCGCATCACCCGTTCCCCCTCTACCGCGAGGATGCTCCCGTCACGGACGCAGAGGACGTTTGCGGCGTAGGAGAGTTGCTCCAGGATCGAGAGATCGATCACGGAGAACCCCTTTGAGCGGATGTAGTCGTAGAGGGTCGTCGTCTCGCCCGACGGCTCGTAGCCCCCGTCCGACCGGTGATAGACCTCGAGGCGCGCCCGCCGGAGGAGGGGTTCCGAACCGAGCACCACCCCGCTTCCCGCGACGTTGAAGTAGGTGTCGAGGTGCATGTCGACCATCGGGTCGGGCCGGTCGCCCGGGATGAGCGGGTGCCCCGGCTGGTGAACGATGCCGATCTCGTCGAATCCCGGGGTGAAGTTGAGGAACTGAGCTACCCCGTCGCGGTTCGTCCGATCCCCGGTGCCGACGAGGGCGAACTCCCCCATCGGCATGAAGTCGCCGCCTTCGAACGTCCCGGGCGCCTCGACCGTCCCGGCGATCGGGATGCCGAGGATCTCCCAGAGGAGCCGGGTGATCTCGGGTTCTTTCGCCCGCTGCCGCTTCGCCGGCCGGCCGACGACGAGACCAGAAGCGGTCGCCGCCTGCTGGTCGCGCATGAAGTAGAGGTTTGCAAGCGGCCTCTGCTCAAGGATATGGACGTCCACCCCGCCGCCGATACCCCTCACGCCCACGTCGATGACCGGATTCAGGAGCAGGAGGGTGAAGAAGTGGAGCGAGTCCAGGGCTTCGGCGTTCTGCTCCATGCTCCGCCGGGCCTCCGCAACATCCCTCTCGTCGCCCCGGACGGTGACGGTCTCGTGAGCCCAATCGACGAGCCGCCGGCGCACCGTCGGGTCGCAATCGGCTGCATCGAGGATCGTCTCCTTGAGCCGCAGCACCCGGACGCCGAACTCCTCCTTGAGCGTGCGCTGGAGGGAGTCGTGCTCGCGCCGCGCCTTGTAGCGGCTGAACGCCCGTTCGTAGAGCGCCGCGTACGGCTCGAGCAGCCCGAAGAACATCTCGATCCCCGGACGGTGAACGGCCACCGTCCGGAGGCGGTCCCACTCCGCCCGCACTCCGGCCGCCATCCGGCTCACCTCTCCCTCCGGAGAGCGGCGAAGCGGTACGCGATCATCACCCCGATCGCCGTCGCTGCCGCGAGCGCCCAGTTCACCCGGCCGCCGATGGTGAAACTGATACCGGCAAAGACGACGAACGCCAGGATGCCGTAGAGGAGGATCTTTGCATAGCGATGCATCGGAAGAGCCCCTCTCCCGGAGAACGGATAAACCTGTCGCAGGCCGGGATCCAGAAATCGGGGGAGGAGATCCGAATTTCTGTCTCAGGAAGTGCCTGTTGTCGGCCTATCGGAGAACAGGATCACAAAAATTATCATCCGGTGAATCAATCCCACACTCAAAGTCGGTGCTTTGTCCGACACAAGGAGGTGTCCACGTGAGGATTAGACGGTACAAACCCCCCATCTCGACGACCGTAAAGCCGTTTCGGATGGTGCGGAGACTGCATTGCAACCCGACCTACACCCCGCTCAGTATCGGGCCGGTGATGAACGCCGCCGTCCTCGCGGCCCTCTCGGCGACGGCATCCATGTCGGGACTGACCCTCGGGGCCTGTCTGCGCCTCGTGGGGCTGTGACGCTCGCCAGCGTGACAGGGAGCAGTTACAGCCCGATAACGTCCATCGCCCAGAACCCGAACCGGACCATCCCCGTCCGCAGCGTGCCGATGAGGTTGTTCCCCTCGATCGTGGCCGTTCCGTTCCGGATCGCCGCACGGAAGGTGTCAAACGGCCTCTCAGAGACCATGACCTCCTCCACCGTCGCGGCATCGGCGGTCACCGTGGCGATCGGGTCGGGAGAGCCCTTTGCGTCGAACTGGACGATCTTTTTGTCGTGGAACATGACCCCGATGACCAGCACGCCGTCGGGGGACGTGATGTAGAGGTTGACCTTCTCGTCGGCGAACGGCCCGGTCACCCATCCCGGCAGCCGGTCGGCGTACTCGTTGTAGGTCAGGGTATACTCCCGCATCGCAAAGAGGAGTTGCACCTCTGCCGGGGACAGGTCGGCGTTCTCGACCACGATCGCGCCCGCCGGCACGGCGAGGGCCAGCGCCGCGAGGAGAAGGGCAATGAGGGGTCGAGAGCGCTGGGTCATCGAGCTCCCCCCGCCCGCTCCTCGCGTTCCGGTGCGCCTGCGCCTGGAGAGGCGCTATACGCCGAGCGAGCCCGCTCGCTCTCTCTACAGGTCAGCAAACTGCCTCCGCACATGCCGTCTCCGAGGATGGATGGCCGGTTCTGGTATTTCAGGATATCTATAGCGCCCGGCCGCCGGGAAGAAGCCGGGGTGCATTTGCCGTCCGGGCCGGCACCCCGAAGGCACGGCGGGGGACGATACAGGGTTCACCCACAGACCGACGCATCCCGGGAGAGGGAAAAGGAGATATGACGGCATCGTGCATGGGATATAACGGCGCGGGAGCGAGTGGCGATCGATGGAAGGTGACGAGATCATCGAGGTGCGGGACCTCGAACATGCGTTCGGCGACTTCACGGCGGTTCGCGGCATCAGTTTCACCGTCAGGAGAGGCGAGATCTTCTCGTTCCTCGGCCCGAACGGCGCGGGGAAGAGCACCACCATCAACATCCTGACGACCCTGCTCCCCCTCCAGAAGGGCACGGTGCGGGTGGCCGGCTACGACGTCGCCCGGGAGCCTAGGAAGGTCAGGGCGGCGATCGGCATCGTCTTCCAGGAGGACGTGCTCGACCGGGACCTCACGGTCCGGGAGACGATGGAGTTCCACGGCCGGATCTACGGCATCCCCCGGGAAGAGCGGCGGCGGCGGATCGACGACCTGCTCAGGATCGTCGAACTCGAGTCAAAACTGGACGAACGGACGAAGAACCTCTCCGGCGGCATGAAACGGAGGCTCCAGATCGCACGCGGCCTGATGACCCAACCGGAGGTGCTCTTTCTCGACGAACCGACGCAGGGGCTCGACCCCCAGACACGGATGAGGATCTGGGACTACATCCGGCGGGTGAACGAGGCCGGGACGACGATATTTTTGACGACGCACTACATGGAGGAGGCCGATATGCTCTCCGACCGGATCAGCATCATCGACCACGGCAGGATCGTCGTCTCCGGAACCCCGGCCGGACTGAAGAACGCCCTCGGCGAGGACGTCGTCTACCTGGAGACCGACGACGATCGGACGGCCAGGGACGCTCTCAGGGGGATCGAGGAGATCCGGTCGGTCACGGAGTCGTCCCGCGGCCTCTCGGTCACGATCTCGGCCGACGGGAGCCATTGCCTCCCGAGGATCATCGATGCGGTGCGCGGCGCCGGAGTCGGGATCTCAAGCGTGAACTTAAAGAAACCGACGATGGACGACGTCTTCGTCCACTACACGGGAAGAGAACTGCGCGATACGGGGGCATGAACGGATGGCATGGGAGTTCCTCACCGTCTACTGGCGGGAGATGATCCGGTTCGTCAGGTTCAGGGCGCAGCTCTTCTCATCGCTCCTGCAGCCGGCGCTCTGGATGGCGTTCTTCGGCGTCGCGATGTCTTCGAACTTCGACCGGTTCACGTCGGCGATCCCGGCCCCGGCGGGCGTCGTCCCCCTCGACTACCTCACCTTCATGGCGGCAGGAGTTATCGCGATGACGACCCTCTTTACAAGCCTCTTTGGAGGGATGAGCCTCCTCTTCGACAAGAACTGGGGGTTGATGCGGGAGATGCTCGCAAGCCCCATGCCCCGGACGCACATCATGCTCGGGGTCAGCCTCTCGGGGATGACGAAGTCGTTCATCCAGGTCTCGATCATCATGGCCTTCGGCCTCCTCCTCGGGGTGCAGTTCTTCCCGGGTTACTCGCCCGCCCGGATCGTCCTCTCGATCCTCGGGATATTCGCGTTCGTCGGCGCCTTCTCGCTCGGGTTCCTGCTCTTCTCCTCCACCATCTCGATGCGCCTCGAAAGCCCCGAAGGGCTGCAGGGGGTCATGACGCTCCTCACCCTGCCGATCTTCTTCGTCTCGAACGCCCTCTACCCGATCCAGGCGTTCCCGCCGGTCCTGCAGGCGCTCTCGAGCTACAACCCGCTCACCCACCTGGTCAACGGGATCCGCTACTTCGCCCTCGGAGACGATTTTTTCGCCGTCGGCGCCCGCTACACCTTCACCACGGCCGATGTCCTCACCTCGTTCGCGTACCTGGCGGTATTTGCGGCGGTGATGTATCTCCTTGCCCGGCGGACGTTCGAGAGGGCCGTCGTGACGTAAGGGTAATCTTCCATGAAGCAGAGAGGAGGAGCATGCAACGAACCGTATACGCGGTGCTGGCCCTCGTCGTCATCGCCACCGCCCTCTCCGGGTGCACCGGGGTGCCGGGCCTCGAAGAGACGGAGCAGTTCGACCGGACGGTCGCGGTGGAGCCGGAGAGCGGTATCGTCGTGATCAACCGGAACGGAGACGTCGCCGTGAACGTCCACGGGGGAAATGACGTCCTCATCACGGCGGTCAAGCGATCCGCTTACGGCCAGGGCGAGCTCGATAAGGTCAGGATCGAGGTGACGGAGGGCAATCCTCTGCGGGTGGAGACGGTGTACACCAGTCCTAACCCGCGGGTGAGCGTCGATTACACGATATCCCTGCCGCCGGCCGTCGTCCTGCAGAGGGTCGAGACCTCGAACGGCGGGATCGAACTCTCGGGGGTGCGAGTCGAGGGCTCGGAACTCCTGACGTCGAACGGCCCGGTGATCGTCGACGGCGCTCCCGGCGGCGATCTCGCGGCGACCTCCTCGAACGGCCGGATCGAACTCTCGGGCGTCGAGGGCTACGTCACGGCCACGACCAGCAACGCCGCCATCACGGTGGAGGACTGCGGGGGGATTGCAGGTCTCGCGACCTCGAACGGAGCAATCAACGCCGAGATCCGTGCCATCCGGGGAGACATGACGGTATCGTCGAGCAACGCCGCCATCACGCTCAGGTTCGCGGAGGGCCTGGACGCCCGGGTGACCGCCGCCACCTCGAACGGCAGGATAGCGGTCCATGATCCGGCGCTCCGGCTCGAAGAGTCGACGGGAACCTCGGTCTTTGGAACGCTCGGCAACGGAGGTCCGACCGTCACCGTCAGAACCTCGAACGCCGACATTACCCTCCTCGGGCCCTGACCGGCGGCCTCCTCCCCGTAACCTTTTATCTCCCCGGGACAAATCTTCGAGCATCCGATGATCCGCCATGACGCACCTTCTGTTCTTTACCGTTGAGGGGCTGACCTGCGCTCTCCCTCTCGCCGAGACCCGGCAGGTCGTCGGCATGGTGGAACTCCAGCCGGAGACCGGCAAGCGCCGCGGGGGAGCGGGGACCATGAACCTGCACGGCAGAACCGTCCCGGTCTACTCGCTCCGGAGCCTCCTCGGGCTCCCCGACCGTCCTCCGCTCCCTACCGACGTCCTCGTCATCGCGCACCCCGACCGGGAATGCGTGGCCCTCTGGGCCGACGGGGTCCGGGGGGTGCGGGAGAGAGAGGTGCAGCTCCCGCCCGAACCCGACGCCGCCTCCCCTCCCGGCGTGCTGCTGACCGAAGACGCCGAGATCATCATCCACAATCTTGACGCGTTCCTTGCAGCAGAAGAGCCCCCGCAGCACCCCCTTCCGCCCGGTGCGGCCACAACCGCCGTGGAAGCGCCGCAGCACGACGCCGCAAAGGTCGGTGCGATCCTCGCAGAACGGGCGCGGGCGTTCGCGCAGCCGGTGGTGGAGAGGGACGAGACATCGTTCTCAGAACTTCTCACGTTCAGGCTTGCCGGCCGGGAGTACGCCATCGAGACGCAGCACATCCATGAGGTCTTCATCGTGCACGAGATCACCCCGGTCCCCGGGGTTCCCGACTTCATCGTCGGGATCTGCGCCTTCCGGGGGGAGATCATCTCCGTCGTCGATCTCCGTGCATTCTTCGGGATCCCGAAGCGCGGCCTGACCGACCTCAACCGGGTCATCGTCCTCTCCGACGAGACGGTGACCTTCGGCATTCTTGCGGACTACATCACGGACATCTACGTCCGGCCGGTCGACCAGTTCTCCCCCATTGTGCCCGGAACGACCCCAATCCCGCAGCGTTACCTCCTGGGCGTCACGGACGGGTCGGTGCTCGTCCTCGACGCGGCGGCGATCCTTGCCGACCCCGCGCTGGTGATTGACCAGACCAGGAAATAAAACGGCTTTTTCAGGCTCATTATAAGGATCGGAGGCTCAGGAGCGTCGTTCGCAGGATAGAACATTATTTAACCCGGAGTGTGCATCAATCTATTAAATCATCGTACAAGGACGAGTGGAACGGGAGTGGCATGTTCACGTTTTTTTCAGACATGAAGGTCGGGACGAAGATCCTCGTCATCTGTTTATTTCTGGCGATCATCCCGACGCTGATGCTCGGCATAGTGGCGTATACCAGCTCGAGCGGTGTGATCAACGACCAGATCGAGACGCTGCTTGAGACGCAGGTGCACGACGCACGGGGATGGACCAACGACGTCTACAAACTCACGCGCAATAAGGTGAACAGCGACCTCAACGTCCTTCGTGAGAACTTCTACGCCCGCGGCACTCCCGAGGTCATCGACGGGAAACTGGCCCTGGTGGACGGCACCGGCGAGCCGTACATCATCAACGACAACTTCGAGATCGTCGACCAGGTGCAGTCCCTGGTCGGCGGCGCGGCGACGGTCTTCCAGGTCTACGACGACCACGCCGTCAGGATCTCGACAAACGTCATCGGAAACGACGGGACAAGGGCGGTCGGGACCGAGTTGACCCAGAACGTCTACGACGTCGTGGTGAACCAGGGGGAGACCTACTATGGGAGCAGGGACCTCTTCGGCAAGCGCTACGTCACCGCATACGAACCGATAAAGGACAGCCGCGGAAAGATCGTCGGGGTTCTCTTCGTCGGAACGGAGGAGCAGGAGACGGTCGACGTCGTCAAGTCGAGCCTGAAAGAGACGGTCATCGGCAAGAACGGCTATATGTTCGTCGTCGACAGCAACGGCCAGCTGCTCGTGCACCCATCCCGGGAAGGGGAGAACACGGCCGACGAGGAGTACATCCAGGAGATGATCAGGAACAAGGTCGGGGTCATCCGCCACCAGATCGACGGCACCGATATCATCGACGCCTACACCTACTACGAACCGCTCGACTGGTACATCGTCTCGCGTGCCGAACTCTCCGACTTCACCGGGCCGATTGACACCATCAGGAACACCATCATCGTCGTCGTCCTGGCATCCATCGCCATCGGCGTCGCCATCTCCATCCTCTTCGGCCGCTCGATCTCCGACCCCCTGCAGCAGGTCGTGCTGATGCTCAAAGAGCTCCGCAACGGACACCTCTCAGCCCGGCTCAACATCAGGCGGCAGGACGAGATCGGGGTCATGGCCAGAACGATGGACGAGTTCGCCGGCGACCTCCAGACGAACGTCGTCGGGAACCTCCAAAAGATCGCTCTCGGCGAGTACGTCCAGGAGTTCCCGGTCGCCGACGAGGGCGACGAGATCCGCCCCGCGCTCGCGATGATGGTCCAGTCGCTCGACCACCTCCACAAAGAGACGCTCAAACTCACCGACGCCGCCCGTGCGGGCGATCTCTCCATCCGCGGCGATGAGAAGGCGTTCCGCGGCGGCTACCGGATGATCATCGCCGGGTTCAACAAGACCCTCGAGTCGATCACCGAGCCGGTGAACGAGGCGATGCGGCTTGCGCGGTTCTACGCTTCCGGCGACTTCACCGCCCGGTTCGACGAGAATATCCCGGTTGCCGGGGAGTTCGTCGCCTACCGCGACGCCCTCAACACCATCGGGATCGAACTCTCGCGGCTGATGAAACTGATCAGCGAGGAGCTCTACGAGGGCGTCTCGGTCCTCTCGCTCGCCTCAAACGAGATCCTGGCGGTCACGAGCCAGCTCGCCGCGGCCAGTTCCCAGACCGCGGCAACGGTGAACGAGACGTCGGACTCGGTCGAGAGCGTCAGGAAGAAGACCGAACTCGTGAACCAGAAGACGAAGGAAGTCTCCGAGAAGGCGATACGGGCGCTGGAGGTCTCGAAAGGTGGGCAGAAGTCCGTGCGCGAGACGCTTGAAGGTATGATCCAGATCCAGCGGCAGATGGATATCGTCCGGATGAACGTCATCCGGCTCTCCGAACAGAGCCAGGCCGTCGGGGAGATCATCGCGACCGTGAACGACATCTCTGAGCAGTCCAACCTGCTCGCGGTGAACGCCTCCATCGAGGCCGCAAAGGCCGGAGAGTTCGGGAAAGGGTTTGCCGTCGTCGCAAACGAGATCCATAACCTTGCCGAGCAGTCGAAGAAAGCGACCTCGAACATCCGGGCAATCCTCACCGATATCCAGCAGGGCATCTCCTCGACCGCGGCCTCGACCGAACAGGGTATCCGGTCCGTTGCAAATGCGGCCCAGCTGACGAGCAACGCGCAGGAGGTCATCGAGGTGCTCGCCCAGTCGATCGCAGACACCTCGCAGGAGGTTATCGAGATCGCCGCCTCGATCCAGACGCAGGCCTCGGGAATCGACCAGATCTCGCGTGCGATGGAGAACATCCGGGACGCGGCGCAGAAGAACCTCGAGACCACCCATAAGGTGGAGAAGACCGCCGAGGACCTGCACGAACTCGGTGCCCGCCTAAAGAGGATCACCCAGCAGTACCGGGTCTAACACGACTGCCATGGCCGGATCGGACGACGTATTTCACGCCCGTCTCCTCGAGACGTTCCGCGAGGAGGCGGACGGGTACCTTGAAACAATCACCGAGGGGCTGATCGCGCTCGAGAGAACCGGGCCGACACCCGAACTGGTCGAGCGGGTGTACCGGACGGTCCACAGCCTGAAAGGAGCATCGCGGGCGGTCAACCTCCGGGAGATCGAGTCCGTCTGCCAGAACCTCGAGACCGTCTTCTCCCTCCTGAAGCGGGGCGAGTACGTCCCGGATGCGGACGGCTTCGACCTCTTCCACCGGACAGTCGCGGTCATCAGGAGCCTTCTTCGGGAGGAGAGACCCGAGACCTCGCCGGCGGAGATCAACGGGGCGCTCCGGGCCATCCCCGGCGGGAAGGAGGCGGCCCGGAGCAGCGCTCCGCAAGGCCGCCGGAACGAACCTGATCCGGCCGCACAGAACCAGATCCCCGGAACATGGGGCGGTTATAGCAGCGGCGAGCAGAGAGCCGACCGGGGCACGGTCCGGATTGCCGCCCACAAACTCGAGAAACTCACCGCCGGAGCCGACAGCCTCCTCACGACACGACTCTTCATCACGCAGAGGATACGCGAGCTCGAGGAGATGATGACGCGCTTCTCCCTCTGGCAGTGGAACCACTCCCAGGCGTTCAACGACCTGCAGATGATCCGCAGGAAGGCCTTCGGGGAAGAGAGGGCGGCGATTCCTTCCGATCTCGTCCTGCCGCTCCAGCGGGCGGTCGAGTTCCTGGAGTACAACCGCGAGTTCGTGACCAACCTCCAGCACGATCTCGCCACGCACCTGCGTTTCATGGAGATCGACCGGTCGACGCTCGAGACGAGCACCTCCGAGATCTCCGCCCTCGTCCACGACGCCGCGCTGCTCCCGGCTTCAGCCATACTCACCCCGTTCTCCGCGTTCGTGAGAGAGTTCTCCCGCTCCTCGGGAAAGTCGGTCGACCTCACGATCGAGGGAGGAGAGATCGAGGTCGACCGACGTATCCTCGATGCGTTGAAAGACCCCATCATGCACCTCATACGAAACAGCATCGATCACGGCATCGAGAGCCCACAGGTCCGGATAGCCCGGCAGAAGCCGGCCACCGGCTCCGTGCGGATCCGGGTCTTCCCCCGCTCGGGAAGCAGGGTCGGCATCGAGGTGGCCGACGACGGCGTCGGCATCGACGGCAACGCAATCCGGAGAACCGCCGTCGAGAATGGGGTGATCACGGCGGAAGAGGACGCAAGCCTCACGGACAGCGAGGCGATCTGGCTCATCTTCCGCTCGGGGATGACCACGAGCCGGATCGTCACCGATCTCTCCGGGAGGGGGCTTGGGCTTGCCATCGTGGAAGACACCGTCTCCCGTCTCGGAGGGGAGGTGACGATCTCCTCGACCGTCGGCAAAGGGACGGCGATCACCCTGACCGTCCCGGTGAGCATGGCCACCCTCCGCGGGCTGCTCGTCCGCTCCGAACGGCAGATATACGTTCTCCCGATGCAGCAGGTGAAGCAGGTCCTCCGGGTTCGCCCGGATACCCTGACCGCTTCCAAAGGCCGGGCGACGATCCAGTTCTCGGGCGAGACGATCGAGGTCATCCGGCTCACCGACGCCCTGGGCATCCCCCCGACCGGCCCCGTAGCGGAGGAGGACCGGCCGAGGCCGCTCGTCATCATCGCATACGGGGCCGGACAGATCGCTTGTATGGTCGACGAGGTGATCCGGGTGCAGGAGATCGTCGTCCGGCCGCTCGGCAGCCAGCTCGTCTCCGTGCGGAGGATCGACGGGGCGGTGATCCTCGGGGACGGGCGCCTGGCGCTGGTGCTCGATCCCCTCGAACTGATCCAGGACGCGATGCAGGCGGAGCGGTCGGCATCGGCATCCACGCTCCCCAGGGGAGTAGAGCGCCGGGTCATGGTCGTCGAAGACTCGGTTACGTCGCGTGCCATGCTGCAGGCGATACTTGAAGGGGCCGGATATCAGGTAGAGACCGCCGTCAACGGGATCGACGCATTCGCAAGGCTTAAGCAGCATGAGTTTGATATGGTCGTTTCAGATGTCGATATGCCCCGGATGAACGGTTTTACGCTCACCGAGAAGATCCGGGCCGCAGGTGGACGTCTTGCCGGGATCCGGGTGGTGCTGGTCACTTCGCTCGACTCGCCCGAAGACCGGGAACGGGGAAAGGCGGTCGGAGCGGATGGATATATTGTCAAGAAGAACTTTGAGGCGGAAGAGTTTCTCAGGATTGTCCGCCACCTGATGCACCGCCGCGAGGGGGAGTGAGAGGAGCGATACCATGGAAGGGAAGCATGAAGGAAGAACGAGGATGAGCGTTCTGGTGGTCGAAGACAGCAGGACGCAGGCCGAGTTCATCCGCTACGTTCTTGAGACGGAAGGATACGACGTCACTCTGGCCGCCGACGGCATCGAGGCGATGCGGCGGATGGAGGTCAATATACCCGATATCGTCCTGACCGACATCATGATGCCCGGAATGGACGGGTACGAACTCTGCCGCCGGATCAAGCAGCAGAACCCGAATACCCCCGTCATCCTGGTCACCAGCCTCTTCGATCCCGCCGACGTGCTGAAAGGGCTTGCCTCGGGGGCGGACAGTTTCATCGTCAAACCCGTCGACCCGGGGCACGTCCGTTCCCAGATCGAGGCCGTCATGCGAGTGCGGGAGATCTCCGAACCGAAGGAGTCTCCCGCCGAACTGGAGATCCCCTTTGCCGGCAGCACCTATACCATCACCGCAGGACGGCTCAAGATCTTAAACACCCTCCTCTCGACGTATACCATCGCGGTGACGAAGAACACCGAACTCCAGGAGGCGCAGGAGCAGCTGCACTCCTTAAACGAACAACTCCAGGAGGCCGTCGCGGATCTCTCGCGCAGCAACGAGAGTCTTGCCGCCGAGAACCAGGAGCGGCGGCGCGTGGAAAAAGCGCTCGCGGACGCCAACCGAAAACTCCAGCTCATGGCAAGCATCACCCGCCACGACCTCCTAAACCAGCTCTCGGCGCTCTGGGGGTATCTCGACCTCGCCCAGGTGCTGCGCGAACGGGATCCGGCGAGCGCGTGGCGTCACGTCGAGAGCGCTGCCGAGATGGTGAACCGGCTCAACAACACCGTCCGGTTTACGGCCGAATACCAGAAGGTGGGGGCGACGGCCCCAACCTGGCAGGAGATCAGGACGCTCGTGGAGCGGTCGCAGAAATACGTCTCAATGGGCAAGGTCGTTCTTGAGAACGCCGTTCCGGCGGGGGTGGAGATCTTCGCCGACCCGCTCATCGAGAAGGTCTTCTCGAACCTCATCGAGAACGCTCTCCGCTACGGGGAGACGGTCACCACCATCACCTTCAGCCTCAAGCAGGACGCAGAGGGATACATCCTCATCTGCGAGGACGACGGGGTCGGGATTTCCGCCGACGAGAAGGAGAAGATCTTTACCTACGCGCACGGCATGAACACCGGGCTCGGCCTCTTCCTCGCACGGGAGATCCTGGCCATCACCGGGATCTCCATCCAGGAGACGGGGGTCCCGGGGAGTGGAGCACGGTTCGAGATCCTCTGCCCGGCCAGGGTGATCCGCGCTCCCGACCGGCAGACTGAATGAACCGAGACGATACCCGCAGGCATCCCCCATGAACATCACCGAGATTCAGACCGCATTCGTCACCGATACGCGCCGCATCGCGATCATTGCCGGACTGACCGTGCTGAGCCTCGGCGCAAGCCTGCTCGCCATGGTCCTCGGCGCACCCGAGAGCCTTCTTCCTCTCCCCACCCTCCCGCTCACCATCCCGATCATCCTCGCGGGTTACTGGTACCCGCGGCGGGGCATCCTCTTCGCCGCCTGCGTTGCGCTCCTCTACGCCGTCACGACCTACATCCTCTCCCCGCCGGACCCCCTGCTCGCGTATACCATCCTCCCCCGGGCGATCCTCCTCGTCCTCATCGGCGGCGTGGTCGCGTTCCTCGCGACCAGACTCCGTGAGTCCGAGCAGCAGATGAACCAGATCATCGAGTTCCTGCCCGATGCGACCTTCGCCATCGACCGCGAGGGGAAGGTCATCGCCTGGAACCGCGCGATCGAGGAGATGACCGGGGTGAGGAAAGAGGCCATGCTCGGCCGGGGGGGGTACGCGCACGCGGTGCCGTTCTATGGCGAGGCGCGGCCGCTGCTTGCGGACCGGATCCTCCAGGGCGATCCCGAGGAAGGCTACCCGGCGGTCAGGCGAAGCGGCGACGTCCTCGTCGCGGAGGTCTACACCCCCCACCTCAGGAACGGGCGGGGGGCGCATATCAGGTTCACGGCGACCGCGCTTCTCGACCGGAGCGGACGGGTCACCGGGGCGATTGAGTCCATCCGGGACGTCACCGACGAGGTGATGACGGCGGCGGCACTGCAGAACGCCGGCCGCCAGCTCAACATCCTCACGGGGATCCTGCGCACCGACCTCGCGAACCGGCTTGCGGTCCTCTACGGGCACCTCTCGGTGGGCGCAATGAAGTTCGACGACCCCGAGATACTCTCCTTCATCGACGACTTGAGCGATGCCGCAAATGGGATCCGCCGGCAGCTTGAGATCTCCCGCGAGTTCCGCGACATCGGGACATCCCCGCCGGCATGGATCCCCGTGCAGCAGGCCGTCAGGAAGGCTGCCGCCACCCTCTCCTTCGGGAATGTCTCCTTTGAGGCGTGGACAGAACGGCTCGAGATCTTCGCCGACCCCCACCTCGCGACGGTCTTTACCCACCTCTTTGAGAACGCTCTTGCCCCGGCGGTGAAGGCGGAGAGGATCGTCGTCACCTACCAGGTGCGCCCGGAGGGGTGCGCCATCATCGTCGAGGACGATGGAACCGGCATCCCCGACGCGGAGAAGGAAGGTCTTTTTGCGCAGAAGGCAGAGAGTTACGGGCATGGGCTCTTCCTCGCCCACGAGATACTTGCCATCACCGGGATCACGATCCGCGAGACCGGAACGTTCGGGACCGGGGCGAGGTTCGAGATCCTGGTGCCGTCAGAGGGGTATAGGGTTGTCTGAGGTGAACGGTGTGATAACTGCTGCTGTCCTTCCGGGATCGGGCGCACGACCGATCGGAGTCCGGCCGGAGGTTCGTGAACTCTTAAGCGCGGAGTTCCCCGCCGCGGATGAGGTCTGGCGCGAGTACCACGGCACGACCGGCGATCCCGCACGGGACCGGATCTTCGCGGTCCTCCTTGCAGGGCGGATCGTCTCCCTCGCCCGGTGCAGGAGGCACCCCGACGGCCTGGAGGTCGACGGCGTCTTCACGCCCGAGGACTGCCGCGGCAGGGGGTATGCCCGCATGGCGATGAACGCCCTTGTCGTTGCCTGCCACAACGACGACCTCTACATGTACGCCGTCGAGAGCCTCGCCGGGTTTTACGCGGAGTTCGGGTTCGTCTCGATACCGGAACGCGACCTCCCCCCCGGAGTCCGGGAGCGCTACACCTGGGCTGCGGGGAACATGGAGGGCGCCGAGGTCCGGCCGATGTTTCGGAGAGCCGGGCTGTTCTAGGCCCGTCGCCTCGCACCTGGCGGTGCTCACGCTCCGGATGTTCCGTCCGTCGCCTCTCGCACCTGGCGGTGCTCACGCTCCGGATGTTCCGTCCGTCGCCTCTCGCACCTGGCGGTGCTCATGCTCCGTTCCTTTTGGAACGTCGCACTTCGCGTCTTCGCGTCTTCGCGCGAGGCTCACTTGAGTCTGCACTGAAATCTCACGCGAAGAACGACGCTCCCGCGGAGCGGAGTTGGAGCACCGAAGGTGCGACCCGCGAAGAACGCGAAAGGAAGTCGACGGGTTGACCTTTTGCGAACGACCTCTGCCATTTTAACGAAGTACTGAGACTGTATCGTTACCCCCGGCAAGTAATTCAAGTCACACCTGACGATGCTCAGGTACTCACGCCCCGCCGCCGCGCTCCTCGAAGTAGCGCAACGCCTCGGGAACCTGCTCCCTGATCGTCCGCAGGAAGTAATTCGTGAGGTCGGGATCGGCCACCAGGAACGAGTGCTGCATCGCCCGTTCGGTATCTTTGGTGAGCCCGCCTCGCTCGTCGATCTCCTCTTTTATGACATGGACGGCATCATCGACGTCCTGTTTGCTCTCCCACTTCAGCACCGATATCGTTCTTGCCATTGCTCTTCACCTCACGGCGCTGCCGTATGGGGGGAGGTTCTATTTCAGATTTGCCCCCCCGGGACGAAAAAAAGGTCAGGCTTCTTCCTGATCGAGGAGCATCTTCTCGGCTTTCTCACTGACGAGCACGCTGTTTCCGGCAGGATCCTCGAGGATGAGCGTGAAGGGGAAGGCTACCTCCCGTGCCGCGCCGATCGTCTCCAGCACCCTGAGTGCGGCCGCCCGCTCGTCTTCGCTCTCGGGGTTTGCGAGGACCGTCCCCACCGCCTGCTCAAAGCGGGCGAGGACCCCCTCGATGTTGGTAACGAACCCCTCGCAGGCGGTGCCGGGCTCGACCGCAAGGCCGAGTTCGGGGATCCGGATCGTCGCCGTCGTGCTCCGCGCCACCCGGATGGCGAGGTCGGCCGGCTCCTCAACCCGCACCGACCACCGGACCGGCTCGCCCTCCCCGAGGATGATGGTGTCGGTGTGCCGGTAGCCGCAGGCCTCGCAGGCGATGGAGACGAGCAGGAGGTCCGGGAAGTGGGGGATGTCGAGACGGTGGTGGACGATCCGGATCTCGCTCCCGCAGGCGGGACAGGTCCCCGGATGGGACTCCTGCACTAGAGGCCCCCGCCGATCTTCTCGCGGGAGACCTTGACGGACATGGGCGTGATGACAACGTACTTCTGCTCGCCGAGGCCGACGATGTCGCCGTTCACGTCCTTTGCCACGTCGCGAAGGTCCTTTAAGACCCGCTCGAACGTCACCTTGTCCATCTTCAGCCGCCCGATGTCGACGATGACGATATTACCGTTGTAGACTTCGTCTTTGACACGGGGAGTATCCTTGAGATCGGCGATGGTGGCGATCTTGATGTACATGGATGCCGGCTCTTCGTCGTTCGATCCCTCGTAGGCGGCGAGATCGAGCTCCATGTAGTCCTCTTCGCTCCGTGCAGGACTTCTGCCGAGGATGCTGTCAAAGAGTTTTTTAACCATAGAAAAATTGAGGAATGAATTTTATTTAATAGTATCCATTATTTTCTCCGTCAGATCTCCAGGTTCCAGAGATCGTCCCCGACATAGTGGACGCTTTTGACGGACTTGCCCTTCTCCTGCCGCTCCATATCGGCCGCATCAAGGAGTGCAATCCCCACGGCAAGCGGTTTTCCATGCCGTTCCTCGACGACCTGCACCGGGTGCCTCGCACGAACGTCCGGCGAGATCGCCACGATCCCGGGGCGCATGGCATCCGCGCCGTTTGCGACGAACCTGACCGCGCCGGAATCGACCACCACCCGCCGCTCGGGGATCGGGTGCTCGACGAGCCCGCGCAGGGTCGGAAACGCCCATTCTCCGGTTCCCATCAGGAGAGGCTTTTTGTTGACGAGGTAGATCTCGACGGGAGCATCCGTCTCCACCCGCTCGATCTTCTCCGACCGGAAGAGGTCGGCCGATACTCCGATCTCGCCGGTGAGCCGCTCGAGGAGTTCGCTTATCTGTGATTTCCGGATGACGTGGCGCTTCTTTATGGTAATCTTTGGCATTGTCTCGAAACCTCGGGGTGCGCTGACTCTCGCGCAGCGACGCGGTTATATTTAAGTAGCTTCCTCACTCAAATATATTACTCCAGAATGGACGGCAAAGGGTAATCTTATGACGCCAAGACCGTTGGATATTTTAGATCAGGTACTGAATCGTCAGCCCGTCATCATCAGCCTGAAAGGTGGGAGAGAGATCCGGGGGATCCTCCAGGGATACGACGTTCACATGAATCTGGTACTGGACAAGGCAGAAGAAGAAGTGGACGGCGCGACGCAGAAACTCGGCACGTTGATCGTCCGCGGTGACAATGTGATCTACATTACCCCTTCAGTCGAATAACGTTAGGTGAGAGAGAATGTCAAAAGGCACACCATCGATGGGCAAGCGGCAGAAGCGCACTCACATCGCCTGCAGGCGATGCGGCAAGATCTCGTTCCACGCACAGCACAAGGTCTGTGCATCCTGTGGATTCGGCAAGAGCTCGAGAATCCGCAGTTACCGCTGGACGGAGAAGAAGGCAAAGGTACCGACGCACTAGAGTTGCATCATGTGTGGTATCGTTGGCATCGTCGATGCTGGCGGTGTCTCGTTTCCGCTGTATTACGCCCTGTACGCTCTCCAGCACCGGGGGCAGGAGAGCGCAGGGATCTCTACTTTTGAAGACAAGACCCTGTACACGCACAAAGCCCAGGGGCTCGTCGCCGAGGTCTTCAACAGCCAGAACCTGCAGGAACTGCGGGGAAACGCCGGAATCGGACACGTCCGCTACCCGACAACCGGGTCGAAAGTCCCTGAGAACGTTCAGCCGTTTAACTTCAAGTACCGGGGGCTCAATCTCTCGATCGCCCACAACGGCAACCTGGTCAATACGGCCGAACTCCGGGAGGAGTACGAGCGCCGGGGGCAGATCTTCTGCACCACGACCGATACCGAGATCATAGGGAGCATCATCGCCGATGCCCTCCGGACCTCAAAGAGCATGGAGGACGCCGTCCTGCTCTGCATGCGGCGGCTGCGCGGTTCCTACGCCGCCGTAGCGCTCCTGAACAACACCGTCTACGCTTTCCGCGACCCGCTCGGCATCAAACCGCTCTGCATCGGGAAGCTTGAGAACGGCTACATCGTCGCGTCGGAGAGCGTGGCGATCGATGCGCTGGACGGCACGTTCGTCCGGGACGTGCGTCCCGGCGAACTCGTCCGGATCGACGAGTCCGGGCTCACCTCCACCCAGATCGCGACCGCGAACCGGAGGGCGTACTGCATCTTCGAGTACATCTACTTCGCCCGCGCCGACTCGGTGATGGACGGGACGCTGGTCTACGACGTCCGGCGGCGGATCGGGCAGAAACTCTACGATGCAAACCCGACCCAGGCCGACACGGTCTGCCCGGTTCCCGACTCCGGGATCGCGTACGCGGCGGGTTACGCCAAGCGGTCCGGGATCCCGTTCCTCGAGGGGCTGATGAAGAACCGTTACATGGGCAGGACGTTCATCATGCCGACCCAGCAGCAGCGCGAGCGGGCGGTCCGGATCAAACTCAACACCGTCCGGGGAAACCTGAAGGACAAACGGGTGGTGCTCATCGACGACAGCATCGTCCGGGGGACGACCTCCCGCCGGATCGTGAACATGATCCGGGATGCGGGGGCCGACGAGGTCCATCTCCGGGTCGGTTCCCCGCCGATCATCGCCCCCTGCTACCTCGGGGTGGATATGCCCACCCGCACGGAGCTGATCGCGAGCGGCAAGGATGTCGAGACGGTGCGTAAAAGCATCGGCGCGACGTCGCTCACCTACATCCCGCTCGAAGACCTGGTGGACGCGATCGGGGGCGGCGAGCAGAACCTCTGCACCGGGTGCCTGACGGGGTGCTACCCGGTGGAGATCAACGGAGAGAAGAACTGCCACTGTGTCGTGGACTACGTCTCCGGCACTCACCAGGCCGATCTCTCGACCTTCAAGGCCGGGAAGGAAGAGACGTAACCCAGTCTTCTCCGATCACCGTTCTTTTTTCCGACATGCCGGGCACCGGCCTTCGCGTGAGGTTTCAGTACACGACTCAAGGGAGCCTCGCGCGAAGAACGACGTTCCCAAAGAGAAAGGAGTTCGAGCACCGCCAGGTGTGAAATGCGACTGCCAAAATGGCAGGGGCTTGAGCATCGCCAGATGCGAGAGCGCGAAGAGAAGTCGAGGATTGGCTTCCAGAGGTGGCCTCGACCAGATTTAGCGAAGCGCTGATCCGGAAGGTGAAGCGCAAGCGCTACTGATCCCGATCGCGGTCGTTTGACAAAAAACCCTACAGGAGACGGATAACAGGAAGAAAGATGCAAAAACGCGGAAGAATCTCTCATAGCGAGGGATGGATTTGAACCATCGATCTACGGGTTATGAGCCCGCCGGGATTTCCTGACTACCCCACCTCGCTTCCGACCTGTGAGGTATATAGATTGTTCTTTGGGAGATATATATCTTTGCGCGTCCCGGACCGGTGCGAGTCCGGGACGCCGGTGCCCGGGCAAGGCTAACCATTTAATATGAGCGAACGGCATACTCCGTCATATGGAAGGAGATAAGCCGCTTGACGACGAACTGCAGCGTCTCCGGGAGGAACGCCTCCGGAAACTCGAGGAACGGCTCATGGGCACGCCGGGCGGTGTCATCGAGATCGGCGATGCCGCGTTTCAGAAGGTCCTGCAGGAGCACCACGCCCTGGTCGTCGACGTCTGGGCGGAGTGGTGCGGCCCCTGCCGGATGGTGGCCCCGGTCGTCGAGGACCTTGCGCGGGACTTCGCCGGCAGGGTGACCTTCGGGAAGTGCAACGTCGACGAGAACCCCAGGATCGCGGCGAGTTTCAACATAACGGCGATACCCACGCTCCTGTTCTTTGCAAACGGCACGCTGGTCGACCGGGTGGTCGGGGCGCTCCCGAAAGAGGCCATCAAAGCCCGGGTCATGCGGGCGTTCGGGACCGGCTAGAGGAGTGCGCCCTGCCGGCACCGGAGCCACTCGGAGAGCCGTGCGGCCATGATGAAGTCGTTTCGGGAGAGGCCGCCGATGGCGTAGGTGTACCAGGCGACATCCACGTACCGGGTCTCGCGGATGCCGAGGTCCGGGGTATGGTTCTCTCGCGCGGCAAACTCGGCGACGTCGTTGAGGAACGTCACCGCTTCAGCGAACCCTTTGCAGGCGAACCGGGCGGTAAGCCGCCCGTCATCGAGCGACCATTCCGGGACTTCCGGCAGGAGGTCGGCGATCTCCCGCCGGGTCAACGGTGCCGTGTCCGCGACATCCGGGGTGAGCGACTCAGACGAAAGATCCATACAGATCCCTCATCGGAGAGGACGAAAAAGGTTATTCTCCGGAGCACCGGTGCTTGAAGACTTTCAGGTTGCTTGAGCACCGATAGGTGCGAAGAACGCGAAGGCTGCGCGTCCTTCGCGCAAGACCGTATCGTCATCTACACTAATAACTCACGCGAAGCCGCGAAGAGCGCGAAGACCCGGTTGGTTGAGAGTTACACTCCTTCACACCTAACGGTGCTCATGCTCCTGCCATTCTGGCAGTCGCACTTCGCGGCTTCGCGCTCTTCGCGTGAGACCATGGTTGCCGTCCCGGTACATGCAAGAAATTTCTATAATAAGATGACACGGTGCACTAGCGCAACTTCTTGACCAGGAACGCAACGTTCTCGGCGAACCGCCGGACGGTTCTCATCCCTTCTTCGTCGTTTACGGCCTCACCCGGCGCCCAGCCAAAGACCATGTTCCAGTAGGTCGAACCCGGCACGATCATGTCGTTAATCAGGTAGAACATCAGGAGTTCCTGGATCGTGGCGGTATGCCCGCCCCGCCGGGCCACGGCGATCGGGCCGCCCACCTTCCGCGAGAGGAAGGAGTCGGACGCCATCGAGACCATCCCGATCCGCTGCAGGGCCGCCGCGACGTCGCCCCGCGCCGTTCCGAAGTAGACCGGGGTTCCCACGATGAGCCCGTCGGCCTCCCGGATCTTTTCGATGATCTCGTTTAGGCCGTCGTCGAGGGAGCATTCTCCACTGGTGCAGAGCCCGCAGGCGGTGCAGGAGAGGATACGCATCTCTCCGAGCATGATGGTCTCAGTCTCGATACCTTCGCGCTCGAGGACCTTCACGCACTCCCCGAGCACCTGTGCGGTGTTCCCCTCGCGCCGGGGACTCCCGCAGAGCAGTATTACTTTTCCATTCGACATATCACACCTCAATCAGACGGTAATCGGCATCCCCGAGCCCGATGGCAGCCGCATACTCGAACTGGTACCCGGCGTCCGTGTAGTCCCAGATCCCCTTGAACTTGTCCTCCCCGGGAGCAAAGTTTCCAGCAAGCTGCGTCCGGGAGAATCCCTGCTCTCTGTTGACGAGGTCGAAACTCGCGCGATCGATCGCGACCGGATCGGTGGAGGCGAGGATCCCAATGTCGGGAACGACCGCCGCGTCGCTCCAGGAGACACAGTCGCAGTCCGGGGTGATGTCGAGGAGGAAGTTGACGTAGCCGACCCTCCCGGGTTTGCCGCGAACCGCACCGAGGGCGTACTCGCAGAGCCGCTCGATGAACGGACGGATCTCCGTCGTCCAGTCGAACTCGATCGCGCCCGTCGGGCAGGAGCGCATGCAGTCGCCGCACCCGACGCAGTGCTCCGGGTTGAGCACCGCCCGCCCGTCGGCGAGGGTCATCGCCGCCTGCGGGCAGACCGTGGTGCACTTCCCGCACCCGCCGCACCGCTCGGCCTCCACGAACGGCCGCCCCGCGTGCTGTTCCGCCTTCCCGGACGGCGGGGCGCAGCCCATCGCCAGGTTCTTGATTGCGCCGCCGAACCCGGCGAGGTCGTGGCCCTTGACGTGCGAGAGGACGATCATGCTGTCGGCGTCGAGGATGCTCCCGGCGATCCGGACGCGTTCAAAGTGCTTCCCGCCGACGGCGACCTCCTTCCAGTAGCCGCCGGTGAGGCCGTCGGCGACGATGACCGGGGCGCCGGAGACCGCGTAGGCGAACCCGTGCTCGATCGCGGTGACGGTGTGCCGGACGGCGTTGGCCCGGCTCCCGGCGTAGAGGGTGGCGGTATCGGTGAGGAACGGCTGCGCTCCGCGCTCTTTGATCTTATCGACCACCTGCCGGGCAAAGAGCGGGTGGAGGTAGGTGTCGCACCCGCGCTCGCCGAAGTGCAGCTTGACGGCCGCAAGGTCTCCCGGACGGATGACCGCGTCAAACCCGGCCGCGTCGAAGAGACGGCGGATCTTCGCGATTTTGCTCTCGTGGTGGCCCCGGGCCCGGATACCGGCAAAATAGACGTCTGCCATCGATCTCTGCTCCCTTGCGGGTACTTTCCGCTGCCGGAGGATAAGAATTGCGCCGGGTCCCGGCAACCGTTCAACGGGGGAGGGGGAGGGGCCTCACCGGATCTCAACGCCCTTCAGCCGGACGCCGGGCTCCTCTGTCACCTCGCCGACGACCCGGGCGTCGGGGACGATCTCCCGGATCGCGGCGACGCTGGTTGCCGGAGCAACGAAGGCGTAGCCCATGCCCATGTTGAACGTCCGGTACATCTCCACGTCGCCGATCTCGCCGGCCTGCTGCAGCCAGGAGAAGATCTCGGGGACGTCGAGGGGGTCGGTGAAGGAGAACCCGTACTCCGAGAGCCTCGTGAAGTTCAGGAGGCCGCCGCCGGTGACGTGGCACATCCCGTGAACCTCGCAGGCCTCCGTCACCCGGAGCACCTCGGCATAGATCCGGGTCGGCGTCAGGAGTTCTTCGCCGAGGGTCTTCCCGTTCGAGAGACGGGTCTCGTACGACGCACAGTCCTCGACGACCCTGCGCGCAAGGGTTAAGCCGTTGCTGTGGATGCCGCTCGAGGGAACCCCGACGATCAGGTCGCCGGGGACGATCCCCTCGCCGGTGACGACCTTCTCCTTCTTCTGGACCCCTAGACAGGTCCCGGCAAGGTCGAGACCGTTCACGAGCCCCTTGAGGGTCGCGGTCTCGCCGCCGACGATGTTCATGTTCGCTAAGCGAGCCCCCTCGTTCAACCCTTCGCCGATCTGGGCCATCTTCTCCGGCGAGAGGGCGTCGGTCGCGATGTAGTCGACGAACGCCACGGGTTCGAGGTTCATCACGTAGAGGTCGTTGACGTTCATCGCGATGCAGTCGATCCCGACGGTGCGCCAGTCCTGGAGGGCGTCCGCGACGAGCATCTTCGTGCCGACGCCGTCCGTGGCGAGCGCGAGGACGTAGGGATCAAAGTCGATCAGCCCGGCGAAGTGCCCGACCTTTCCGAGCATCGAAAAAGCGCCGGACCTCCGGTAGGTGAGGTTCTCGATCAGCGCCCGGACCGCCCGGGCTTCCTGGTCGATATCGACCCCGGCTTCACGGTAGGTGTGTTCAGTCATCAGAGTTCTCCGAGAGGCGGAATTCGTCGTGCAGCACCTGCAGGGCGCGCTTGCCGTCCCCACCCTTCACGACGAAGGAGACGTTCACTTCACTTGAACCCTGCGAGATCATCATGACGTTGATCCCGGCATGGCCGAGGGCGGAGAAGATCCGGCCCCCGGTGCCGGGGGAGCCGGCCATCCCCGCACCTACGACCGCGACCGCGGCGACGTCCCGGTCGTAGGTGACCTCGCGGACGATACCCTGCTTCGCGATCGGAGTGAGGGCGGCGATCGCGGCCTCGAGGTGCGACTCGTCGATGATGAGGGAGATGTTCGCCTCGCTCGAGCCCTGCGAGATCATCATGACGTTCACCTCCCGCTCGGCGAGCGCAGAGAAGATTGTCTTTGCGACACCGGGGCGGCCGACCATCTGGGCGCCGTTGATGTTGACGAGCGCCACCTTCTCGATCAGGGCGAGCGCCTTGACCACCCGCTTCTCCTGGTGCTTGTCCCGGAGGACGAGGGTGCCGGGGACGTCGGGCCTGAACGAGTTCTTGACCCGGATCGGGATATTCTTCTGCATCGCGGGCTCGATCGAGCGGGGATGGAGGACCTTCGCGCCGAAGAAGGAGAGCTCCATCACCTCGAGGTAGGAGATGTCGTGAAGGACCCGGGCGTCCTTGATGATCCGGGGATCGGAGGTCATCACCCCGTCGACGTCGGTCCAGATCCAGATCTCGTCGGCATCGATCCCGGCGCCGATGACGGCGGCCGAGTAGTCGGAACCGCTCCGGCCGAGGGTGGTGACGACGCCCTGCTCGGTCGCCCCCATGAACCCCATGATCACCGGGACGGAGTCGGCGAGCAGCGGGGCGACCCGGGCACGGATCCTCTCCTCGCTTACCGGGAGGGCCCGGGCGTCCCCGTGATTTGCGGTCGTGACGATCCCCGCCTCGACGCCGTCGAGGACGACCGAGGGGATGCCGCGCTGTTTGAGAGCGGCGCAGACGATCGGTGCGGAGAGCCGCTCCCCGAAGGAGATGACGTAGTCGCGGGACCGGGGAGTCAGTTCCTTTAGGGTGTGCACCGCGGTGAGGATGTTCTGCAGCCGGGTGAGCCGGTCGTCGATGACCGCGGCCACCTCACGGGCGTGGTCGGGAGCCACTGCGTTCAGGAGCCGGAGGTGGCGCTCCCGTATCGTCGAGAGAAACGTCTCGATCCGGGGCTGCTCCTTGCTTGCCATGACCTCATCGGTCACCGCGATGATCTGGTCGGTGACCCCCGAGCATGCCGATACGACGACCGCGACCTCGTCGCCTGCGCTACGATGCGATTCCACGATATCCGCGACCCTGCCGATACAGTCCGTCTCTCCGACAGAAGTGCCGCCAAATTTCATTAAAAGCCTCATTCTGGCTCACTTGTCCCCTGCAATTACTTTATGGTATTATACAACGCACCGACTAATAAGATGCATGTAGACGAGATTGTGGACGCGCACGTGCTGGTTGTCGGGAGCGGCGGCGCCGGTGTCCGGGCCGCCATCGAGGCATCCCGGTACGGCGGCGTGGTCATGGTCTCCAAGACCATCGCCGGCAAAGGCGGGTGCACGACGATGGCGGAAGGCGGTTACAACGCCGTGCTGCGGGACCGGGACTCCATCCAGGTTCACCGCGAGGATACGCTGAAAGGCGGGGCGTACCTCAACGACCCGGCGCTCGTGGACGCGCTGGTCACCGAAGCGCCTGAGCGGATGGCCGACCTCGTCCGGTGGGGCGCCGTCTTCGACGTCACGGAGGATCGCATGGTCGCGCAGCGCCCGTTCGGCGGCCAGCGGTTCCCCCGGACCTGCTACGCCGGGGACCGGACCGGGCACGAGATGATCATGACCCTCCTCGACCGGCTCGACGCGACCGACACGCACCTCTACCAGGAGGTCTCGGTCGTCGATCTCGTCAAGGACGAGAACGGTGCGGTCGCCGGCGCGATTGCGCTCGACCGGGACGGGAACGTCATCCTCTTCCGCTCCGACGCGACGGTGCTCGCGACCGGCGGGGGGACGCAGGTCTACGATATATCCACGAACTCCGCCGCCGGGACCGGGGACGGGTTCGCGATGGCCTACCGGGCGGGGGCGGAACTGATCGATATGGAGATGGTCCAGTTCCACCCGACCGGGGCCGTCTACCCCTACGACGCCCGCGGCCGCCTGGTGACGGAGGCCGTCCGGGGCGAGGGAGGGATCCTCCTGAACGCACGGCGGGAGCGGTTCATGGAGCGCTACGACCCCGAACGGATGGAACTCTCCACCCGCGACGTGGTGGCGCGGGCGATCGCGACCGAGGTGCTGGAGGGGCGAGGGACGAGCCGCGGGGGAGTCTACCTTGACGTGACCCACCTCTCCGCGGAGACGATCGAGAGCCGGCTCCCGGTGATGCTCGAGCAGTTCCTCGCGTACGGCGTCGACATCCGGCGGGAGCCGATGGAGGTCGCCCCGACCGCCCACCACATCATGGGCGGGGTCAGGATCACCCCAGAGTGCCGGACGACCCTCCCGGGCCTCTTCGCCTGCGGGGAGGTCGCCGGCGGGGTGCATGGCGCAAACCGCCTCGGCGGGAACGCCCTTGCCGAGACGCAGGTCTTCGGGAAGCGCGCCGGGGAGTTCGCCGGGAAGGCGCCCGCACGGAGCGGCCGGATCGACGATGCCGCAATCGACGAGAGACTCCGGATGCTCGACGGTTTCTTCGAGGGGACGGTAAACCCCGCAGACGTCAGGAAGGACCTGAAACTGACGATGTGGAACCAGGCCGGGATCTTCAGGAACGCCGCCGACCTCCGGGCGGCGCTCGAACAGATCCGCCGGCTCGCCGACCAGCGGCTCCGCGCCGCCTCGACCGCGAACCTGCTTGAGTGCTGCACTGTCCGGAACATGTGCACCACGGCGTCCCTGATCGTCCGGTGCGCCCTGCTCCGGCCGGAGAACCGGGGCGCCCATGTCCGGCGGGACGCAGGAGTGTTGACCGACCCGGCAACGTCGCCCTTCGGCCACACCTACATCTCGCTCGCCCGGGAAGGGATCGAGCGGCGGGAGGTGGCGGCATGAAGTCGGTCACACTCAGGATCTCGCGGTTCGACCCTGCCCGCGATACGGAGCCGCACTTCGAGGAGTACACCGTCCGGGTCAACGAGGGCGCCCGGGTGCTCCACGCTCTCCATGCCGTCCGCGACGAGCACGACCCGACCCTCACCTACCGCTACTGTTGCGGGTCGGGGCAGTGCGGGAGCTGCGCCGTCAGGGTTGACGGGAAGCCCGTCCTCGCCTGCATGGAGGAGGCCCGCGACGGGATGACAGTCGAGCCGCTCGACCTCCCGGTCTTGAAAGACCTGATGGTCGACCTGGAGCCGGTGATCGCAAAGATCGCCCGAATCTGCCCGGCGCCGGACGCAGGGCTCCCGGCCAGGGAGGAGATCGAGGCGATCAAGCCGCTTCGGGACTGCATCGAGTGCCTCTGCTGCGTATCGGCCTGCCCGGCGCTCCAGGTGACGGATTTCGCCGGCCCGACGGTGCTCCGGCAGGAGATGCGCCTCGCCCTCGACCCCCGCGACTCGGGGGACCGTATCACCGACGCGATCGAGAAGGGGCTCTTCTACTGCACGACCTGCAAGCGCTGCACGGAGGTCTGCCCGAAAGAGATCGATATCCCGGGCAAGGCGATCGAGAAACTCCGCGAGATCGCAAACCGCCGGGGGCTGACCCTTCCCCGCCACCAGGAGGTGGCGCGGCTGATCCAGGAGACCGGTCGGAGCGTCGAGCGGACGCAACCAACCTTCCTTGAGCAGGTGCCGGAGGTGATCGAGCCCGACGGCCCGGTCCGCGGCGAGGTGGGGTTCTTCGTCGGGTGTATGTTCAACGGGCGGGTGCCGCAGACGGCGCTCGACGCGATGGAGGTATTGAAGCGCAACGGGATCCGGGTGATCGTCCCGCACGACCAGGTCTGCTGCGGTTCGCCCCTGATCCGGACGGGGCAGACATCGTTTGTAGAGGATCTCAAGAAGAAGAACATCGAGGCCTTCGCCCGCCGGGGGATCAAGACCGTGATGACGATCTGCGCCGGGTGCGGGGCGACGCTGAAGAACGACTACGAGACGCCGTTCGAGGTAAAGGACGTCACGGAGGTCCTGACCGAGTACGGGATCGAGCCCCCGGCGAAACTCGATATCACGGCGACCTACCACGACCCCTGCCACCTCCTCCGCGGCCAGGGGATCAGGGAACAGCCGCGCACACTTCTGCGCGAGGCCGTACGGGAGTTCGTCGAGATGCCCTCGCAGTGCTGCGGCGCCGGCGGCGGCGTCCGGTCGGGGGTGCCGGAGGAGGCGAAGGCGCTCGGGGCGAAGCGCGACGAGGCGGTGAGGGCGACCGGTGCAGACGTGGTGGTGACGGTCTGCCCGTTCTGCGAGTTCCATATCGCCGACTGCACGGATGTGCCGGTGAAGAACCTGGTGACGATCCTGCTTGAGGGGTATAGGAAGAAGGATGCGGAGCGGGAAGGGGGCGCGTGAGCCCCCGGTAACTCTTCTCCCCGACCGGGGCAAGATCCTGCTGGGCGGCCGATGCGTCGCCGAACCCGGGATGCATGCAATTAATGCCGTGCCCGGTAAGACTCTACCAGAGGAAGGGATATGCAGATCGCGAATGCTCCCGACGGCACCATCCACATCGACAGAAAGGTTGTGACCGCACTTGACCGTTTTGTGGTTTCGGTGACGGGCATCGTCGAGCGGTATACCCGCTACGTGATCGTCAGCGGATACGTTGCAATCCTCTTTGGAAGGGCCAGAGGTACGGAAGATATCGATCTTCTCGTCGACTACATGAACCACGATAGGTTCCGGTCATTTTCCGAGGAACTCCTGGCAAAAGGATTCTATTTCCTGAACTCCGATGATATCGATGAGATCTACTCAATGCTCCGAGACGGGCTCGCCGTCCGGATTGCCGGGGCCGGGAGGATCATCCCGAACGTCGAGATGAAGTTCAAGAAAGACGACTTCGATCGTTATGCGATGTCCCGGGCGAAGGCGGTGTTGTTTGACGACATCCGGTTCTTCGTATCGCCCATCGAGCTGCAGATTCCCTACAAACTCTATCTCGGGAGCGACAAGGATATCGAGGATGCGGTCTATCTCTGGGTGTTGTTCCGGGAGATGCTGGATGGCGATCTCCTGCGATCGTTCATGGAGAGCCTGCAGGTCAGGGGGGAGCCATATGGAATTGAAGTTTGACCGCGAGAAAAACCGGCAGGAGCGGCTGAATTTTGTCCGGAGGCATGCTCTCTGGGTCAGGGGGGTTCCAAACGAGGTCTGGAGCCGCGAGCAGGCCGACCTGATCGACGCGTTCTTTGAGAATGCCAAAAACTTTGCTCTTTCCCGGTCTGATTATCTCCAGATGCACCAGACCCAGCGGCGCCGCCCCGAACCGGTCTACGGCGATGGGTAAGGCAGGGCAGGCGGGACCGTTTCCAGGTATTGGTTCAAAAATGTTCCATGTGGAACAGAATGTGCCCATCCAGGGCGCTGCTCTCCTGACCCGGGTCACCTGCACCTCCGAAAACCTGCCGGGGATTCGGACATTTCATGTGACGCACTCGCGACGGATGAACCGGCGTAAACCGATGCTCCCTTTTGTTGTTTGCTTCCCATATATGCCAGCGGGTGAACGTGCGCCCCAAAAGCCGGCACGACGCCCGTCCTTACACCGGCGGCGGACCTTCTCCTCACCTCTCCAGCGGCCGATACCAGACGTTCATGCTCTCGAACCCGCCGCAGATGTTGGTGTTATTGACGAGGGTGCCCCCCCACGCGTACCCCGCCCGGGCAAACACGGCGTTGATCGGGTAGGAGAGAGCCCGGGCGATGGTGAAGGCGGTCTTCATCCCGGCCGCCCGCATCTCCTCCTCCATCCGCAAAAGGAGGAAGCCCGAGAGGCTTTTGCCCCGGAAACCCGGGTGCACGGCGAAGTCGGTCATCTCGACGTTCTCGTCCTCGCGGTAGATCTCCGCCGAGGAGGCCGCGGCAAGCCGGCCGTCTTCGGTGCGGACGAGGAAGTAGCGGTAGTCCCCGGCCATCGTCTCCCGCAGGTAGCCGGGATCACCGATGGGGAACGGGTAGGTCGCAAAGACCTCGCCGTAGAGCGCGGCAAGGTCGTCGGCGTCGTCTTCCGCCGCAGGGGCGCACGTCCAGCCGGGCGGAAGGGCGGCCGGATGGGCATCGCCAGCCTTCTCCCGGACGGCCGCGAGGACCGCGGCGACGTCACCCGACTCCCGCCGGCGTTCCGCATCAAAGAACTTCGCCGCGAAATACCCGTCCTCCCTGCCCCGGAAGAATCCCGGAACCCGTGCCTCGACGACGTAGCCCCGGGAGATGAAGAGCGGGAGGGCGGAGGCGGGCACCTTTGCAAATATCTTCGAGTAACCCTCCTTCTGTGAGAGCGCATCCAGATCGTCGAGGATTTCTGGGAGGTCGGCGGGCGAGAGGTGCATCACGTAGATGCGGTCGCTCAACCGCCCGTGCTGGACGAGAGTGCCGCCGATCGTCGTGACGGTGTCAGGACTCATTTCTCCGCTCGAACCGCTCGGTGTTCTCCGGGACGAGCGCAGTCGTCGGGTCCTCGTCGGAGAGGAGTTTGACGATCCCGACCGCCTTGGACTCGTCCGCGCCCTCGAGTTTGAGGTACTGCCCGCAGGTCGCGCACTTGCGGTCGCACCAGACCGGTTCGTAGGAGTCGGGCTCGCGGTAAGTGGTGATCACCCCCTCGAAGTTCCGGAGCACCACCCGGTTCGTTGCCCAGGAGATGAGGTACTGGGGCATCACCGGGATCTTCCCGCCGCCGCCGGGAGCGTCGATGACGTAGGTCGGGACGGCAAACCCGCTGGTATGCCCGATAAGGCTCTCGACGATCTCGATCCCCTTCGAGACCGGGGTGCGGAAATGGGTGAGCCCCTCGGAGAGGTCGCACTGGTAGAGATAGTAGGGGCGGACCCGGTTCCGGACGAGTTTCTGCACCAGGGTCTTCATGATCCGGGGGCAGTCGTTCACCCCCGCCAGGAGGACGGTCTGGTTGCCGAGCGGTATGCCGGCATCGGCAAGCCGTGCGAGCGCCTCCGTTGAGGAGGTGGTGATCTCCGCCGGGTGGTTGAAGTGAGTGTTCACCCAGAGCGGGTGGTGGCGGGCGAGCATCGCGCAGAGTTCATCCGTGACCCGGTAGGGGAGGACAACCGGAACCCGGGTGCCGATCCGGACCACCTCGACGTGCTCGATGTCGTCGAGCTCGGTCAGGATCCAGTCGAGGCGGTCGTCGGGGAGCATGAACGGGTCGCCCCCGGAGAGGAGGACGTCCCGGATACCGGGGTTCTCCCGGATGTAGTCGAGGCTCTCGAGGATCTCGGTTTCCGAGGGGATGGAGTCGACGTCCCCGACCTTCCGCTTCCGGGTGCAGTGCCGGCAGTACATGGCGCAGACGTTGCTGACCAGGAAGAGCACCCGGTCGGGGTAGCGGTGGGTGATACAGGGGGCGGGGTGGTCGGCGTCCTCAGCGAGCGGATCCTCCATATCGTCGGGCTCGACCTGCAGCTCCGCCGGCGACGGGAAGCACTGCATAAAGATCGGGTCGTTCCAGAGATCCTTTGGATCGATGAGCGAGAGATAATACGGCGTTATCCGCAGGGGGAACCTGCTCGCGGTCTCTTCCAGCTCCCGCCGCTCGTCCTGCCCGAACGATACGCCGAGCAGCCGCTCGAATGTGGAGATATCGGTGATCGCGTGCCGGACATGCCACCTCCAGTCCCGCCAGACTTCCGCGGCGGCACCGGCATCGATCCTTTCTGCTATCTCCTGCTGGTTGGTTGATAAAATGGCCATTCGCAGTTCTCCGGGTCACACTGTACCGCCAATCATATATAATGGGATCGATCTCGCCGTAAAATGCGCGAAAATCAAAACTGTGCCCTAAAAATCGGGATCGACGGACGGAGCGCCGAGCCCCGGAAGGGGATCAGTCCTGCCCGTCGCCGCGTTTCAAGAGCATCATGCTCGTGAAGACCCCGGAGAAGACGACCTGCATGCCGGCGAGGAAGAGGGCCAGCGCCCAGACGGCGTTTGCGATCTGGAAGAGCGGGCCGAACCCGGCGGCCGCCCAGTCCCGGAGGATCCCGAGCCCGACGATGCCGCCACCGGCCATCAGGAGGAACCCGGCGAGGAGCTCCCGCTCGAGATTGTGGTAACTCATGAGCCGGGAGAGGAACGGTCCCGCCTCGCCGTAGCCCTGGACGGCCGAGTAGACGGCGATGTTGACCCCCGCAAAGAGCGCCTGGAGCCCGCCGACGAAGAAGAGGGCGGCGAGAATGAAGGAGTGGATGAACGAGGTCTCGACCTCTCCCCGGACGGCGAAGATGACCATCAGGAAGAACCCGAAGACCGCGAAGATCAGTCCGGGAACGGTGATGAACGGGATCGGCCGGTAGAGGAGCATGAACCGGACGTGCCGCCAGCCGTCGGAGAAACTCTGCAGCTTCGAGGGGGCGACCCGGGCGGAGTAGGTGATCGGGACCTCGGCGATCCGGAGGTTGGCCTTCGCCGCCTCGATGATCATCTCGCTTGCAAACTCCATCCCCCCGGTCTTCACATTCATTCGTTCGAGCGCCTCCCGCCGGAACGCCCGAAACCCGGTGTGCGCATCCGAGATCCGGATGGAGAAGACCCGGTTGAGGAGCCAGGTGAGGAAGGGGTTCCCCACGTAGCGGTGGAGGGCCGGCATCGCCCCCGGCCGGATCTCCCCCCGGAGCCGGGAGCCGAGCGCCATGTCGGCCCCGGCGTCGAGCAGGGCGAGGAGTTTCGGGATCTCGAGGAAGTCGTAGGTGTTGTCCGCATCCCCGATGACGATGTACTTCCCCCGGGCGCGCGCGAGCCCCGCGAGGTAGGCGTTGCCGTAGCCCCGCTTCTCCGGCCGGACGACCGTCGCCCCGAGGTCGCGGGCGATCGCCGCCGTCCGGTCGTCGGAGGAGTCCGCGACGATGATCTCGCCGTCGATCGCAAGATCGGCAAAGACCTTCTGGATCTTTCTGATGCACTCACCGATGGTGGCCTCCTCGTTGAGTGCGGGAAGGACGACGGAGAGGGCGGGGGCGGTGTCCATTTTATGGAATAGTATCGGGCTTTCGCTGTATAGAGTGTATCGATTGGCATGCGGGGAGATGAGGGCGAGTGGGGGCCAGTGTGGGTGTGCACATCCGGCGATCGCCGACTGGCGGAACATCACGGATCGGTGAGAAACTCCGCCTACCGGGGGGTAAGAGCCGGCACACAGCAGAAGTTAACCACCCCGCCCAAAAGGCGCGAGGAAATTCACAAGAAGTTTTATCGGGGCACCGGGTGAATCATCTCCAATGGCGGCCCACGATATCCGGATCAGGGAGCGGATATTGCAGAAGGTTGAGGTGCTCATCGATCGGATCGAGTTCATCGAGCGCCATCTATCTGACGCTGTCGTGAGCGACCGCATCCTGCGCAAGGCACTCTACAAAGAGTTTCAGGAGGCCGTGGAGGCAGTTACGGATATATGTGCGCTCATCCGTCGGATGCTCTACTCCTCTGCACAGGACGATTACACCAATCTCGACTATCTGGTGACCAACGAGATCATCGATCCGGAGACCGGGAGGGACATGAAATCCGCCAACGGGCTCCGAAACCGCCTGGTTCACGAATATGATGGTGTCAACGACCATATCGCGTATGCCGCAATGCAGCGGCTCATGCCCCGCATGCGCAGGTTTCTGGAGGAGGTGCTGATATGGCTGAATGCAGACATGACCTGATCCTGGACCACTTCCGGGAGATCCTCCCCTCGATCAGGGCGATTCTGCTCTTTGGCTCACATGCCTCGGACTACGCGAGCCCCGGGTCCGATATCGATCTCTGCCTGATCCTGGCCGATGGAGCGGATAGGGCTGCAGTGCATGAGAGAATGCTCCTCGTCCCGGAGGGGTACGATATCGTCATTTACGACGAGATCCCCTGGTATCTCCGGGGAGAGATTCTTGAGCGGCACTGCACCCTCTACGCAGAGGACCCTGACGACTTTGACTTCTGGCTTTACAAACAGCGCCGGATCTGGTCCGACATGAAGCGGCGTCAGCAGAAGGCGTCTCCCCGGGAACTCTTGAAACGCCTCGGGCACTCCTGACCGGCTCACACGCATCTCGTTGTGGACGTCAAAACAGGCGTGGAGAATGCAATAGAAGGAGCAGGTTCTCGCTTCTTTCGGCCCTGTTGAAATGCTTTCCACAACCTCTGGATAACACCTGGTTGCCGATAGAGATGGGCGAGGTGGGTCTCACGCGAAGTGCGACTTTCCCGAAGGGAAAGGAG
>JASUSO010000013.1 GCA_030446015.1 Methanobacteriota archaeon
GTTTCTTCGCGAGGGTCTCTTCGCGGGTTCCACGCCACATCCGGGCATACTCGTCGTTGATGTCGATCCGGCTCTTGTCGGGGCGGAGGAGTGCGATGGCAAGCGGGTTCTGCTTGATCATCGTGTCGATGCGGTGCTGCATCCTCTGGATCTCCTCCTCCTCCTTCCGTTTCTCGGTGATGTCGTTGTAGACGATGAAGATGCTCTCGACCGCATTCTCGCTATCGAGCAGCGGGATGGCGTACTGTTCAAGAGCGTGGGTGCCCGAGGGCAGTTCGACGACGACCTCCGCATACGCGCGCTTCTTCTCCAGGAGCACCTGCCGGAGGCCGGAACCCTTCAGCGCCGTTATCTTGAAGTCCCTCAGGTTCATGCCGAGAATCTGATCCATCGGGATCCCGCTCATCTCGGCATAGGCGGTGTTTGCCATCGTCACCTTGAAGCCCGGATCGACGACCAGGATGGGCATCGGATTCTGCTGGATGATCGTATCGGCCTTCCCGGCCTCGTCCAGCCGGCGCTTCAAGCGCTCCTTCTCCTCCTGCGTCTTCTCGATCAGCGCGTTGATCGAGGTGGCCAGCGGCCGGTAGCTCTCCGGAATGCCGGCAAGGTCGATCTGCACGGAGCCGTTGCCTTCGAGCGCCGCGTGGAGTGCGGCCTCGATCGCCCCAGGCAGTACCACTGGTCCCTGTTCCTGCGTCTGTCCTGTCATACCCGGCACAATCGGGCCGGTAAATAGTGCTTTCCTTCCAGGTTTATCGATCATCGATTACACATCCTCCTCATGATTTGTTGTCCCGCTCGGCGAGCGCAGTTGCTATTGCCCGGTATTCCCTGCCGGCATCGCTCTCGGGCGCATAATGCGAGATCGGGAGCCCCTTTTGCTGCGTCTCGTAGATTGCAGGAGAGTACGGGACCGTGAAGACCTGCTTGAATGCTTTTCGTACCTCGGACTCGAACGCCTTCAGCCGCTCTCTCTCCCTCTCCTCTTCTGCGGATGAGGCGGGTGAGAAGATCCGCTTCAGGAAGAGCGCAAGCCCGCCTGCTCCGGGCGCCGGGTCGCCCGACCCTTTCCAGCGGGTCAGGATGGCGATGTCCGCGGCGACGTCTTCTCCGAGCATCTCCCGGATGTCGCCAAAGACCGTAGAAAGGGCTTCCATTCCTTTCAGGGCGAACGTGCCGGAGTCGAGGGTGACGACGGTGTGGTCCGCCGCGACGAGGCCGTTGATGACGAACTGGCCCATGCTCGGGGGCGTATCGATCAGGATGAAATCGTAGGCGTCTTTCACCTGCGCGAGCGCCTCCTTGAGCAGCCCCGCCCTCTCCTCGATACCGTAGAGATAGGGTTCAACCCCCACAAGGTCCAGTGTTGCCGGGGCGAGATCGATCCCCGATGCCGTTGAGACGATAATATCGGCGATCCCGACGTCGGGAAAGCCCTCGAAGACGCTCATGAAGACGTCATACATGCTTAGTTCGAGAGTCTCGGGTTCGACCCCGAGACCCGTAGTGGCATTGGCCTGCGGGTCACAGTCTACGACCAGAACGCTCTTCCCGTCCTTCTGGAGGTACCCTGCAACGTTAAGGCACGATGTCGTCTTTCCAGTGCCCCCCTTGTGGTGGGCGAACGCTATAATCGTGATATCTAACACCCCTACTACCCTTATTTGAAATAGGTTATATTAAACCTACTCTTATTATGCTATGTATATTCTGGGCGTCTCTTCTTTTTTGAAATATCCTTTCCTCTTGAATGATGAATAGGGGGGTTCTGTTACCGTTGTATCGATAGGGATCCGGGAGCAGCATGTGGTTCAATCGCTCCCGGAGGAGGCGGCACAAAACGGGAGAAGAAATATCAGCAAGGGTTGTCGCCGTCAGAGGGGCGTACGGCGGGTCTTGCGTCGCCAGGCCCGGTTGCGGCCCGGAGCCGCTGTACGCGCTCGGCGATCGGCGGCCGGTAGTCGGGCCCGGAACAGAGAATACCGGAAATCACGCTGTTGCGGCGGGGGGACGATGTCCCTGCCGCCAGGCCAGAGAGGAGGTTCTGGAGGAGGGCGCCGGGGTCCCTGACCCGGTAGCAGCATCTCATCGCGTCGGCGGCGTACCGGTCGGCTATGAACTCCTCATCGCAGATGCGGCGGTAGTACGTCCGGTAAGCGAAGAAGGCGGTCAGGAGGAGGAGGACGACGAGGATCGGCTTTGCGGCCGGGAGGCCTTCCGCCGGCAGGGGTGAGTGCCCGAGGAAGATGAGGCAGAGGAGAACCGGGAGGGCCGGGAGGACCGAGAGGAGGGAGGAGCCCTTCCTTACGTGCCCCTCTTCGTGGAGCAGCACGAACCGGAGCGCATCGTCGCTCGCCCCCGAGAGAGTTCTCTCGTAGAACGAGTGCCGGTAGCGGATGCAGTTGAGCCCCGGGCATCCCCGTATGGAGACGGTGAAGGGGCACCTCACCAGTCTCGTCCTGCGGTCAATCAACCCCTTCTTCTGGAGCTCCCGGAATATCCGGTGCAGGCGGGAGTTGCGGTCGGCCCTAATCATTACTGCATGATTATAATAATTGTGTTATATTAAATCTTGCTCAGGGACGGCTCGCCGTATTCCCGCGGATTTTCCGATTCTACCTCAACTATACCTTCTGATGCGGGTTCTCTCCGGCGATGCACCGCCCGGTCCGGAGCACTTCTCCCTCACCTGAGACCTACGGAGGGCGAATCCCGGGGATCTCAGATCGCATCCTCCTATGTCGAGCCCAGAATCCGGGACATCTGCAATCTCCGTTTTTTTCACAATATTTTAATAATAGCAACCAAGATTCTGAATGAATAGAGTGGAGGTGAACCTGGAGGGCCGGAGGAGTCATACGGCCGTGCCTGCGTCGGTGCGGTCTATGGGCCGCCGGTTCTCCGAGCAGATGTCCAGAAATACTACGATCCTTCTGATACTGGCCCTTGCCGCCCTCACCGGGGCTTCCGGATGCCTCTCCACGTCGTTTGGTGAGGTGACCTACAGCGGCGACGCCCTGCAGGTCCACGTGGAGAACGCCGGCGACCCCGTCAAGAACGCCGTGCTCCAGACGACGATCATGGAGGTGAGCGCGCTCGAACAGCACGAGGCCTTCTCCGAAGCGCGGTATATCGACCTTGATACGGGAGAGAACGAATACACGATCCGGGCAGACCTGCAGCCCGGCACATATAAGGTCTTTCTGACAGTCTTCGTCGGCAGCGAGCGGAGAGCATCCGTCATCCGCGACCTGGAGGTACCATCCTGACCCCGGCGGGACTTGCAGCGGCGCGGGGGCTCGAACCCGCGGACGCCGTCTTCTCCGGAGCAGAGGTTTTCAACCCGTTTGCATGTACCTGGGAGCGCACGGACTTCGCGGTGAAGGACGGCCGCGTCGTCGGCTTCGGCGAGTACCGGGGCGTGCGGGAGTACGACCTATCCGGCACCTACGTGGTGCCCGGGCTGATCGACGCTCACGTCCACATCGAGAGTTCGCTCCTTGCGCCGGCGGAGTATGCCCGGCTCGTCCTTTCGCACGGCACGACGACGGTGATCGCCGATCCCCACGAGATAGCGAACGTCTGCGGGGCGGCGGGGATCGAGTACGTGCTTACCGAAGGGGCACGGACGCCGCTCGATATCCTGGTCATGCTCCCGTCCTGTGTCCCGGCGACGCCCCTCGATGCTGGCGGCGCCGTGCTCACGGCGAGAGATCTTGCCCAATTCCAGGGACGGGAGGGGGTCATCGGGCTTGCTGAGGTGATGAACGTCCCCGGCGTCCTCTCCGGCGACGAGGACCTCGGGGCGAAACTGGACCTCTTCGAGGTCGTCGACGGCCACGCGCCGTTCCTCTCGGGTAACGACCTGAACGCCTACATCTATGCCGGCGTCCAGAGCGACCACGAGTGCACGGCGCTCCCTGAGGCGCGGGAGAAACTCCTCCGGGGGATGTATATCATGATCCGGGAGGGTTCGACGGAGAAGAACCTCCGCGACCTCCTCCCGCTCGTCGACGCCTGCACGGCTCCGCGGTGTTGTTTTGCCACCGACGACCGGCATGCCGACATGCTCGCCCGGGAGGGGCATATCGACGACTGCATCAAAAAAGCGGTCGCTTGCGGCCTCGACATCGAGCAGGCGATCCGTATGGCCACGCTCTCGGCCGCGGAGCGGTTCGGGCTCCACGACCGGGGCGCACTTGCACCGGGACGGCTTGCCGACTTCTGTGTCGTCGACGACCCCGACCGTTTCCGCGTCCTGCAGACGTTCAAGCGCGGCGCCGAGGTCGTCGACGCCGGCTACCTGCCCCCTGCCTGCCCGGCATCTCCCATGCGTGTCCGCGTGCCGGAGCCGGACGATATCCGGATCACCGGGCGGGGGGAGGCGCGGGTGATCGGGATCGTGCCCGGCCAGATCACGACCCGGGGCCTACGCTGCTCCGTCGATGCCGCCAGGATCCCGGACATCGGCCGCGACATCCTCAAAGCGGTCGTCACCGACCGCTACCGGGAGAGCGGCTCCGGGGTCGGGCTCGTGCACGGCTTTGGCCTGAAAGAGGGGGCGATCGCCGGTTCGGTCTCCCACGACTCCCACAACATCGTCGCGGTCGGGGTCGGCGACGCCGATATCCTCCGTGCCATCGCCGAGGTTGTCCGGCTCGGCGGCGGGCTTGCGGTCGTCTCCGGGAATGACGTGACCGTGCTCCCGCTCGAGTGCGCCGGGCTGATGTCGGCCCTCCCCTACGACGAGGTCGTGCGGCGGCTTGCGGCCCTCGAGGAGCATGCCCGGCGGCTCGGTGCGATCGAAAACCCGTTCATGTACCTCTCGTTCCTCGCCCTGACGGTCATCCCCGAACTCCGGGTCACGGAACGCGGGGTCTTCGATGTCGGGTCGTTCTCGGACGTCACGCTCTTTTGCAGATGAGGAGAGGAGAGCGCCCTGCGGCGCTCATCCCTCTATTGATCGCGTTCCGGGTGCCGGAATGAATAGAGTTCTCGGGGGGCTGGAGGTCATTTATCGCCGTTCTTCGGCATCCTCTGCTGGAGAGTGAGCCGTCTCGCTCTCGGGTTCCAGGGGGTTCTCCGGGTTGAGGCTCCGGAGGGCGGGGCAGGCTCCGGCCTCCCCCCTCTTCACCTCCGGGCAGGTGCCTGTGGGCCGGGTCCTGATCAGGGATGCGATGATGGCCACCGCCAGGATCAGGATGATGACGGCGAGCGAGATCTCCACCGGGACATGGTAGATGTCGGCGGTCAGCATCTTGACCCCGACGAAGCTGAGGATGGCGGCCAGACCGTACTTCAGGTAGCAGAACGCGCCCATGATGTACGCCAGCGCGAAGTACATCGATCGCAGACCGAGGATGGCGAAGGCATTGGAACTGAAGACGATGAACGAGTTGGTGGTGATGCCGAGGATGGCAGGGATGGAGTCCACGGCGAAGACGATGTCGGTCGTCTCCATCGCCAGCAGGGCCACGAACATGGGGGTAGCCCAGGTCACCATCCTGCCGGTTGCATCGGGCTTCTTCACGAAGAAGTTGTCGCCTTCATAATCCTTTGTCACCGGCATGACCTTGCGGAACGCGCGGACCAGGATGTTCTTGTCGGGTTCGACCGCCGTCTCCTCCTTCTTGGTCACCATCCTGACGGCGGTGAATATCAGGAAGGCACCGAAGATGTAGAGCACCCAGGAGAACGTCTCCACCAGCGCTACGCCTGCTATGATGAACGCGAAACGGAAGACCAGGGCGCCTGCGATGCCGTAGAAGAGCACCTTGTGCTGGTCTTTTCGCGGCACGCAGAATGCAGCAAAGACGAGGATGAAGACGAAGAGGTTGTCGACGGAGAGCATCAACTCCATGATGTAGCCGGTCGTGAACTCGAGCCCGGCCTGCGGCCCCATCCAGTGATACACACCGATATTGAAGAGCACGGCGGCGGCGATGAAGACCGCGACCTGCAGCATCGCCTCCCTCGGTTTTATGACGTGGGGCTTGCGGTTGAAGACGCCGAGGTCCAGTGCAAGGAGGGCCACGATGCTGATGAAGAAAACGATCCACGCTGCGTCTGTCACGTCTGTCATACGTCCCCTCAATCCGGTCTTTCGCTCTCACGGTGCTCATGAATGGGCCCGGCATCATCTCGAACATCCCGGGGCGCCCGGCAGGGCTGGGTGGAAGGAGAACAGATGATGGACTGTGCCGAACTTCCAGACACCCGACTATCCTTCTCGATCATTTCTTGCTCTACCGTCAAATGTCTTCTGCCGGCGGGCACCCGCACCCTTCAGGAGAACCCCATCACCGCCCCCGGTGCGAGGATCGCGATCAGGAGGAGGATGACCGGCTGGTGCAGGAAGTAGATGACGAGCGAGTGCCGGCCCAGGAACTCGAGCGGCCGGGAAAACGCCGGCTCCGCAACCGGGAGCGAGAATCCCCGTCTTCCGTCGGGGTAGTAGAGGCGGCCGACCGCCATCCCGACCAGGACGAGGCCGAACCAGGGGAGGAGCGGGACGTAATCGAGGCTCGTGAAGGATTCCGGCCGGATGCCGAGCCAGAGGAGCGGCCACGGGCCGGAGATGAGGCTTGCCGCGTAGCCCGCGATGAGGCAGGCGATGCTCGTGACGATGAGCTTCTCCGGGTCGAGCCGGACGAAGAGCGGCGCGAGCAGGATCGCAATCCCGATGAAGTGCAGGATGCCGAAGACGATGTAAACGTCGGGCAGGAAGATCCAGGTGACGGCGGTGATGACGAGGCCGTAGCCGAAGATGGTGAGGCCGCGCCGGACATACTTGAGCGTGAGGCCGCGCGCATCGAGCCTTCGTGCCGCCCGGGCGTAACTGATGGTGAAGGAGACCCCGACGAGGAAGATGAACGTCGATGCGGTCAGGTAGGCGAGCATCCGCAGGAACCCGCCGGAGACGTTGAGCGGCAGGACGCCGAAGAAGTTGAGGTCGAAGGCCGCGTGGAAGACGATCATCGTCACGACGGCGGCGCCCCGGGCGAGGTCGATCTCCCAGTAGCGCTCTCCCGGCATGCTCCACCGTCAGAAGATCCTTCGCTGGACGGGGGCGCCGCAGGCGGGGCAGGTCTTCGTATCGGCTATCTCCTGGCTCTGCTCCTCGGTGGGCTCGTTGTAGATCCGGGAGAAGCCGCACTGCCGGCTGCACTCGATCACGACGAACGGACTACAGATCCTGCCCATCTTCTCTCACCCCGCTTTGCCGTACGCATATCATGGCTTGCCTACAATCTCATGGGATGGTTATCTGATAAGGGTTTACCTGTAGGCCGCCGGCAGGCACCATTATTCTCCTGCCGGCCCTACTCTCTTTCATGAGCGATCGTGACGAGCATATCGTAGAGGCAGCCGGCAGATGCCGGGTCGTGATCCGGGACGGCAAGGTGGTCGAGGTCGGGACGCCGCAGATAGAGGACTGCCCGCTTGCGCGGCGGTTTGCCATCCCGGTCAAGGAGATGACGATGGAGGAGATCCGAAAGAACATCGAGGGACGCATCCAGTCGTTCGGGATGTGCACGCCAGAGCGCGAGGTGCTTGCCGGGCCGGACTTCGTCATCTTCGGGGCGTCGGAGCTCTTGAGCAGCGCCGTCCGCCGGGGGGACCTCGACGCCGCGGTGATCGCCTCCGACGGGGCGGGGACGCTCGTTGCGACGAACCCAGCCCTCATCCAGGGTATCGGCGGCAGGATGTCCGGGCTTGTGAAGACGAGCCCCATCCCGGAGGTGATCGCGCGGATCGAGGAGAACGGAGGCGTCGTCCTCGATCCAGCGACCGCTGCGATCGACCAGGCCGCCGGCGTCGCCCTGGCGACGGAACTCGGCCACCGCCGGATAGCCGTGACCACCACCGTTGCCGCCGAGGCGGCGGCCATCCGGGAGCGGTTCCCTAACACCGTGATCGTCGCCGTCCACACGACCGGGATCTCGCGGGAGGACGCCGTGCTGATGGCCCGCTCGGCCGATCTCATCACCGCCTGCGCCTCGCGGTACATCCGGGAGGAGGCGGCGAAGACCGCGCTCCTCCAGGCGGGGACAGCAATCCCGGTCTTTGCCATGACGGCCGCGGGGAAAGCAATCATCCTCGGCAAGGTCCAGGAGACCGACCAGCAGGTCATCGTCCACGGCGCGAGCCTCCCGGTGCCGGGATCGCAGTCGCCCTCGCCGCTCTGCTGATATTTTCTCAGGCGAAGGCACTCAATGCTCTCCACCCGGACTTCGCGTCTTCGCGTGAGGCCACGTAGTGCAACATTGAAGACTCACGCGAAGAACGACTTCCCCTTTGAAGGAGTTTGAGAAGCCGTAGGCTTCGAGCCGCGAAGGTCGCGAAGAAGAGTTGTATTGCTAACTGCCCTCTTCTCAACCTCGAAGGCTCCTGTTTTTTTCACGCTTTTGACCTGCACCACGGACTATCCGGGATTTGAGCGAAAACACGTTGCAAGAGCCCAATATCGATGGGCTATCGGTCCGTAATGCCCAGGTGGCCCGCGAGTTCGGCGAACTCGGTAAGAACGATATCGGCCTTGATCTCCGGCACGCTACTGTCGCGCCAGTCGCCGTAGGCGGCGAACGCGGTCACCATCCCGAGGTCTCTCCCCGGTGCGATGTCGCGGACGAGGCTATCGCCCACCATCACCGACCGCGCCGGAGCCGCATCGAGCCGCCGGAGGGCGTAGAGGAGGGAGTCGGGCTCCGGTTTCCGCCTGCCCGAGACCTCCGGGGTCACCACGGTCTCGAAGTAATCGATGAGCCCGGTCTTTGTGAGGCGGCGGCGTGCCTGGGTCGCCTCCGCGTCGGTCACGACCGCGAGCGCGATCCCGGCGTCCCGGAGCTGTTGGAGCGTCTCCTCGACGCCCGGGTACGCCTCGACCAGGCTGAGTTTCACGTCCTCGTAGGTGCGGCAGCAGACCTCGAACGCCCTCTCCTCGTAGACCTCGAGGTCGTTCATGTAGTCGCGGATGTTCGCATAGTCCTCAAACCCATGAACCCCCCGGAGAAACTGCAAAAAGAGCAATTCGGGGTCGCCGGTCCCGAGGTAATCGATCACGCACCGGCATGCCTCCCGCTTTGCCCGGACAAGGTCAAAGAGGGTGTTGTCCATGTCGCAGAGGACCGCTTCTACCGTCGTATGCCGAGTGCCGTAAGGTTTCTGCATATCTTGAGTTCCCTCATGAATGCACGGTACTCCCCGTCGTCCCGGAACCGGACCTTCAGTTCGTCAAGGTCGTTGCCCTTCCCGCCGTACTCCCCGAAGATCGTGGTGCGGTTGCAGTCCACGAACCCGAAGACTGCGGCGAGGTTGAAGAGCAGCCGCCGGAACGCCGGCGCCGTGCAGGCTGTTGCCTCCAACCTATATGGGCGGTCGAAGTAGAAGTACTCGAGCCCCTCGGCCATGCAGAGGTCGGCCATGTAAATATCGGCGGTCAGGAGAACCGGGAGGGCGTACCGCTCATCCTCGAACTTCCGGAGCGCCCGGACGATGTTGTAGTCGTTCTCCTCTGATAGGTGCGTGTGCTGGCCCGGCGCCGCGATCTCCGTTGCCCGGTCACGGATGGTGCGGTACTCCTTCAGCGCGAGGTACGCCGCTTTGCGCGACCGTTTCGTCCGCTTGTTATCGAGTTGTGCGATGTATTCCCGGCAGTCGGGCGCCAGTTCCGCCATCTCCGCGATCGTCTTTGCCGGATACTTGCGGTTGATGGCGTACGCGATCTCGTCCCGGACGGTATCGACGATCAGGTAGGAGGCGTGGTCGATCTGCGGGTGGTTCGATGCAAACCCGTGGTAGAAGAGGTTCGTATCCAGGCCGAAGAAGACGGCCTTCTTGAGCTGCCCGTAGGATGCGAGCATCGACTCAAAGGCCGCCTGGTTCACGTAGCGGGCGACCCCGCTTGCAAACATGCACTCCTGGAGGTCACCATACGAGGGAAGTTCCGCGGCGACCGGCGCGTATTCGGCGGCCCAGGTCTTGAAGGTCTCGCGGGACGCAGGCAGTTCAAGCGAAAACCCGACACCTTCCGGGCGTGCGACCAGGATCTCGCCCTCGTAGAGCGGGTACCTGACGCGGATCTCGTCGAGACTGTTGATAAGGATCTGCAGTTCGTCCTCCCTGATGACTGCGTCGTTCATCCCTTCGCCCCCGCGTCCTCCATGATGTCGCGGATCTGCTGGATCTGGTGCGGGATCATCATGTAGGGCTTTGCAACGTCGTCGGTGCTCTTCATGGCGAGATAATAGATGTGCCGGATATCGAGCCCCGCGACCGAGACCGCGATCAGCGCCCCGGCGACCGTGACCTTCCTGCCCGAGGTGATGTCGATCGCCACGCGGAGTCCCTGCTTGATCAGATCGCCTGCAAGCGTCCTGATCGTCTGTCCGGCCCGTATGAAGTCCGCTTCGGGCAGGATCTCCGTTGCGACGGCGGGGGCGAACCCGTACTCCTCCGAGATGATGCCGATTGCTTCGGCCGCGACCGATGCTTCCTGCGCGTAGGGTTCTTCGGTGACGATAATGACCCGTTCGGGACGCAACCCCTTCTCACGCAGGACTGCATGGTACGCGTTGACGAGCGCCCATGTCGAGCGTCCGAGAAGTGCGATGTAGGCGTCGCCAAAAGTGGGTGTCACCGGGGCAATCACTGCTTCAAGACTCGCCCTGATGCTATATAGGCTTTGTCGGAGCATCCTTCCCGGGATCGGGGTTCATGGTACCAATTCAGAGCCTGGATATTTGTTCTTTTCGAATTATTGGCCTGATATACAATTTTTCTGAAGTTGCATGACGGATCCCGCCGGATCGTGGCGGCATTTCACCGCCGGCCTCTTCTAAATAAGCCGATAGCGCGGAATAAATCGGAAAATAACGCGAAATGTTTGGCAAATATTTTATGATCGATATCACTATAGTGGTATAGTTGAGCGCGAAATTGCCCCGGAGAGAAAGACCCATGGAACCACGAAGAGTACGATCACGAACACCGGAAGACGTCTGGGGGTTGGCCGACCCGGAGCAGCAGAGGAAGACGCGTCAGGACGCCATCGACGACGGCGATCTGATCGAGATCACCCGGATGGGAAGGGATCTGGGCATAACCTATCCTCTTGCCGTCTCGGCACGAGCCGCACAGAGCATGGTCCCGTTCCCGAACATCCCGCAGGAGACCGTTACGGAGAACCTCTGGGACACCCTTCATGCGTTCAGGGCCAAGGCCCTCACGACGACCGAGGAGGAGTTTGAGTTTCAGGTCAGCCTCTACCAGAACGGTCTTGTCCCCACGCTGACCTTCAAGGCCGCGGTATCGCCCGGGGACGACGGCGAGCCGGTCATCACCATCATGCTGCCGGACGAGAACTGGGAGACGATCGGGTGCGGCCGCCGCCACACCACAGGCGACGCCATGCTCACCGTCGACGACGTTGCCTCGACCCTGAACTTCACCCCCGGCCGGATCCGGGAGTTCATCCGGGAAGAGCGGATCCCGGCTGTCAAGTGCGGGGGATCCTGGCGGATCAAGCGCTCGGAGCTGAACCGGATCATGAACGAAGGGTTCTGAGCAGCCGTTTGTAGCTGTATTCAGGCGGCGATGGAGGGGATCAGCAGCAGGGCGGTGCTTCCCGGGATCACCCTGCCCCTGCCGTGGTAATTGTCGACCGACTGCGCTGTGAACACCCCATGCGGCGCTATATCCACGACCACCATCTGATGCGCCTCATCGGTGCAGCGCGGGCGCGGCCCGGGATACTCGGGGTCCCTGGAGTCAACACCTGTTCCTGAAACAAGTAATATTTAAATATTTTTTTATTCTCAGGGCCACAGAAACGAACCTATTTTATTTTTAAACGTAAAGGATTCTTTATGGGCATAGAGGGCCGACGAGCATATCCGGACAGTTCATCCACCGATCCTGCAGCCGAAATTCGCGATGCAGCGATGATCTTGCCGCTATCTGCCGCCCGGTGCGCGCCTGGGTCTGATGACGGCCGTGCGCCTCTTCTCCCATCATGCACCCTGATCTGCGTGATCTTCGGGATCGTATGCCTCCTCATTCTCCAGTCCGGTGCGGGAGTTCCGGGTATGCCGGAGGTCGGGTCCGCATGCCCCGTTGTGGGGCTGGCCGGGCTCTTCGGGCCGAACGGTTCTTCGCTTATCAGACACTGGATAAGGAGGAATATCGAAAAGAGCGATAGTCTGGACGCCCCAAAATCCCGGGCTGCCGATCCCCCCATCGAGGTCCCTCCGCGCAGGGATCCCCCGGCCGACGATAGGCCGAACATCCTTGAGCGGCTTGAGAGAGTTCCCGATGCGCTTCGGCGGTTCGACGAACTTGTCTCGCCGGGCGGAACGGTCACCAACCCACCCCCGGCAGAGCCCTCTGCCGACTCTTCCGTGGCTCCCGCCACCCCGGACGGACGCGCTGCCTCCCTCCCTGCGGTGGGCCTTGAGGCCGAAGCCTTCCCGGTGTCATCCCCCTCGAAAGGGCCTGATGCCGGCATGTTTAACGCCCCTGACGATCTGTCCATGCCGCACCCGGACTCCCTCAGCGATGATGAACTGGGGCAGATGTTCGGGTTCGACGACGGGGATCTCGACTCCTCGCCCGAATTTGTCGAGCTCATTCTTCCGGAAGAAGAGCCGGCGGCCGTGACCGCCGCTCTTCCTCTTGCACGTGAGGCTGCGGAGGTCATCGATGAACGCGCGCTAGAGTTGCTCATCGATGACCTCGGGAGCGATGACGCCGAGGTTCGCGGGCGTGCCGTCGGTGCCATCGCAGAGCGTGGCGCCGACGCCGTGGAGCCCCTGGTCCGGGCTCTTGCCCTTGCGGACGACGGGCGGCGGTGGTGCATTGCCGAGGCGCTCGCCATGATCGGCGAGGACGCCATCCCCGCGCTGATTGCTGCGCTCGGGGACGTTACGGCACAGATCGGGGCGGCAGCCACGCTCGTGCGCATTGGGCGTCCCGCCGTGCCGCCCCTTATCGTAGCACTTGCCAGCGGCGACGGTGAGGTGCAGTTCGGCGCCCGTTACGCGCTCCGGGAGATCGGCGACGAAGCAGTCCCCCCCCTGGTCGAGGCCCTCGGTGCGCCTGAACGGAGCATCCGACGGTCGGCAGCCTCCATCCTCCGAGAACTCGGATGGAAGGCCCCCGACGACGCCGGTGCGATACGCTATCTCATCGCCGACGAGGCATGGCTCGATGTCGCGGATTACGGTGAGACCGCGATCGAGCCCCTCATCCGCATCTTAAAGTCCCCCGACAGGGAGGTGTGGTGGAACGCCGCCCGGACTCTCGGGGAGATCGGCGGGGTCGCGGTCAATCCCCTGATTGAACTTCTGCGCGAAGCAGGCGATGAGATCCGCCCCCTGGCGGCCATGGCGCTCACGGAGATCGGTTCTCCCGCGGTCGAGCCGCTCATCGGGCTGCTCTCCGTCCCCTCCCTCCGTAGAACGGCGGCGGCGGCTTTGCTGAAGATCGGTGAACCGGCGGCGGAGGAGTGCATCCGTGCTCTGGACACCACGGACATCGAGGTTCAGGAGACGCTTCGGGATGTTCTCGGTGCGCTCGGCGAGCCGGCGGTACCGGCCCTGATCCAGTCGCTGACGTCCGGCCGGTCCCGTATCCGATCCCAGGCCGCCGAGATTCTCGGCAGGATGAACTGGGAGCCCTGGGGCGATGCCGAGCGGGCCTGGTTCCTGATTGCCCGGGAGGAGTGGACGGAACTTGCCCTGATGGGTTCGCCGGCCGTCGGGCCGCTGATCCGGGCGCTCAACGGCGACGACGACCGTATACGCTGCGAGGCTGCGGCGACGCTCGGCGAGATCGGTGATCCGGCGGCGGTTGGGCCGCTCGTGGATGCCCTCGCCAGTGAGTCAATCGCCCCGGCGGCGGCGGATGCGCTTGTAGCCCTCGGGGAACCAGCCGTGGCGCCCGTCCTCGAGCTGCTTGAGGGTGGAGACCAGTCCGCCCGGGAGAACGCCGTTGAGGTTCTGGGTCGGCTTGGGGCGGCCACGGCGGTTCCGGCCATCGTCGAACTCGTCAGAACCGGCGAAGACCGCCTTCACCGGAAGGCCGTCGACGCCCTGATCGGGATCGGTGCGCCCGCGGTAGACTCCCTCATCCCGCTCCTCGCCGAGGAAGGCGAGGGGCAGGCGGGAGCGGCGGCGGCTCTCACCGGCATCGGCGCTCCGGCGCTCGAACCGCTTGTCGGGGCACTCGGCAGTGAAAACTCCTCGATCCGTATGGGGGCCGCACGGGTCCTCGAGCAGCTCGGGTGGGCTCCTGAGCCGGGGACGAAGGAGGAGATCGTCTCCCTGATCGCGCTGCAGCGATGGCCGGACGTCGCTGAGATCGGCGCTCCTGCCGTCGAGTTCCTGGTGCCGCTGCTTGGCGACCTCGATCCGGCGGTGCAGGCCGGGGCGATGGAGGCGCTGGCCGGCATCGGGGCTCCTGCGGTTCCCCCGCTGATCCTCCAGCTCGGCAGAAAAGCGCTCCGCGATCCGGCGATAGAGGCGCTTGTCAGGATCGGCGATGCGGCGGTGGAGCCGCTGATCCTTGCCCTGGAGAAGGCCCGGCTCCGCAAGACAGTCGCTGGAGTGCTGGTCAGGATCGGGAGACCTGCGGCCGGCGCGCTCGTCCCGGTTCTCGGGCATCCCGAGATCGGGCAGACCGCTGCCGGGATCCTCGAGGCGATAGGGGAGGAGGCCCTTGACGCCCTGGTCGAGGCGCTCGGAAACGACGACGCCCTGATCCGGCAGCGTGCGGGAGACGTGCTTACCGGCCTCGGGGAAGCGGTTGCGGCCCCGCTCGTCGGGGCGCTGGGGCACCCCGATGATGTTGTCAGGCTCGGGGCGGTCGATGTCCTCACCCGCCTCGGGAACCCGGTTGTCGATCTGCTTACGCCGGCGCTCAACGATGAGCGCTACTTGGTGAGGCTGGGTGCGGCGGAGGTTCTCGGCAGGGTCGGATGGGAACCGCAGACGGAGAGCGAGACCGTCAGCTACCTGATTGCGAAGGAGCAGTGGGCCTCCGTCGCCGGGATCGGGCCCGGTGCGGTCGAGCCGCTGATCCGGACTCTCAACGATCCTGACAGCGCGATACAGATGGGTGCGGCACGCGCGCTCGGGATGATCGGGGCTCCTGCGGTCGCAAGGCTGATCTACGAACTCCGCACCGAGCAGGACGGGGCGCAGAGAAAGGCGGTCGAGGCGCTGAAGATGATCGGAGAACCGGCAATCATTCCGCTCATCGACGCGTTCCAGGACCACGACTGGCAGATCCGTCTTGGTGCGGCGCGGGCGCTCGTCGGCATCGGGGATCCGGCCGTCGAGCCGCTGGTCAGGGCTCTCCGTGCCGCTCCACCGGCCATCCGGATGGGAGCGGCCGCGACGCTCGGCAAGATCGGGAACCCGGCGGCCATCGAGCCGCTGATCGATGCGCTCCTGCACGACGACCAGCGCCTGGGGCGTGTCGTGGTGCGGGCGCTCGGGATGATGGGCGAGCCGGCGGTCAGGCCGCTCCTGCGCGTCCTCAGGGATGGAAACGAGGCAGCCCGGAAGGGTGCGGTGGCGGCGTTCGTGCTGATCGGCGAGCCCGCGGCACGCCTGCTCCCCGGTGCGCTCACCGACGAGCATTTCCGTGTCCGTGCCGGGGTTGCGGACGCTCTCGACTGCATGGGATGGACGCCAACGGAGGAGGAGACGATCGTCTACCTGATCGCGAAGGAGCGGTGGGGCGATCTCGCCCGGGCAGGAGCGGCCGCAGTCGAACCGCTGGTTCGGGTTCTCGGCGACCGTGACGACAGCATCCGGCGGCGGGCAGCGATGATCCTCGGCGAGATCAGGGACCCGCGTGCGGTCCCGGGGCTGATGAACCTCCTCCACGACGACTACTACAGCGTCCGGCGGGAGGCCGCAGCGGCGCTCATCGCCATAGGGTCGCCGGCGGTCGAGCCGGTCATCTCTGCCCTTAGCGACCCGGACGGCGATGTCCGGAAACGTGCGGCGGACGTGCTCGCCGAGATCGGGGATACACGGGCGATTGCTCCCCTCGAAGGCCTCTTCAACGACGAGGACTGGTACGCCCGGAAGGCCGCCGAGGGTGCGGTGGAACGGATCCGGGCGCGGGCCGGAGGTGAACCGGGGGGCAGATAAGGCGCCCCCACCGGATCACATCTCTCTTCTCTCCGGCCGGCAATTCTTTAAAAAACGTAGAGGGTGATCGGGACAGTGCTCACTTCTCAACGTCGATCCCCGAGATGTACGCCACGCCGAGTTTGGCCCTCCTGACCCGGGTGCTCTCTTTGAGGTGACGCATATCGACGAACTCGCCCTCGGTCACGATCCGTTCGATCTGCCGGGTGAGGTCGAGCGCGGCGTCCCACGGCACCCCCTGGAAGATGACGCCGTGGTTGTGGAGTTGGATCTGCCCCTCTCCTGCATGAGTCGGATCGATGAGGGCCGCGATCTGCTCGTCGTTGCAGGAGGAGCAGTCGATCCCGAACCCGAATCCGACCATCGTGTCGCCGTGGTATTTCGGTTCGTCGTCCACCGCAAACCACTCCGTTACGTTCTCTTCCGCATTGATGGCAAGGCCGTTCGCCGGAGCGGACGTGGCGATGGGGGATTTTTTCACCCCGGTGCTACGGACCCCGTCGACGACCGCCCAGATGGCGAGAGCAATGATCCCGGAGGAGTCGCGCCCACGCTCCCGGGCAAGGCGAAAGATCGCGGCGTAGAGTTCCGAGAGTGCGATGCCGCCTCTCTCACCTGCATCGACGGTGATGACCTCGTGAAACGGCCCCTCGAGGGCGACGTTGTACCCGGTGTAGACGTAGAGGTCGCCGGTGTCTTTCACCGGCGTGAAGAAGTCCGGGATCCCGTTCCCGTCCGTCGGCAGCCATACCACCGAGCCGTGCAGGGTGATCATCTCTCCGAGGAGCGGGAGCGTATCCGCCACACCTGCCCCGAGCGCGCCGAGCCCGAGCGAATACCGGAGTGACGAGAACGGTATCGCCCGGATATCCTCTTCCGTCAGGCGGGCGTGCAGCACCTTCTCAAGGCTGCCGGTGACCTTCAGCGTGGCTTCTTTCGACGAGGCCCGTTCTATGGTGTAGGAGACTCCGTCCCTGACAACCGGCGTCCGGGCAAGTCCGTCGATGACCGAGAGGCTGTCCTGCGGTCTCCTGCAGGCGTCGACAGCCTCCTCCACCCCAGAGTAGATGGAGAATATGGATGTCACCCCGGCCATATCGAGGACGCTCTTTGGGTACTCCTGTATCCCGGCAAGGGCGAGGATGCCGTTCCTCTCCTTCAACTGTTTCTTCGCGGCGATAAGGACCCGGATGCCCGCGCTGCTCAGGTAACTCAGCCCTGAGAGGTCGAAGACGGCCGAGCGGTCGTCGTCCTGCAGCGCCGCCGCCCAGGCTTCGGAGAGTTGTCCCGCGCCGTAGCCGTCAAGCCTTCCAGAGATCGTAATTGTCAGAATCCCGTTTCTTCTCCCGGTCTGCAGATCCATGTGTATCCGGTACAGGTATCGGGTTGCCGGCGGTTAATTTTTTTTAAATTCACCGCATTCCGTCGTCTGCCGCCGGTTCCGGCTACCGCCGAACACGGTATCCGGCCGCCGTGAGGATATCGATGACGGCGTCGTCCCATTCCGTGCCGGAGAGCCCGTTCAGCGTAGGCTGCACCTGCTCCCAGAGCCGGCGGAGTTCGTCGGTGTCCGGGACGAACGTTCTCCGGTGCATCACGCGCCCGACCCGTCTGCCACAGGAATCGAGGATGAGGAGACGCCAGCAGCAGTAATCGCGGCAGATCTCGGGGCGTGTTCGGTGGACAGTGCACCATGCCTTTCCCTTCCCCTTGAATGCCGCGTTCTCATAGGACTGGGCAGGAGAGACCCGGGGGGCCTCGAACCTCAGGAAGGGGCATGCGTCCGGCAGTTCCGCAATGCTGCTTGCATCCATAAAGAGCGCGATCTTGTCCAGGTCGACCCGTACCTCTTTTACGTCCCCGCTGTAGCCGTTGCGGACGACGAAGGTGTGGTCGCCGCGCTCTTCGATGACCGCGTGGACGGTCCCCATGTTGCTGCAGCAGCTGCCGCACTGGCAGCACCTACACGCCATGGCGGCCGCCTCGCCGGGCACCTGGCGGATGGTGTACGGACATGCTCGTTACTCGATCGTACTTGCCGCAACGATGAAATATCTGCCGGAGAACCGCCGGGAGAATCGAAGAACCTGGAAGCAGAGGAAGTATAACTCAAAAGTCGGATGCGAGGGGTGAGATTTGAACTCACGAACTCCTACGAGACTAGGCCCTCAACCTAGCGCCTTTGGCCTGGCTTGGCAACCCTCGCTCTGCTCTCTATATACAACGCGCTGCAACATAAAATAGGTTGTTCTGCCGGAACCCCGGCTCCCGCGGGCGTGGGGCGGGGAGCCGTTTATCGGGCGGCTCCCTCTCGCGATACCTGTACCCCAGCGCCCCGGAACCGCCTTCGATGTGTATTTATGCGCCCGGATCCAACGATCCCGCATGTGGACTGACATCTCACGGGAGTTTGCCGATTCGCCGTCCCAGGGCAGAGTAGTCCGATTCTTGCTGGAGAATGGCTTCGGCATCAACGAAGAGGGGCGCATCGTCTGCAACGGCGTCGAGATCCCCGCAACGCACATCGGCAGGGCGATCGAGACCGACCGGAGAGTCGTCGACGCCACCGCCCGCCGCATCCTTGAGAACCCCGAACTGCGCGAGATCTTCCTCCGGATGCGGGCCGCCCCCGACCTCACCCGGGTCGCCGAGGCCCTTGGCCTCTCGGTCATCACGCTCTACCCAAAGGACGCGCAGCAGAAAGGAATCGTCGGCGCGGCGGTCGAGGTCCTCGTCCGGCACAACCTCTCCATCCGCCAGATCTTCGTCACCGACCCCTACCTCGCGGAGGAGCCGAAACTCGTGATGATCGTCGACGAGCCGCGGATCCCGGCGTCGGTCTACGAAGAGATGCGGGCTCTCCCGCAGGTGAGCCGGCTGGTCATCTGAAGAGTTCCATCTCCTGTGCGAGCCTGCAAATCCGCTTCCTCTGCCGTCGCGGCAGATCGATTGCGTGCAGCATCCGCTCTTCGAGCGCGATGGCGCGGGTCCCCTTCACCAGGTTGTCCGCGTGGGCGACGATCTTCTCTTCGAGCGTGCGGGGCATGCAGTCGCGCGGGACGAGGCGGAGCAGCGATGCCTCGTCGGCCGTCAGCCCGGCCCCGATGTGGCGCTCGACGATGGCGGCGACCGCCTCGTCGAGACCGAACGACCGGCAGATCTCGCCGCCCACCTCGGCGTGATGGAGGTCGTGCGTCACGCCCCGGCCGATGTCGTGCAGGAGGGCGCCGGTCGCGACCAGGTCGCGGTCGACCAGGGGGTCGGAGGCGTAGGTGAGCGCAAGGTCGCGCACCGCCCGGCAGTGTACGATGACCCCGTCTGAGCAGCCTGCCCGCCTGAGAAGATCGATGCAGTCGTCTTCACGCACTCCCGAGACTCTCCTTGATCCTCTCGATCCTCTTCCTGAGAGCGGCGGCGAGGAGTTCGTTGTCGAAGTGTTCGAGCATCTCCTCGCAGTTCGGGCACTCGAAGTTCCAGTTCGCCGCGTCCGTGAAGGTGTAGACGACGCTGCAGTTCTTGCACATGTAAAAGTCGTTCTTCTCCTCGTAGGCGAGCCTGGCGTCGAGGTGTTCGAGCACGTCCCTGACCTGTTCCTCGATGACGTCGTAGATGCGGTCGAGGCGGAGGTGCCAGAGGTAGGTGAGCCAGCCGGTCTCGGTGTTCTTCAACCGCCGGTACTCGGCCAGGCGCTGTTCGTAGAGGGTGTACAGGGTGTGGCGGACGGTGTTGAGGTTGACCCCCGTCATCTCGGCAAGTTCCTCGTCACTGTGCTCTCCCTCTTCGGGGAACCGCCGGAGCAGTTCGATCCCCTCCTCCCCGATCATGCGCAGAATATAAGCGTTGATTGCCGGATCGTCCAACAGTTCAGTGACGGATACCATGCTCAAATCTCTCCTGTAACTGGATAAACGTATAAGAGTATATATACCGCATCGATGCCTACCATACTCTGCTCTTAACCTTTAATTCACTTTTCCCGCCCCGAGGGAGAGGGTTCATCACCCGATCAGCTTTCGGACGGCCGCGGTGTTCCTCTCGAGGTCGGCATACGCCTCTTCTTCCGTCGCGCCGCAGCCGTAGACGCTCACGACGGCGTGCCCCTCCTCGAACTCGGTCCCGGGCCAGGGGATATCGGCGACGCGGGGCGCAAGGCTCGATAGATCGGCGTCGAGCCGCATATCCCGCTCGGCAAAGAGGATCCGCCGGACCGCGACCCGCCGCGGTGCGGGCACCGCTGCCGGGATCACCCCGCGGCAGGCGTTCATGTGCATGGCAAAGACGCTCTTTTGGGTCGCCATCTCGACGGTGTCGAGCGTTGCCTGGAACCGGGGGTTGATCTCGATCGCCCAGGGCTTCTCCCCCGCCATGAAATCGATCCCGACCGAGCCCACGCACCCGCTTGCGGCGGCGATCCGCTCCGCCACCGCGGTCATCTCCCCGGCAAGGGGGTGGGAGAACGGGGTGAGCGACCCGGCAAACCCGTGTGCGCTCTCCCCCTCGCCCCGAAGGATCTGCCGGTTGACCGCGATCGCCCGCGCACGCCGGCCGTCCGCGACGCAGGAGACGCTTGATGGGATGCCGTCAACGAGGGCCTGCGCGATGTAGGGCACGTCCGGCCAGGCCTCCTCCCACCGGCGGAGTTCTTCCTCAGCCTGCACGATTGCGTTCCTCCACCCGCCCGCTCCCCGGCGCGGCTTGACCATCGCCGGATAGCTCCCGGCGGCGAGGGGCGGGACCGGGATGTCCAACTCCTCGAAGAACCGCTGGATCTCCAGTTTGTCGAGGAACCGATCCACCTTCGCGGGTGGCGTGCCGCAGAGCGGGATCGTCGTCCCGACGGCTTCGGCGCCCGACGCGACGACCAGGGCATCGACCGGATGGCGGATGGCGAATTCGGCGATCTTCTCCGGGAGTTCGTCGAGTTCGTCGAACGCGATACAGTCCTCCGTGTACCAACGGAGATCCTGGTCGCAGAAGTGGTCGACGGCGTAGACCGTATAGCCGGCCCGGCGGGCCGACTGCGCCACGTGCCGCGTGGCGAACCCCGCAACCAGGACCCGGCCCTTCACCGCTCCACCGTCTTCTTGCCCGCTTTTGCCGGCTCGATCCGGATCTTCGCGTCCGGGTACTCCCGGTTGAGTTCCTTCCCCTCGAAGAGGTGGTCGAGGAAGAGGGCGAGGCTCGATATCTCCGAGTGGGGCTGGGTGGTCACCGAGACGTTGTAGTCGGCGAGCCCGTAGATCTCGCCCGGCACCTTCTCCGCCCCGACCACGACGAGCACCCGTTCATCGCTCCGGATCTCGTCGATGACGTCGGTCATCCGGAGCCCGTACATCGTGAGGTGGACGACCTTGCCGCCGGCGGCCTTCCAGTCCTGGATGCACCGACGCCACTTGACGTCGTTCTCGATGAAGAAGTCTCCCCCCCATCGGTCCGCCACGTCCGTTATGCTCGCGGCGACGCCGGGGTCGTCTGCGGCGAGGTACATCCCCCGGGCGCCGAGCGCCCGCGCCGCGAGCCCGACGTGGGTCGTCACCCTTTGATCGCGTTCTGGCCGGTGGCCTATCCGGAGCACGGCTACTTCGGGCATGCCGCTCACTCCCCCCTCCTCTTCGCCCGGACAACCCCGTTCTCGATGACGAACGGCAGGTCGTCCATGGCATGGCGGCACTGGCACGCGACCAGGGATTCCTGGATGGAGAGAAGGCGCACCGTCTCCCCCGTCTTTCTGATAAGAAGGTAGTGTTCAAGACGTTCGAGCGATGCCGTCACCGCATCGGGCTCAATTCCGGTGGCTGCTACCAGGTCATCGACCGTGATGCCGCCGGTTTCGGGAATCCGGTGATATATGGCCCAGTCCAGATCTTCCTCACGCACACCTATTCTTTTTTCCGGGGAGACCGATATAGTTATTGCACCGTTCCGGCTCTGCCGGCCGCTATCGGCGCAGTTTGCCGGTGCGAGAGATTGGATGTAGGTGAGAACCGGGTATGGTCGATTACACGGAACTTGCGGAACTTGCCGAGAACCTCTTCGAGGCAAGCGACGACGACGACGAGCTCCTCGCAAAGATACTGGACACGCTCGATGAAGAGACCAAAAGAGCGCTGCTCTCCTCCGACCTCCTCAATGCCTATCAGGTCTTTTACTACTTCTTCCGGGAGACGCCGGACGAGTTGACGATGGAGCGGCTGCAGCTCCACGCGGCGTCGGACCTCGCACGCGGGCTCGTCATCGACGAGGTCGACCTCTACGACGTGGTCTTTCTGATGGAAGGGGGGGAGCCTGTCGTCCTCCTCACCGACGGGGAGAAGGCCCTCGCACGGTTCAGCGGCACGGGGTCATACGGAGAGCTTGCCCGCTACATCGAGGAGGACCTTTAGATCGGTTGCTTCCCGCAGGTGATCAGCCGCTCGTCCACCCGTGCCCGCACGATCGGCGGGAGTTCTCCCCACCGGATCACCGCCTCATCGATGACGGCAAGCACGCCGAGGATGCCCGTCCCGGAAAGGGTGTCGAGGACGGAGGTGTCGTCGACCGTGATCCGGTTGCAGATCGCCGTCGCCCAGGCGTCCGCGGCGGCGACGTCGTGGGAGACTACCGTCACGGCGTCGGCGATGCCGAAGCTGATCGACGGCCCCACCGTCGCCGACGAGGTGCAGATGCCGAGGATCTCCTCGGTGGGAGGAACCCGGAACGCGAAGCGCCCGCTCAGCGGTGAGGCGCCCGCGTAGATGCCGATCGTCACCTCGCGGTCGCTCACGAGTGCGATATCCCCGCCGTTATCGACGAGGCCGAAGGCTGCGCCGGCCCCGACCATCGCCTCCACCCCGGCCCGGGCTATGGCGCCCGCCACCGCCGCCATCGGCCCGACCCCGGCCGCTGCGGCCGCCCGGGCCATACTCGCCGGGACTCGCGCAGGGTTTTTTGGGGTATACGGCTCGAGCGTTGCCGAAAAATAGGGGTCGCCGGCGATCTGCCGCTCGACCTCCTGCCGGGCGGCCAGGATGCCGGACTTCGCCGCCTCGATATGGCGGGGATCGTCGGCGAGGATCGTCGTGATCGTCTGCCGGAACTCGAAGTGCTCCCGGATCATCCCTGCTGCGAGAGGGCGCCGTGCGGGCACGCCCGGATGCACTTGCCGCAGAGGACGCAGCGTTCGGCGTTCACGCAGAGCCGCCACTCCGCATCGAAGGAGAAGACCTCCTGGGGGCAGATGCTGATGCACGCCCCGCAGTCGACGCACTCCTCCTCGTCGCGGACGACGGCGTTCTCCATCACGCGGACGTTGACCCCCGCCTCCTCAAGACGCCGCCGGATCAGGTCGGCATCCCCGTCAGGGACGTCGATCAGCACCTCTCCGGCCATCGAGTCGATGTTGGCCTTCTCGACGTTGATGAGAACGCCGGTCTCCTTCACCACCCGCGCAATCACCGGTTCTCTTCCCGGGTCGTCTCGCCCTTTCCGGGAGAACGTCAGCAGGAGTTTCATCGCCGCCACCTCCCGCCGAAGAGTTTTCCGAGATCGATCGCCGAGAGGATGCCGACCACCCGGTTCGTCGCGTCCACCACGGGAAGGGCGCTGATGTTGTTCTGCTCCAGTTTCTGGGCGGCGACGTCCACCGGTTCGTCGGGCGTCGTCTTGATCACGTTCCGGGTCATGATGTCCTTCACCTGGCAGAGCCTGCCGTCCGTCACCACTGCCTTTGAGACATCGTAGGTGGTGATGATCCCGACCAGCGTACCGTTGCCGTCGAGGACCGGGAGGTGATTCGTCTCGCCTTTGAGGAGCCGTTTCGCCGCCACCCGGATCTCCTCGTCCTCCGTGATGCTGATCACCTGCCGGTTCATGATCTCGCGGACGCGGGGGGTGACGGCGGTCTCCCGCATCGGCCTCACGCGTTTTGCCGGGTCGATCCGGCGGGTGGGGAGCGCGAGTTCCATCTTCCCCTGCTCGATCCAGGTCTTCAGTTCCTGCGCCACCGCCCGGGCCCCCCGGTAACTGGAGAGCGACGACGTCCGGACGGTCTCACCGTTGATCTCGACCGAACCGCTCTTCAAGTCGGCATAGCTGACCCTCGCAAGCGCCGGCCGGTCGCGCCGGGGCGTGCCGTAATCGATGATGTTGGTCATGAGGTCCTCGTCCCGCACCGCGGTGCTCCGGACGATCTCTGTATCGAGGACCGGTATGGGCACGCCGATGCCGATATACATCGTCACGCCGTAGCCGTTCATCACCGCCGCACGCAGGAACTCCTGGCGCATCTGCTTCATGTCGCCGGTCACCATCAGCGTCCCGAACCCGCTGCCCGCCGAGTGCTGGGTCCCCTCGCCGACGATCATCCCCTCCGCACCGGCAAGGAAGATCGGGACGCCGCTCCCGATGACCCGGAACCTGGGGTCGTTTGCGAGCGGCGAGAGGGTCCCCGCGCCGGAGTAGGAGACGTTGCCGCACCGCGGGAGGAGCGTGCCCATGTAGGTGTTGAGCGTCCGGTCGGTGGTGTTCGTCGCTGCGTTGTAGCACTGGTAGGAGTTCCTCGGGTTGACCATGATCGCCTGGTTCATGTCCTCGAGCAGCAGCTCGGTCGTGATGCTCCGGCGCGGGTAGCAGTCGGTCCCGTGGGAGGTCGCCCGCAGTTCGACGGTGCCCCCCGCGACGAGTTCCTCGAGGACATGGGCGCCGCCGTAGAGGCGGTCTTCGGACTCGGCCGTCTGGGTCGCCCCCAGATAGGCGTCGACCGCGGCGATTCCTGCGTAGGCTTCCACGTCGTTGAGCCAGACGCGCTCCATCCGGATGGGGGGGTCGGCATGCCCGAAGTTGAAGAAGGCACCGGAAGAGCACATTGCCCCGAACGTCCCGGTCGTGACGACGTCGACCTCCGCCAGTGCCCCTTCCTCTCCCAGTTCGTCGACGATGCCCGGCATCTCCTCGGCGGTGACCACTCGTGCACTACCGTCGCGTATCCGGGCATTGATGAGGTCGAGGGACTTTTCCATGAACGTATATTCATTTTGGAATACTTATAGGTGTTGATTATTACTTTTGGTAATATTCTGCAGGATCTGAGCCATACAGGCAGAGTGATAGCCCTGGAAGATTTGTATCTCTCGAAAAAAGTGGGGTTTTTTGGGTTCAGTCACGCCTGCGCAGCGCGACGAGGAGCCCGAGGACGCCGAGCGCGCCTATCGCGGCAAAGGGTGCCACGCCTGCGTGGGGTGCCTCGGTCGGCACGGGGGAGAGCGAGGCCGAGGCCGAGGCGGTGCTTCCGGCGCCGACCTGGACGGTGGTCGACCAGTCGTTGTAGCCGGCAAGCGCCACCCTGACCGCGTGGGTGCCGGTGGCGATACCGTCGACGGTCACCGGGGTGATGCCCCTATAGGCGTTGTCGATGTAGACCTCGGCACCGGAGGGCGAGGAGGTGACCGAGATCGAGCCCGTCGAGGTCGGCTGGCCGGGCTGGAGCGTCGCGGTGACGTGGCTCGTGGTCGCGGCGCTGACGGCGACTCCCGTCGTGTAGTCCTGGTAGCCGGAGAGGGCAACCCTCACGGTGTGGGAGCCGACCGGGACGTTCGAGATCGTGTAGACTCCTGCCGAGGGAGTCTTGCCCTGGTACTTCTCGTCGAGGAAGACGTCGGCCCCCGCCGGGTAGGAGACCACGCTGATGGCGCCGGTGGTCTCGGAGGGGATGGACGTCAGGTAGGCGTTGACGTAACTGGTCACGCCGGGGCTCACGGTCACGGTCGACTTCCAGTCATAGTAGCCGGCAAGATCGAGCTCGATGTTGTGCTTCTGTGTCGAGACGCTGGTGAGCGTCAGGGGCGTCCGGCCCTTGTAGACGCCGTCCATGTAGACGTAGGCACCCGACGGGCTTGAGGTGACCTTGATCGAGCCGTACTGCTGGATCGGGGTCAGGGTGAACTGCACGCTCGACTGCTGCCCCGCCCTGACCGTGACGGACGCGTGGTCGGAGAGGTAGCCGGACCGGTCGGCATCAAGGGAGTAAGTGCCGGGGGAGAGGCTCTGGATCGTGAGCGGCGCCGTGCCCTGGTACTGCCCGTTTAAGTAGATCGCCGCACCCGAGGGGCTCGACGTGACGTGGATCGAACCGGCGGTCTCGGCCGGCTGCAACGTCACGTAGACGTCTCTGGTCTCGCCAGCCGGGGGGGTCGAGGGCAGGCTGCCGGTGTATGTCTGGTAGCCGCTCTTCTCTACCCGGATGGTGTTGAAGGGCGTTCCGGTGGTGTAGACCGGGACATCGAGCACCCCTCCGTAGGTGGTGCCCTTGTACTGGCCGTCGAAGTAGACATCGGCACCGTCGATATTGCAGTGGATGCGGTATCAAGCCTGGTCTCCTCCGAACTGTGCGGAAACGGCGGGGATGCCGGCGCAGAGAACGAGGAGCGTCATTCCAATGATTAGGGGTCTCAGCATTGTTCTGCCTCCGAAAGGCGATGATTGAATCTCGGTTTTTTGAGAGATAATGATTTCTATTCCATCCGTTCCAGATTCACCGTTTTTCTGCGATTATCCTGCATTTGCTTCCAGAATTTGTGCGAAGTCTCATGGAGCATGAAGGAATATCCGACCGGGAGGATCCGGGCCGGGGTGCGGTCGGCTGCTCCCCGTCCACCCTTTTATCGTGTGAGCGTCATATGAGGTACTAATATGGAGATCGAGAGGTTCATCGCCGCACTGGAGCAGGTCGCTCCGCCCGAACTGGCCGAAGAGTACGATGCAGGGAGGATCGGTCTCGTCGTCGAGGGGAGGGACGAGATCGGCACTGTCTGCTGTGCGCTCGATGCCACGCAGACGGTGGTGGACGCCGCCGTTCGTGCCGGCGCCGACATGCTGGTCGTCCACCATACACCCCTCTGGAACCCGATCACGGCGGTCCGGGGGCCGACGTCGCGCCTGCTCCGGACGCTCCTTGCCGCCGACATGAACCTTTATGTCATGCACACGAACTTCGACCGTGCCGAGGGCGGCGTCAACGATGTCCTCGCGGCAAGGCTCGGTTTTGCCGGCGTCGAGCGGATGGCCGTCGGCCTCGTCGGCGACTGCTCCCTCGACGCCGAAGAGATCGCCCGCCGCCTCCCCGGTGGAGGGATCCGGGTCTACGGCGAGGTGGGAACGATCCGGCGCCTCGCCGTCGTGGGGGGCAGCGGGTTTGACCCCACCCTGATCCGTGAAGCCGTCGGTCTCGGGGCGGAGGCGTTCCTCTCGGCGGAGCTCAAGCACAGCGTGGCCCGTGCATCGCCCATCCCCTGCCTTGAATCCACGCACTACGCGCTCGAAGCCCCGGCCATGGAAGCACTCGCCGCCCGCATGGGGTGGCATTATATCCCTGATCCCCCACACGTAGTGGTAGTTCCATGAGGGGCATCTGGGGAAAGATCGAGCGCGACCTGACGCTGACGCCGGAGTTCCGCGCCTGCATCGAGCGCGTCTACGGAGAGCGAGGGAGAAAAGCGCTCGAAGCCGTCGATGCGGGGCAGGTGAAGCGGTACCTCGACTTCTTCGTCGTGGTGGGCCGGAGCGGCGAGTACATCGTCGAGGGGGAGTTCTGCACATGCAGCGACTTCCTCTTCCGGGGACGCGAGTGCTGGCACATCCTTGCGGTGCGCATCGCCGAGCGGACGGGATTATATGAATCCTACGACCTCTGGTATCAGGACACCTGGAAAACTTAAACAATGCGCACAAACAACTATATCGGTCACAATCATACCTATTTACGCTGCGTGATTTTCAATGCTCGAGGAAGAATATACGCTCGATTATTTCAGGTCTGAGGGGTTTGAGCGGAAGGTCTGCAAGAGTTGCGGGTCGGCCTTCTGGACCCGGGATCCGGAGCAGGAGTTCTGCGGTGACGCCCCGTGCGTGACGTATAACTTCATCGGCAACCCGGTCTTCAAACCTCATAACGTCGACGAGATGCGGGAGGCGTTCCTCTCGTTCTTCGAGCGGCACGGTCATACACGCCTCGAACGATATCCCGTAGCCGCCCGGTGGAGAGACGACATCTACCTTACCATTGCATCCATCGCTGATTTTCAGCCGTTCGTCACGAGCGGGGTCGTCCCCCCGCCGGCGAACCCGCTGACCATCTCCCAGCCCTGTATCCGCCTAAACGATCTCGACTCCGTCGGAAGGTCGGGACGCCACCTGACGCTCTTTGAGATGATGGCGCACCACGCCTTCAACACCCCGGAGGAGCGGATCTACTGGAAAGACGAGACGGTTGCCCTCTGTGACGAGTTCATCAGATCCATCGGCGGCGATCCAGCCCGGGTCAGCTACAAGGAGCACCCCTGGTACGGCGGTGGGAACGCCGGTGCGTCCGTCGAGGTGCTGATCGGCGGTCTTGAGGTCGCGACGCTGGTCTTCATGAACCTCGGGCGGCAGAAGAACGATAAGCCGCCCGTCGATGTGGACGGGGTGCCGTACTACCCGATGCGGTTGAATATCGTCGACACCGGCTACGGCCTTGAGCGGTTCGTCTGGGCCTCGAAGGGTTCGCCGACGATCTACGATGCGGTCTTCCCGGAGATGGTGAGCCGCCTGATGCATTCGGCCCATCTTGAGCACCTCCTCGACAATCCTGAGTTCACGAAGATCATGGGGCTCAGCGCCCGGTTCGCCGGCGTGATGGACATCTCCGGGACGAACCTCTACAACCTCAGGAGGAAGGTTGCCGATGCGATCAACGTGCCGGTCGACCGGCTCGAGCGGATCGTCGTCCCGATCGAGAAGGTCTACTCGATCGCCGACCACACCCGCTGCCTCGCCTACATGCTCGGGGACTGCATCGTTCCCTCGAACGTCCGCGAGGGCTACCTCGCACGGCTCGTCCTCCGCCGGACGCTCCGGATGATGAACGATCTCTCGATGGACGAGGAACTCGCCGATCTCATCGAAGCACAGATGCAGGTCGTGGGGGTCGAGAACTTCGAGCAGGATGTGGACGTGGTACGGGAGATCGTGGTGAGCGAGGAGGCGAGATACGCAAGCACGCTCGAGCGCGGGGCCCGGATCGTCCAGAAGATCGCCCGGAACTACAAGGCAAAGAGTTCCCGGGTGCCTCTTTCAGAGGTGATCACCCTCTACGACTCGCACGGCATCCCGCCCGAGATGGTGAAGGAGGTCGCCGCCGCCGAGGGCGCCGTCGTGGAGATCCCCGACAACTTCTACTCGCTGATCGCCGAGACGCACTCGGAGGCGCAGAAGGAGGCGAAGGAAGAAGACCCGTTCGAATCGTACCGCGAGCGTGCAGCCGTCCTCCCCCCGACGAAGAAGCTCTACTACGAGCTGCCGAACGAGATCGAGTTCGAAGCGATGGTGCTCGACTGCTTCGATGGGATCGTGGTGCTCGACCAGACGCTCTTCTACCCGGAGGGTGGTGGCCAGCCGTCCGATACCGGCACGCTGGTCGCGTCCGAGAACATGGTGCGGGTGGAGGAGGTCACGAAACTCGGTGAGGTGATCCTCCACCGGATCAAGGGCGGTTGCCTGAAACGCGGCGAGCGGGTGAAGGGTGTGCTGGACGAGGAGCGCCGGCGGTCGCTGATGCGCCACCACACGGCGACCCACGTCCTCCTCCACGCTGCAAAAGAGGTCCTCGGCGTCCACGTGCACCAAGCGGGCGCCCAGAAGGGGAGTGAGAATGCCCGCCTGGACATCCGGCACTACAAGCACATCACGCCGGACGAACTCAAGCGGATCGAGCTCGAAGCGAACCGGCTGGTCATGGCCGATACGCCGGTCTATGCCCATGTCGAGGAGCGGACGAAGGCCGAGCAGAAGTACGGGTTCGGCCTCTACCAGGGCGGCGTCCCGCCGGGCCGGGAGATCCGGACGGTGCAGGTCGGTGCCGACGTGCAGGCGTGTGCGGGAACGCATGTCCGGACGACCGGCGAGATCGGGATGATCCGGGTCCTCGGCGTCGAGCACATCCAGGACGGCGTCGAGCGGCTGGTCTTTGCGGCCGGCATCGCCGCCGTGCATGCCGTACAGCACCAGGCCGATCTCCTCGAGGAAGCTGCCGATGTGGTGAGCGTCCAGCCCGAGAACCTGCCGGCGGCGGTGACGCGCTTCTTCTCGGAGTGGAAGGAGCAGAAGAAGGAGATCGAGCGTCTCCAGAAGAAAGTGGTGGACCTCGAGATGCAGAACCTCGACGGCGAGATGGTCGACGGGGTCAGGGTCGTCGTCAGAACGCTCAATGCGACCCAGAAGGAACTCGTCGCACTCGCCACGACCGTCTCCGAAGAGGGCGGTGTGGCGCTCTTTGCGTCGAGCGACGGGGCCGTGAAGGTGGTGGCGGCGTCGGGCTCCCCGGCGGTGAACGCCGTCGATATCGTGCGGGAGGTCTGCGGCATCCTCGGCGGGAAGGGCGGCGGCAAGCCGAACCTTGCGCAGGGCGCGGGCCCGGACGCTTCCCGGCTCGAGGAGGCTCTCGCGCACGGGCGTAGCAAGATCATAGAAGCACTCCATGACGAATGATGTTGTAGTCCTCCAGCCGGGCGATGAACGGGCACAGAAGATCGCCCGGGCGATGGCGAGCCAGACGGCAAACGCGATCATCCAGGCCTTCGGCGGCGGGCCGCTGACGTCGTCGGAGGTCGCCCGGCGGATGAAGATCCCCATCACCACCGCTTCTTATCATATCGAGAACCTGCTCGACGCCGGGCTTCTCGAGGTCATCGAGACCCGCTGGAGCGAGAAGGGGCGCGAGGTGAAGGTCTACGGTCTTGCGAACCAGGTTCTGATCATCGCGTCCCCGGCAAGCGATCTCCGGTCGGTGCTGCAGAAGTACGCGACGCTCTTTGGCATCGTCGCCCTCGCGAGCGTCGGGCTCTGGTCGATCCTCCCGGCGGTGCTGCCGCCCGGCGGGCCTGCGCCCATCTCACGGGTGATGACCGGGAACGGGGATTCCTCCGCCGGCGGTACCGGCGAGGATGCCTCGACGCTCCAGTCTCCCGTCCCTGCTCTGGACGGCGCCGGGGCTCTCCCGGTCCATGACATCGTGATGGGGTTCTTCTTCGGCGCCTGCGTGGTGCTGCTCGGGCTGTTCGCCTACGAGGTCTACTACTGGTGGCGCACGTCCCCGCGCAACCGGGCCCAAAACGGGCGGAAATAGTGTAAAAAAAGGGCCAGAGGATTGGATTTCCGGGTCTCGTTACCGCCTCCCCTTTACAACTCCCGCCTCAGGTTGTCTTCCTGTTCCTGCTTCGACTTTTGCCCCGCACTTTGGGCAGCGCGTCTTCTTCGGGTTGATCTCCGCTCCGCAACTGTAACATTTCGGCATGGTATATCACCACACTCTGCCTGATTGGGCCCAGACACGATAATGGTATCCCATGAGGGTTCCGGCCGTATGCCGGGCTGTAGGGCAAAACCGCCGGGTTAACGGGGTGAATGGGGTTTACGGCGATCCTCTCGCTTCGTACGGGCGGTGTCCCGGCCCCCGGCTGCTCCCGGCGCTCTCCGGGATGGGGGTCTCAATCAAATTCGGCGAAGTACTGGTACTGCGGCCCTCCATCCGATCTGGGTTCCGTTCCTCCTCATTAGCCGGCCGACTTCACCCGATATCCTCAAAAATTGGTTCTACGGATTTTTTTTATCTCCGACATATATTTGAATGTGGATACTACTATATCACCTGCTCGTCAACCATGATCTATGCTCGGCGTCGTCCCGGACATCGACCCGGAGTTCTTCTCCCTGGTTGTCATCCCGATCTTCATCTTTCTCGCACGCATCTGCGACGTCACCATCGGGACGATGCGGATCATCTTCGTCTCCCGCGGGATGAAGATGGTCGCCCCCATACTCGGGTTCTTCGAGGTCTTCATCTGGATCGTCGCCGTCGGCCAGATCGTTCAGAACCTCACGAACCCCCTCAACTACTTCGCCTACGCTGCCGGGTTCGCCACGGGAAACTACGTCGGGATGCTCGTCGAGGAGCGGCTGGCGATGGGGCTTGCGCTCATCCGGATCATCACCCAGCGCGACGCGACGAACCTCATCGACTACCTCCGCGCCGCCGGCTACGGGGTGACCGTCCTCGACGCCCACGGGAAGCAGGGGCCGGGCAAGGTCATCTTCTCGGTGGTCAAGCGCAAGAACATCCGCGATGTGGAGAACGCCATCCACGAGTTCAATCCCAAGGCCTTCTACTCGATCGAGGACGTCCGGCGGGCGGCGGAGGGGACGTTCCCGGCACCCGTGCCGGGCCCGACACCGTTCTCTTTCGGGCGGGTCATCCGGCGGGGGAAGTGACCGCTCCGTAGGTGATCCGGTAGACGGCGTTCGCCCGGTCGTCCGAGACCAGGAGGGAGCCGTCGTTTGCGACCTCGACGTCCACCGGCCGTCCCCATGCATTGCGCCCCGAGAGCCAGCCCTCCGCGAAGACCTCGTAAGAGACGGGCGTGTTGTTCTCGAGTTCGACCATCGTCACCCGGTAGCCGATCGGCTCGAGCCTGTTCCAGGAGCCGTGCTCAGCGATGAAGATCCTGTTCCGGTACTCCTCCGGGAACTGCCCGCCGTCATAGAACCGCATCCCGAGCGCAGCGACGTGCGGGCCGAGTTCCTGCTCGGGCGGCGTGAACTCAGCGCACGACCGTCCCGCCCCGAACTCCGGGTCGGGGATAGCGGCGCCGTGGCAGTAGGGGAACCCAAAGTGCATCCCGGCATCCGGCGCCCGGTTCAGTTCGTCCGGCGGGATATCGTCGCCGAGCCAGTCCCGGCCGTTATCCGTGAACCATAGCTCGCCGGTCTCCGGGTGCCAGTCGAACCCCACGGTGTTCCGGATCCCGCGGGCGTAGACCTCGAGGTCGGTCCCGTCCGGGCTCATCCGGAGGATGGTGCCGAACCGCTCGTCTTCCGGGTCGCAGACGTTGCAAGGCACGCCCACAGGGACGTAGAGGTACCCGTCGGGGCCGAACGCGATGAACTTCCACCCGTGCAGCCGATCGTCCGGGAAGGCGTCGCTCACCACCGCCGGCTCGGGCGGGTCGTCGAGGTTCTCCTCGATATCGTCGTAGCGGAGGATGCGGCTGATCTCGGCGACGTAGAGGGAGCCGTTACGGAACGCGACGCCGTTTGGGGAGTCAAGCCCGCTCGCGACCGTGATCACCGCATCGCCCTTCCCGTCGCCGTCGCGGTCGGGGATGGCGTAGACGTTTCCTGCGCCGCGGCTCCCGACGAAGAGCGTCCCGTTCGGGGTCATGGCCATCGACCGCGCCCCGGTGACGTTTCCGGCGTAGACGTCGATCGCAAATCCCGGCGGGAGGGTGATCGTATCGAGCGGCAGGGTCCCGGCGGGGCCGCCCGGCGGCAGCACGACGGCCACGGCGATGCCGAGGATGGCAACCGCCGCAACCGCGGCAAGGATGATGACGGTCCGGCGTGACATGGGTTCATCTCCGGATCCCCGGTGGGCGGGAGCGTATATAGGCGTTCCTCCAGCCGGGCGCTGGAAGCGTATCATCGTCCGGCTGTTCAACAGTCCCGATTCGCAAGCATTTCCCGAGCTCTTAGAGAATAAATCCGCTTTATCGCCGGAGGTACTGCTCCCGGAACTCCTCCGGAGTGAGGGTGAGCGGCTTGAAGAAGTTCACACCGGCCAGTCTATCGGGGATTTTATACCGGATGAGTCCATCGTCGTGGGTCAAAAAGAACTCGCATCCCTGCGACATAGCGTATGCAAGGTGCACTTTGTCGGTCTTCTGGCCAATCATCCGTGTATCCTCATAGTCCTTACTCATGCAGTAACACAACTGGCTCACGCTCTCGTCAGGGAACATAATCTCCGTGTCCCACGCTTTGAGGCTGGAGAGGAAGCTTACGATAAATGCATCGCCTTTGTTGTATTCCATCGTTTTAAACAGCGTCTCCCCGAGCACCGTGATCGAGGTGACGAGTTGATACCTGCTATGATTTGCTATATGGTTGATGATGGTCCGGCAGTCGGCATCTTCGATAGCCAGAAAAAGAATATCCGTATCCAGAAAAACAAGTTGCTGCAGTTGACTCACCGAACAGATTCCAGCCGCCGCATCTTCTCGATGAACTGCTTCTTACTTACTGCAAACGTGATGATCCCATTACAGTTGACGCGGCCCCCGTAGGGCAGCATCCCGTCCTCATAGTGCCGGCCAATCACGCTGCCCGGATCGAATTCCTGCTGCTCCATTGGTCCCTCTCCAATCCATCCGGTTCTTGCTATCGTATTCTCGAACTAGGAGGGCATAAAACTATTGTGACATCCCGATCATTGGGAGAGCAGTCTTCTCGGCGGTAATCGGACTACGCGGAGAAGAAGGGTGGTCTTCCGGCCCCCGCCCCTCACCGCCGAAAGCGTTCCCCGGTGTTCATGAAGACGATGGCCCCGACGATGATCGCGGCAAACAGGACCCACGATGCGCCGGCCACGGCGTCCGGTGCGCCGAAAGCGGCAGGCAGCAGCCCCCCGGCAAGGAGGACGAGGGATGCGGCGATCAGGAGGTTGCCCGCGAACCTGGTCAATGCCTTCTCATCGTATTTCGCCCGTTCCGCCGCGGATGCGGTGTTGTAGCCGGCGATGAGGCTGCTCGCGTTGAAGACCCGGATGACGATCCCGATGACGAGCGTGATCGTTCCGCCGAGGATGTTTGCGACCCACACGAGGATCCTGTTTGAGCCCGGAATGCTTAGAGTGTTCCGGTATCCGCCGGCAGGGGGGCAGGTTTATCGGTTCCGCCGCGGCAGGGCGCGAAGGAGGATACATCTCGTACGACCTCCGTACAGACCTCGAGGACCCGCGAAGTTCGCGTTCTCTGAGGCGACCTATCGACTTCCCTTCGCGTTCTTCGCGCCTTCGCGTGAGGGGTTTCGGTGCGGACTCTATACCGTCTCACGCGAAGAGCGCGAAGCCGCGAAGAACGACGGGTCGAACGCGAAGGGCCGGAGCGTGAGCACCGTTAGGGTGCGAAGGGGCCAGAGTTTGAGCACTGTCAGGTGAGAAGGAGAGTTACAGGTACGTTATGCCGCACTTCGAAGCCTTTCACCCTTCTCAATCTTCGGATGTCCCATCCATCGTACCCTGCGTGAGCCCAAACCGCTGTCCATGATCTACGCAAACCGCCGGATCCCCGCGAGCGGCGGGAGGACGACCGCCTCGCCGTCGACCTCCACCACCGGCTGCAGGGCATCCACGTCCACGCGGCGGAGGATGGGCGAGAGGAAGTCCCGGTTCCTCGCAGAGTTCACCACGACGCCGGGGGAGAGCGGGTTGAACGCCGGCAAGACGATGAGGTCGTTACCCCGCGCTATGCTCTGGCCATAGAGGAAGCAGGGGAACCGGGCGAGGTCGATCTCGATCGCCGGGTGGTCGTGGCCGATGATGAGCGTCCCGTGGTCGTCGACCGCCCGGTCGCCGTGGACCACCGTGTAGCCGCCGCGGTCGTAGCGCTCGACCGTCCCTCCCCGGACCGCGGGGAGCATGACGTCGTGCGATCCCCGGACGAGGACGACCTCGCACTCGGCCTTGAGCGCCGAAAGGATCGTCTCAAACGACTCCTTCACGTCCCGGCTCACCCGGTCGAAGGCGTGGAAGATATCCCCGTCGAGGACGAAGACCGCCGGGCGGAACCGGTCGAGGATCGCCTCGAACCGCTCAAGGAGCGTCTCCTCCTCGTGGAGCGGGAAGTGGAGCCCCTGCCGGTAGAGCGCCTCCGATAGCCCGATATGGACGTCGGAGACGACGCAGAGGGACTGCTCCCGGATGTAGAGCGCGCCCTTGTAGAAGCCGAACCGGGAGAGGAGGTCGGCCTCCGCGACCGCGTTCATGCCGCCGCCCCGCCCTCGATGCTGCTCATCACCCGGCGCTGGAACTCGCGGAGCATCGAGAGTTTGTCCTGCGCGTAGACCGCGTCGGAGACGCCGAGCGTTGCGATCCCGAACGCGAGCGGGCTCGGGGACGCGGTGCGGGTCGTGACGACCTCGATCGTGCCCGCGCCGATCTCCTCGACGATCCGCCGGATGTTCTCCGCCTCGAACCGGTCCTCGATCACCTCCCGGTAGGTCTCCCGCATCACGGCGAAGTTCGGGAGGCGTTTTGCAAACGAGATCAGCATGTCCGCGCTCACCTGCTGGCGCCGGGCGCTCCTCCGCCTGCCCATGTAGTTGCGCAGGATCATGTACGACCGGGCGGCGTTGATCCGAAAGACCCTCTTTAAGAGCTGGGTGTCCTCGACGGCCTGCTCGAGGATCTCGCTGCACGCGTCGGCCCGGATGCTCTGGAGGATCCGGGCGGGGTCGGCCTGCTTCTCGAGCGGGATCGAGACCAGAAACCCGGTATCGCTGATCCCGACCGAGACGTTCGCCGTCACGTCCCGGGCAATCATGTAGGCGACGATCCGGGAGAACCCGTCGTTGAACCGCAGCCCGTAGTTGGTCATGAAGTAGTAGAGCCGGCGGTGGTTCTCCCGGTCGACCTGCTCCTCGACGACGATCCTCTCCGTCGTCGGGACGGCCTCGTCACCCATATAGAGCACCTGCTGCTCGAAGATCGCGCAGATGCTCCGGGCGCTGTTCTCGTCGATGGGATAGTCGGCGAGGAGGGTCTCGACGATCTCTTCCGTTCCCGCCGTCTCCATCGCGCGGAGCATCCTCTCCTTGAACCGGAGGACGTGCAGGCCAAGGTCGAACGAGAGCGGGAGCTTCTCCGAGAACCAGCTCGGGATCGTCGGCCGGTCGGTCGTCGGGTCGACGTAGAGTTTCCCGCCCCGGCGGTAGGCGAACCGGTAGCGCCGCCCGCCGAGGACGAAGACGTCACCTTTGTTCATCCGCTCCAGGTACTTCTCGTCCAGGTTGCCGGCAAAGACCCCGTCCCGGGTGAGGACGTCGCAGGAGAACTCGTCCGGGATCGTCCCGGAGTTGAGGTAGTAGATCATCCGGGCGTTCCGCCCCCGCTTCCGCACCGTCCCGGTCTCCTCGTCGTGCCAGACCTTCGCGTAGACCCGCCGCTCCTCAAGCCCCGCGTACTCCCCGGCGAGGTAGCGGACGACGCTCATGAGGTCTTCTTCTTCGAGGTTGCGGTAGCAGTGGGACCGGCGGACGATCTCGAGCATCCGATCGGTCCGCGCCTCCCCGTCGAGCGCCATCCCGAAGACGTGCTGCGCGAGGACGTCGAGGCAGTTCTCCGGGATGTGGATCCTGTCCACAAACCCGTTCTGGGCCTCCCGGAGCATCACCGCGCACTCCACGAGTTCGTCGCGGTCGAGGACGACGATCCGCCCCTTCACCACCTCGCCGAGGCGGTGGCCGGCCCGTCCGACCCGCTGGAGGAGCGCCGCGACGGACTTCGGGGAGCCCACCTGGAGGACGAGGTCGACGTGCGGCATGTCGACCCCGAGTTCGAGCGACGTCGAGGTCGTCACCACCTTCACCCTCCCGGACTTGAGCCGCTCCTCGACGGAGAGCCGCCCGTCCGTCCCCATCGAACCGTGGTGGCAGCCCGTGTTCTCCTCCGTGTACCACCCGGGGTAGCGGACGCGGAGGTTGTGGAGGATCCGTTCGGCGCCGTTTCTGGTGTTCGTGAAGACGAGGGTGTTGCTGTGCTCCTGGACGAGGCGGTGGATCGTCGCGTAGAGGTGCCGGGAGAGGTCTTCGGGGGTGGTGTCGATCAGGTCGGGGACCGGGCAGATGAGTTTGAGGTCGAACTCCCGGGCGAACCGGGTGTCGACGATTGCGACCTCCCGGCCGGCGCCGACCAGGAACCGGCCGACCTCGTCGAGCGGCTCGATCGTCGCCGAGCACCCGATCCGGGTGAAGCCGCCGCCCGCCTCCTTCACCATCTCCTCGAGCCGCTCAAGGCTCACCGAGAGATGGACGCCGCGCTTTGAGCCCGCAAGGGAGTGGATCTCGTCGACGACGACCCACCGGACCGTCCGGAGGCTCTCGCGGAACTTCGGGGAGTTTAAGAGGATTCCGAGGGTCTCGGGGGTGATGTTGAGGATGTGCGGGGGTTTTCGCGCCATCTTCGCCTTATCCGCCCGCGAGACGTCCCCGTGCCGGATGGCGTGGCGGAGCGGGGTGTGGGCGACCCCGCGCTCGCGGGCGATCTCCTGGATCCCTTCGAGCGGCTGGCTGAGGTTCTTGTGGATATCGTTTGCGAGCGACTTGAGCGGCGAGATATACAGGCAGTAGACGCTGTCGTCGAGCGTGCCCGCCCGCGCCCGGACGAAGAGGTCGTCGATGATCGCAAGGAACGCCGAGAGGGTCTTCCCCGACCCGGTCGGCGAACAGATGAGGACGTTCTTTCGCTCGTGGATGAGCGGGACCGCCATCCGCTGCGGCGGGGTGAACCGCCCGTCCAGTCTTCGTATGCACCATTCCCGTACGTTCTCGTCGAGGAGTCCGAGGATCTCCTCGTCCGAATGCCTCTCCGGCCGCTTCTCCATCACTGGTACCTCATGTCGTCCCTTGCGTCCCGCCGTGCGCCCTCCCGCATATCGGTGCGGGGAACGGCAGGCCCGCGTAATCCCTGATCCGCTCGTTGTCCGGAAGAATTTACCCCCATCGGCACCACGTGGCGCCGATTCAGCGTATAATGCTGCAGAAATGCGTTCTCGCAGCCATGCTGCTCCTGTTGCGGCCGGAGCACTGTGCCGAATTTTGTAGTTATTTTGCAATCAACCAAAATAGCCTTTTGCATCCCTCAGGGCGATCTGCTGCGGGGGACAGGCGATATTATACGGGATTATTGCACCCATATTGGATTTTTTGCCCCATTTCGGCGATACCGGATCCGCCGGGACGGCCGGGTGCACCTTGTATCTTGAGATGGCGTCGTGCTGCACTTTTCGGCAATATCCGCCCCCTTCCGCGCCGGCCCGGCAAACCCGGGAGCGGGGCCGGCCGCCCCTGTCCCGGGGTGTCTGGGATATTCTAATGTATGATCTGGTGAAACCTAACAGCGGAACTACGATGACAAATCACCCGGTTAAGAACATGATGCGGTTGATGGCGACCAAGATCAGGACGATCGCTGACGTGATGTCCGACGACGAGATCGATGCGTTCCTCACCGAGATCCTGAACGCAAACCGCATCTACACCATGGGCGCCGGGCGCTCCGGGCTTGTAGCGAAATCGTTTGCCATGCGCCTGATGCACCTCGGGCTCTCCGCGTTCGTCGTCGGGGAGACGGTGACCCCGGCCATGAAGCCGGGAGACGCCATTGTCGTCTTCTCCGGCTCCGGCGCGACCAAGACGGTCGCGGACATCTCCGAGACCGCAAAGGAGATCGGCGGGCGGGTCTGCCTTATCACGTCGAAGAAGGACTCGAGGATCGGCCGGATCGCCGACTGCGTCGTCGTCATCGAGAGCCAGCGGGACAAGGTGCCCGACGAGTCTGTGGAGTTCGAGATCCGGCAGATGATGGGCGAGCACAAGTCGTTCGCCCCGCTCGGCACCATCTTTGAGACGACTGCGATGGTCTTTGCGGACGCGATCATATCCCGATTGATGGAGATCACCCAGTGCCGGCCCGAAGACCTCCAGTGCCGCCACGCGAACATCGAGTGAGACGATCATGACCGAACACAGGTATGCCGGCCGGGTCAGGGGGGTGGAGATGTCGGGGATCCGCAAGCTCTTCGACGCCGGAAGGCCGGACGCGATCAACCTCGGCATCGGGCAGCCGGACTTCGATACGCCCGACCACATCAAGATGGCCGCGATCGCCGCGATCCGCGAGGGCAAGACCGGCTACACCCCGAACGCCGGGATACCGGAACTCCGGGAGGCGATCTGCGAGAAACTCGCGCGCGAGAACGGTCTCTCCTGCCGGCCGGAGCAGGTCCTGGTCACGGCGGGGGGGAGCGAGGCGCTCCACCTCGCGATGGAGGCGCTCGTCGACCCCGGCGACCGCGTCCTCTTCACCGACCCGGGGTTCGTCTCCTACGCCGCCCTTGCGACCATCGCCGGCGGAAAGCCCGAGGGTGTGCCGCTCGATGCGACCCTGCACATCGACGTCGAGCGGGCGAAGGAGCAGATGGACGGAGCACGGGTCTTCGTCCTGAACTCGCCTTCGAACCCGACCGGTGCGGTCGAGAGCGAGGAGTCGGTCCGCGCCCTCGTGGAGTACGCAAACGACCGGGGGGTCACCGTCATCTCCGACGAGGTCTACGAGCACTTTGTCTACGAGAAGAAGCACGTCAGCGCCGCCCGGTTCGGCGAGGACGTCATCACCGTCAACGCCGCGAGCAAGACCTACGCCATGACCGGCTGGCGGGTCGGCTACCTTGCGGCACCCGAGGACTACATCCCGGAGTTCCTCAAGGTGCACCAGTACGCCCAGGCGTGCGCGACCTCGATCTCGCAGTATGCAGCGCTCGCGGCGTACACCGGCGACCAGGAGCCGGTCGTGCGGATGCGGGATGAGTACCGTGCCCGGCGCGACCTCCTCTACGACGGGCTGACCGGTCTTGGGTTCGACTTCCCCCGGCCGGAGGGTGCGTTCTACATGTTCGTCCCGATGGGGCGAACCCTTATCGAGAAGGCCATCGAAGCGGGCGTCATCATCGTGCCGGGCGCGGCGTTCGGCTCGAATGCACCCGACTACGCGCGCTTCAGCTACGCGACTTCCCGGGAGAACCTCTCCCGCGCGGTCGGGCGCCTCGGTGAACTGATGGGGTGAGAGAAGAATGGTGAAAGAGTTACTCAAGAAGTTATCCGACGCCCACGGCGTCTCGAGCAGCGAAGGGAGCATCAGGGATATCGTCAGGGCGGAACTTGCCGGCGTGGTCGACGAGATCCGCGAGGACACGATGGGGAACCTGATCGCCGTCAAGCGTGGCGACGACTTCTCGATCATGCTCGCCGCCCACATGGACGAGATCGGCCTGATGGTGCAGTATATCGACGATAAGGGGTTCATCCGGGTCGTCCCCATCGGCGGGTGGTACGGGCCGGTGCTCTACTGCCAGCGGGTGATCCTGCACGGGAAGAACGGCCCGGTCATGGGCGTCCTCGGCGCAAAGCCTCCGCACGTTATGAAGGAGGAGGAGCGCAAGAAGGAGATCAAGATTGAGAATATGTTCGTCGACGTGGGCGCGACGAGCGCGGAGGAGGTGAAGGACCTCGGGATCGAGATCGGCACGCCGATCACGATCGACCGCGAGTTCACGGAGCTTGCCGGCACCCGCGTCACGGGCAAAGCTCTCGACAACCGGGTCGGCGTCGCGATGCTCATCAAAGCACTGCAGCAGGCGAAGTCGCCGCACACGATCTACGCCGTCTTCACCGTCCAGGAGGAGCTGGGGCTGAAGGGCGCGAGGGTGAGCGCCTACTCCCTGAACCCCAACTGCGCGATCGCGACCGACGTCACCATCCCCGGCGACCACCCCGGGATCGAGAAGAAGGACGCGAGCGTCGAGATGGGCAAGGGCCCGGTCCTGGTCCTCGTCAGCGCGAGCGGGCGCGGATTGATGGCCGATCCGAGGATGACCGCGTGGCTCCGCGAGACCGCGGAGAAGAACAACATCCCCTGCCAGCTCGAGGTCGGGACCGGGGGCAACACCGACGCGACGATCATCCACCTGGAGCGGGGCGGTATCCCGAGCATCCCGTTCTCGATCCCCGCACGCTACATCCACTCGCCGGTCGAGGTCGTCGACACCGCCGATATCGAGGCGGGGGTCCGGCTCCTCGTCGAGGCGCTGAAGAGCAGGCCGGCGCTCTAAATTATCCTCTTTTTGGCCTTGTTGAAACCCTCTCCCGGAGGGTGAATAATCTCCAGATACTTCAGCCCTGTTGAGATGCTTTCCACAACCTCTGGATAACACTCGCTTTCCGATAGAGATGGGCGAGGTGGGTCTCACGCGAAGGACGACTTTCCCGAAGGGAAAGGAGTTCGAACACCGAAGGTGTGAAGTGCGACTGCCAGAATGGCAGGAGCATGAGCACCGTTTAGGTGCGAAGACGCGAAGGGAGGCAGTCAATACCCATCCAGATTTCGC
>JASUSO010000084.1 GCA_030446015.1 Methanobacteriota archaeon
GGCTACCCCATCCCGAACAACGTCGATAACCTCGAGTTCGTCGACCACGACGCGAAGTTCGTCATTGCCATCGAGACCGGCGGTATGTACGCCCGTCTGATGGAGAACGGGTTCGACGAGGAGTACGGGGCGATCCTGGTCCATCTCAAGGGGCAGCCGGCACGCTCGACGCGCCGGGTCTTACGGAGGCTCAACGAATCGCTCAACCTTCCCGTCGTAGTCTTCACCGACGGCGACCCCTGGTCGTATAGGATCTACGCGAGCGTCGCTTACGGCTCGATCAAGAGCGCGCATATGTCGGAACTCCTCGCGACTCCCCAGGCGCAGTTCATCGGGGTGCAGCCCTCCGACATCTCGGACTACAACCTCCCGGCCGACCACCTCACCGAGCAGGATATCAACGCCTTAAAGGCGGAGCTGACCGATCCGCGGTTTGCGACCGACTACTGGAGGAGCCAGATCAACCTGCAGCTCGAGATGAAGTTGAAGTCGGAACAGCAGGCGTTCGCGAGCCGGGGGCTCGACTTCGTGACGAAGGAGTACCTCCCGACGCGGCTCTCTGAGATGGGGATTATCTGAGACCGCTTCCGAGGTGGCGCAGGGCCGCCCCGGTCGTCTCCCGGCCCTGGGGCGTGCGCTTTATGAACCCGATCTGGATCAGGTAGGGCTCGTAGACCTCTTCGATGGTCCGTACCTCCTCGCCGACCGAGATGGCGATCGTCCTGACGCCCACCGGCCCGCCGCCGAAATCGTCCGCGATGACCGAGAGGATCCGCCGGTCGAGGTCGTCGAGGCCCAGGTGGTCGATGCCGAGCATCGTCAGGGCGCGGTCGGCCGTCTCGGCGTCGATACTCCCGTCCCCCCTGACCGTGGCGAAGTCCCGCACCCGGCGGAGCAGCCGGTTTGCGATCCTGGGTGTCCCGCGGCTCCGTTTTGCTATCTCATCCGCTCCCTCGGGGGTGATCGGGATCTGCATGATCCCGGCGCTCCGCTCCACGATCTTCGCGAGATCGGGAACCTCGTAGAGGTTGAGGCGGAAGATGAACCCGAACCGGTCGCGGAGAGGGGAGCCGAGCAGCCCGACCTTCGTCGTGGCGCCGATGAGGGTGAACTCTTCCAGCGGGAGCTGGACCGACCGTGCACCCGGCCCCTCGCCGATCATCACGTCGATGCAGGAGTCCTCCATCGCCGGGTAGAGGATCTCCTCGACCACCGGGTTGAGGCGATGGATCTCGTCGATGAAGAGGACGTCGCCGTGGGCGAGGGCGGTCAGCTGGGCGGCGAGGTCGCCGGGCCGCTCCAGCACCGGTCCGGTGGTGCTCCTGAACCCTGCTCCCATCTCGCGCGCGATGATCTGGGCGAGCGTCGTCTTCCCGAGGCCCGGGGGGCCGGAGAAGAGGACGTGGTCGAGAGACTCGCCGCGTTGTTTTGCGGCGGCGATGGCGATAGTGAGAGCCTCCTTGATCTGCGGCTGGCCCACGAACTCGTCGAGGCGCGCCGGCCTGATCGCCGCGTCGTCGGGTTCGCCGCTGAGGGGTGAGGGCGAGGGGATGCGTTCGTTCATGACCGACGCTCCCGGAGGTGTGCAAGAGCGGCGCGGATCAGGGTCTGCACGTTCGCATCAGGGAGACCGGGGAGGACGGCATCGACCGCCTCCCCGGCTTCCTGGGGTGAGAACCCAAGCGATATGAGGGCGATCGCGGCGTCGCAAGCCTCGGCCGGACGCCTGCCGGCGGCGAGGGGATCCGCATGCTTCTTCATCTTCTCCTTCAACTCAAGGATCAGGCGGCCGGCACCCTTCTTCCCGATCCCCGGGATCCGGGTGAGCGTCTTCTCGTCGCCGTCGAGGATTGCGACAGCAAAATCCTCGAACGCTATCCCGGAGAGGATGTTCATGGCGATCTGGGGGCCGATGCCGGAGACACCGATCAGGATCGTGAAGAGTTCTCGTTCGCGCTGGTGGAGAAAGCCGAAGAGTCGGATATCGTCGTCGCGGACCACCATATGGGTGTGGACTGTGACGCGGCCCTGCGCCTGCCTGAGGGTCTCCAGCGCCGGGCCGGTCACCTGCACCCGGTAGCCGACGCCGCCGATATCGATCACCACCCACCGGTCGCCGGTGGATATCACGTCTCCTGAGAGTTGGGCTATCATCGTAGTTGCACCATATGGATGTGGCAGAGGGCGATGGCGAGGCCGTCGGCGGCATCGTCGGGCCGGGGCACCTCCTCCAGCCTGAGGAGCCGGCGCATCATCTCCTGCATCTGATGTTTGTCGGCGCGCCCTGACCCGGTGACCGCCTGTTTGACCTGGTTGGGGGTATACTCGGCAACCGGGACCCCGTGCTGTGCCGCGGCGAGGAGGAGGACGCCGCGTGCCTCGCTGACCTGTATCGCCGAGGTGGTGTTCCTGGAGAAGAAGAGCCGCTCCACGGCGACCCACCCGGGATCGTATTCCTCGAAGAGATCGGAGATCCTCGTGTGGATCTCAAGCAGCCGCTCCTCGTAGATGCGGTCGGCGCCGGTCTCTATGCAGCCGTAGGTCAGTAGCACCGGAGATCTGCCGCCGGTGCTGAGGACACCGTAGCCGGTTCTTGCGAGCCCTGGGTCGATACCAATGACGATCATGGGTGAATCCGGTTTCTGTCCACTAAGGTATCGGTTCTCCTGGTTGATACCTTTTTTCGGCAGAGTTATCGATCGGAGAGGTATTTTTTCAGCGCCGTCACCTTGTTCCGGATCGACGATCGTTCAATGCCAAAGAAAAAGCTGATCTCCTTTGCAATGGAAGATCCGCCCTTTCCCGGCCGGATCAGATCTGCATTCTGGCAGGCCGCGTATACGATCGCCGCCCCCCAGAGGACTGCATCTCCCCGTACGAGCGGTGTTGCTGGGTGGTCGTGGAGTTTCTCGATGGTCTCCCGGCAATGATCAAGGATGGCGCCATCCTCGAACCTATCGCAGAATTCTTCGCACAGTGTGAAGATCGTGGTAGTGCGCAGCTCGTTGACATCTAACACCAGCGGTTCATTCCGGATCTGGTTGGAGATATCTTTCCAGATCTCTTCGTTATCCGGGTCTATTCCGGTCAGCCATATGATCTCTCTCATCGCGAAGTTGAAGAATGCATCGAGATCATCTATGTCAATGCCTGCCTCCCTTGCACTCATCAGGATTTGCTTGAAGAGAGCGTGACTCTTCTCCGGACTGGTGGTGACTTCCTGGAAAGCCGGTTCTACCTCTTTCATGGCGGTAATGAGTTCTTGAGCATTTGCGAGGCGGCCTGACGCCTCCATGTGTATCAGGAACCGAGAGAGGATCGAAACGGCTTTTTCCGGCCAATCGTCCGGAAAGGTCGGGTTTTGCACCAGATCCTCGACCAGGCATTTCAGCACGGATCGAACATCCCATGCCTCTATCTTCAATCCGTAATGACCGTACATGAACGTGCAGAAGGCCACGACGCTTTCTCCGGCCATACAGGCAGCTCTTTCGCCGTATGCTGCATCCTCCGCCTCAACAAACGCATTGATATCGGGCCCGATATCCTGGACGACGGCAGCCAAGGCGCTCGACTCCACCTCGGCATCGAACGCGGTCTCATCCGGTTCTTCAGGAGCGATCTCGCCCGCACTCCACCCCGGAGGGTACCAGCGAAGTGCGGCAATTGGGTCCTCAGCATAGCCACAGATGCCGTTTCTCGGGGAGTTGGCGATGGTGTCCACCCATTCGTGATCGGGATTGACGGATTGGAGGCACTTGCGGCAGTAATAGCGTGGCCCCTCCTCTTCAAGATCGTCCCGGGTGAACTCGGCTGTATCTCCACATCGGTCACAGGAGATGACCGGCCGGTCGTTTCGCGCGATCAGGCAGAGCTGGCTATCCCGCGGAGCAACGGGTGTTTCCCCGATCACCTTCAGGTCCAGCGATGTAGTAGAGCCGAAGTCGTAGTCATAGGAGAACGTGCTGTCCCGGGTAAGGACATGGGAGAGAGGGACGTCCATGGCATCTGTGGAGCACTCAGCGTCCGACTCGTAGATGACTTCTTCGATCAGAAAGGAACTGAGGTGCCCGCAACACTCCACCCACACGTCGCGGATCAACTGATCGAGGTCTCCGAGGCGGGCATCGTGTCGCGCAAGGACCACCAGCCAGTAACTCTTGTTGTAGTGCCCCTGGATCATGATGAGGAAGGAGGGATGTTTTCCAGCCCGCCATCCTGACGTTTGAAGGCATTCCATGCTGTGTTTAAGCACTTTACGCTTTGTCACGGGAGCCTTGCAGAGCAGGCAGGTACCGGGTGGAGCTTTTGAGACCATTTATCCGAGGTATGATCACCATGAGATAATGAATTATTGTAGTCTGCTGTCTTCTTCGGGAACGCGATCGGGACGCCCCTCTGCATGCCCGGACTACTCGGATTGCAGCCGTTCGACGGAAGGCTTCAGGAAGGTCATGTTCCGGGTGAAGGGGGGCCTGCCCTCAAAACCGGGACGGTGTACGCATTTGAGTATGAGACGGAGGACGTCCTCAAACCCTTCGTGCAGAAGAGCCGGAGCGGGAAGACAACCTACTAGTACCCTCAGAGGTTCTACCACAGAATTACCGGCATCACGCTGGTATCGACTGAGCCCGACCTGGACTTCCTGCTGGACTTCTAACCCTCCAGAAATCATTTTAACTCCACAGGGCTCACCGGGACGACACAGTACTCGAAGCGGGAGGAGTGGCGCTCCGAGCGGCCGACAATCCTCTGCAGTTCATACTACCAGGGGCGTACACATAGGTTCCAGAGAGCGGTCACACTCATCCAGCTATTCAGCGATCGAGAATATCCCCGCGTTCCGGAAAACGCGTTAGGTGGACGCTTCCGCGTAGATCAACCGATCCCGACTTCTTGATCTCATGCAGAATGTGGTCGCCTCGCCAGAGTCTTACCGGACTTCCCGGCCCGCCCCTTCAACCCCACAAGTTATAGCACGCAGTCGTGGCAGTCCTGCGCTCCGCACGCCCGGTTCTCGATCTTCCACCGGAGCGCCCACTGCTTGATATCCTTGATCACCTCGACGAGTCCAAGCCCGCTTGCGGTGAGGGTGTACTCGCTCCTGACGGGGACGGTTCCGGCCTCCACATGCTTCTCGACGAGCCCTTCTTCCTCCAGTTCCTTCAAGCGGGCCGAGAGAACCTTCGCCGTGATCCCCGGGAGCCGCTCCTTCACCTCGGTAAACCGCCGGGTGTAGCCCTCCCCTTTGTAGAGTTCGAGGATGATCAGGAGCATCCACTTCTTTCCGAGGTACTTGACGGTCTGATTGACCGTGCAGACGCTCTGCATGGTATAATTAGAGAAACCTTCTCATCCTTATACTTTAGTATCTAACAGAAACTTTGTATCAAATAGATATCGTGGAGTGAGTACGTATGTTCTGCAACCAGTGTGAAGAAACGGCAAAGGGCCATGGCTGCACCGTGCGCGGTGTCTGCGGCAAGGAAGGCGAGACCGCCGGGCTCCAGGACGTCCTGATCTACATCCTCAAGGGACTCTCGGTACGGAACCTCGCGGCGATGAAGAAGGGCGGCGGGAACCCGAAGGCAGGGAGGCTCATTGCGGAGAACCTCTTTGCGACCCTGACCAACGTGAACTTCGACCCCGCAAGGTTCGGAGTCGCGATCCAGGAGGCGGCCCGTATCCGCGACGCCCTCCCGCCCGCCGGGAACGCGGAGCCCGACGCCTGCACCTGGGCCCCGGCAAGTCCTGAGGCTATCGCGGCAAAGGCGCAGGAGATCGTCGCCGCACGGGAGAGCGTGGATGCCGATCTGCAGTCGCTCCGAGACCTTCTTGTCTACGGGCTCAAAGGGGTCGGCGCCTACTCGCATCACGCCGCCGTCCTCGGTTACGAGGACGAGGAGGTCATGACCTTCATGCAGGAGGGCCTCGCCGCCACGCTGCAGGACCTCTCCGTCGACGAGATGGTCGGCTACGTCTTGAAGTGCGGCGATATCGGCGTGAAGGTCCTCGCCCTCCTCGACAGAGCGAATACCGCCACCTACGGGACGCCGGGGATCACGACGGTCGGCACCGCGGCGGGCACGCGGCCGGGCATCCTTGTCACCGGCCACGACCTCAAGGATCTCGCCGATCTCCTCGAACAGACCGCGGGAACAGGCGTCGACGTCTACACCCACGGCGAGATGCTCCCGGCGCACGCCTACCCGGGCCTTGCGAAGTACGACCACCTCGTCGGCAACTACGGCGGCTCCTGGCCGTTCCAGCGGGAGGAGTTCGAGCGGTTCAACGGCCCGGTCCTGGTCACGACGAACTGCCTCGTCCCCCCGAAGGACACCTACCGCGACCGGGTCTACACCACCGGGCCCGTCGGGTTTGCGGGACTGAAGCACATCGACGCCGCGCCGGACGGTAAGAAGGACTTCTCGGCCCTGATCGAGCACGCGAAGCGCTGCGAACCCCCGGCGGACCTCTCCCGCGGCGACCTCGTTACCGGGTGCGCCCACGCCCCGGTCCTCGCGATAGCCGATACGGTCGTCGATGCGGTGAAGTCCGGCGCCGTCCGGCGGTTCCTCGTGATGGCGGGCTGTGACGGCCGATACAGCGGACGGGACTACTACACCCGGTTCGCGAAGGCCCTCCCGGCGGACACCATCATCCTCACAGCCGGGTGCGCGAAGTACCGCTACAACAGCCTCGGGCTCGGCGATATCGGCGGCATCCCCCGCGTCCTCGACGCCGGACAGTGCAACGACTGCTACTCGCTCGTGGTCATCGCCCAGGCCCTCGCGGAAGCGTTCGGCGTCGGGATCAACGAACTCCCGATCTCCTACAACATCGCCTGGTACGAGCAGAAGGCGGTGCTGGTTCTCCTCAGCCTCCTCTCGCTCGGCGTCAAGGATATCACCCTCGGCCCTCGCCTCCCGGGCTTCGTCTCGCCCGGTGTCCTGAAGGTGCTCGTCGAGAACTTCGGGATTCGGGGGATCGCGACGGTCGAGGAGGACCTCGAGCGGATGGTGCCGGGGAACTGAACACTTTTTTTATCGAAAAGGCATGGAACTTCCAGATCTTGCGGGATGCACTCTTGAGAATTCATAATCCATGCTGTTTACGACTTAGATCCGCCCTCAATGCTCCCAGCAACGATTTCCAGCGATCGCAGGCAGGATACGAGTGGAAATAAGGGAACCCTTAAACGGTCGGACTGAGGAGAGACTGTATAAAGGGGAGCGGAGACATGAACCGGAGGCGGGCCTTCGAAGACCTGAAAAGTAACCCGAAGAATGTGCGGTTCGATGACCTCTGCCGCGTGGCGGAGGCGTTTGGATTCCACTTCAAGGGTGGGAAGGGAAGTCACAGGGTCTATGTACAACCGGGAGTCGCGACCATCCTGAACTTCCAGAATGTAGGGGGGAAGGCAAAACCCTATCAGGTTCGCCAGCTGCTTAAAGTGATTGAGGACTATAGTCTTTTAGGGGATGAGGATGGCACATAAATACGCGATCGAGATCATCTACAGCGATGAGGACGAGGGGTTCATCGCCGTGGTCCCGGAGCTCCCGGGGTGTTCTGCCTTCGGCGAGACCGAGGAGGAAGCGCTCCAGGAGGTAAAAGTTGCCGTCTCCCTCTGGCTGGAGGCCGCGCGTGAGGAAGGTCGGGCAATACCTGAACCTGCCAACAGGGAGCGGCTCCGTGATATTCTTGCGGGGAAGGGCGCGGCGTGCTGAAATGTTTCACGTGGCATTCGGTTAACTCACGCGAAGTCCGTTGAATTGCTACGCACTCTTCGGGCGAAGTGGTGATCTGCACCGGAACCCACATAATAGGTGAAACACCCCGCTAGCACGATTTTCTTGCATACGTCTATAGACCCATTTACCCTTGAAGGCTCCCCGGCTCACCCGAACTCCGCGAGCGCCACCACCGGCACCCCCTCGAGGTCGTCGAAGACCATCGGGTAGACCCGCAGGGTCCAGGGCTCTTCAAGCAGCCTGCCGTAGGAGAGGTCCACGTCTTCGAGGATGAAGATGTGCGGCGATCCGCAGAGGAACCCGCGGTGGGCCTCCGCACCCTCCTCCGGTTCTGCCGGGACGGCGATGGAGATGGTGTCGATCCCAAACAGCCTGAGAGCCGGGTTCTCCGTGCGGAGGAAGCCCGGCACCTCATGGTGCACCCAGGGGTGCGCGTTTGCGTAGGCCTCCGGGTCGCTCCCCCGTACCCGGCCGCTCCCGGTCCTGATGAAGAGCGCGCGCGAGGTCCGGATCGCGTCGAGGTGTTCAAGGAGGTCG
>JASUSO010000085.1 GCA_030446015.1 Methanobacteriota archaeon
CCCCTCCCCTGCAACCCCTCCCCCAAATGGCGATATCCCTCAAAATCCGTGTCGAGGCAGCAACAAGGCCTCAAAAATGCGGAGATCTTCGGATGGGGGTTAGTTGTCGCCCTCCACAGCAAAAGGCACTACGACAATCGGACACTCACCTACGGCTGCCCGTAGATCAGCACCGTCGAGAGCACGATGAAGCCGAGCGTCGCGGCGAAGAATACGATCTCTCTGGTGCGGAGGGGTTTTTTCCTGATATACAGGCTGGCATTTGCCCCGTAGCCCCGGCAGAGCATGCTCGTGTAGGTGCGCTCGCCCTGCTCGTAGGAGCGGATGAAGATCGTCCCGACCGTGTAGCCGATCTGGCGCAGCCGGTAGCGGTAGGGAAGGGTGCGGTCGAGGGGATCGAAACACCGGGTCGCCATCGCGGTCCGTATCCTCCCAAACATCTCGGCAAAGACGAAGATGTAGCGGACCATCATCGCAAGCGTGAGGGTGAACTCCCGGGGCAGGCCGAGCCTCCCCGCCGCTTCGATCATGTCCTGCATCTTCGTCGTCGACGAGAGCAGGATGATGAACGAGATGCTGACGATGAACTTCACGAGGAGGATTGACGCGAACTCCACCGACTCCGCATAGACCTCGATCCCGAACGGCAGGGTCGCGATCGTATGAAAGACCTCGTAGTAGGGGTTCTTCACGAAGACCTGGAACCCGACCAGAAAGATGCCGAACGGCAGGATGAGTGCGAGCCGCTTCAAGTAGACCGTCGGCGGGAGGCGTGATGCGGCCCAGAGTACGGCGACGAGGGCGAAGAGGACGGCACCGAGCTCGTAGACCCGCGTCGAGTACGGTACGGCCACGATCGCCACGATGGCGGCGAGGGCTATGAGGAGTTTGACCCGCGCGTCCAGACGGTGGACGATGCTCGTTCGATACGCATACTTCTCGATGAAGTAGAGGTCTTCAATCATCTTCGTCCCGTGTAGGCTTCGAGGAACGCCTTTTTCGCGCCCTCATAGGTGTAGGCCATATCGATGGCGACACCGTTCTCCTGGAGCGACCGGATCAGTTTCGGTATGGGCGGCACGTCGAGCCTTGTCCGGGTGAGAAGTTCCGGCCGGGCGAAGACCTCTCCGACCGTCCCGGAGCCCACGATGGTACCCCTATCCATCACGTAGACGTAGTCCGCCATCTCCGCCACAAGGTCAAGGTGGTGGGTCGAGAAGATCACCGTCATGCCGTACTCCTCGGGCAGCCTGTTGACGAACGTAACGAGGTCGGCGACGCCCTGGGGATCGAGCCCGGCGGTCGGTTCGTCGAGCACCAGCACCTGCGGCTCCATCGCGAGGATGCCGGCGATGGCGACCCGTTTCTTCTCGCCGCCCGAGAGGTGGTGCGGCACACGCTCGCGCAGGTCCTCGAGCCCGAGAAGGTGCAGAACCTCCTCGACACGGTGGGCGACCGTCGCCTCGTCGAGGCCGAGGTTCGTTGGGCCGAACGCGATGTCCTGCTCCACGGTTGGGGAGAAGATCTGGTCGTCGGGGTTCTGGAAGACGATCCCGACGAACTTCCTGACCTCGCGGACGTTCGCGTTCGTGATCGGTTCGCCCCGGATCAGCACCTCGCCGGAGGTGGGTTTGAGGATGCCGTTGAAGTGCTTAAAAAGCGTGCTCTTCCCGGCACCGTTCGGCCCGATGACGGCGATGCGGGACTTTCTCTCGGCAACGAAGTCCACGCCGTCGAGGGCGCGGACGTCGCCGCGGTAGATATGGGTGAGATTGCGGGTCTCGAGCAGGTGCATGATAGCAAAAAGTGAGATTTTTTCAGGTATCTAGTTGTCGGGTCGTGCGGAAACCTTTGCGATAACGAAGACCAGCACCAGCATGAGCAGCGTGCCGATGACGACCGCAAGCACCTCTCCGGCCTTATCCATGCCGGGGATGCTGTAGTCCGGCATGAGCGCCTCATACGCGAAGTCGTTCCCGGTCGCGGCGATCACCTGCTCTTCTGCGGCGCCGGCGGCGTCTTCGTCGAGTTCATCGCCCATGAAGGGTTTTGCGCCGTAGATGCTGAAGAACGCGCTCTCAAGCCCGTCGGGGTTCCCTGACGCGAGGAACGGCGCTGCAACGGCGATCACGAGAGCGATCGCGACGCCGATGATGATAAACTGTTTCGTCTCCATTATGCGGTCACCCCGATTGGTTGTTCGAGGATGTCGGGCCGTGCCGAGGCTATCAGGTAGAGGGCGACTGCGGTGATGCCTCCCTCGATGAGGCCGATGACGGCGTGGTACGTACCCATCATGGTGAGGCCGAGGTCGAGCGGGAAGGTGCCGGCGATCGCGAGTTCGACCGCACAGAGGATCGCGGAGACGAAGAGCGACGCCCATCCGGCGATGAACGCGGCGGCGTATGCGTTTCCTATCACGCTCTTGATGCCGGTATACCCGTAGTAGCCGACGAACCCGCCGACGACGCCCATGTTGACGATGTTCGCGCCCATGACGGTGATGCCGCCGTCACCGAAGATGACGCCCTGCACGAGGAGCACCAGCGTCAGGACGAAGACTCCGGCATACGGCGACCCGAGGACGATCGCCGCGAGCGCCGCACCGACCATGTGGCCGCTCGTTCCCCAGGGGATGGGGATGTTCAACGCCTGGATGGCGAAGATGCCGGCGGCGAGCACGGCGACCAGCGGTATCTTCTCTTCTCCCATCGAACGACGCGCCCACCGGAGGGCGAGAGCGATGAAGACGAGGGCGATGACCCAGTAGACCAGGGCCTGCCCCAGCGGAATAAACGCGTCAGGTATATGCATGTCGCACCTGATGCGATTGTATTACGTATTGGTATAAATGTATTACTAACTGCACCGGATATATCATCCCGTAAGAATCTGGCGTACTCCCGATACGAAAAGTATGCCCATTGCCCGGGCCAACGCGGGTTTCAGGGCCAGTTTGCGGAGCAGGGTGCCCGGCCGATCCATGTCGCCGTGCTCCACGATCGTCGCGATGAGGTCGGGGTCGTTGAGAGCCCGGCAGAGGCGGTCGATCTCCTCCGGTGTCATCTTCTGCCGCATCCGGAGCGCTTTCATCCCGATATCGAGTTCTTTCCCGAAGTCTGCTTTCCAGCGATGTTCGTATTCGCGGAGGCTCCCGTCGTCGAACTCGGCGCGCGCACAGCACGCCGCGGCGACGGCGGCCGCGTGCTTCGCCGACCGGACGCCGGTGTAGACTCCTCCGCCCGACGTGGGCTTCGGGAACCCCGCCGCATCGCCGACGAAGAGTGCCCTCCGTCCGTAGGTCCGCGGCATCACCCCGAGCGGGATGACCCCGCTCGCGAGGTGGAGCGAGTTCCCCCCGTAACGGGCGATGAACCGGTCGAAGTACTCCTTTGCGTGCTCCCGTGCGCAGAGGCCGACCCGGGCGCGGGTCGGCGAGACCGGGATCACCCACCCGAAGAAGTCGGGAGCAGCGTTGGGGTGGAGTTCCACGTAGCGTGGGTCCATCTCGTAGGGAACCTCCGCCTGCACCCCGGCGAGGTAGAGCGCGGGGCACTGCAGGCCGAGCATGCGGGCGACGGTGCTCCGCGGCCCGTCGGCGGCGATGAGGAGGCGGAAGGGGATCTCCTCCCGCCCGCGGACGCCCCGGGTCATGAGCGAAGAGCCGCTGATACCCGACGCGCTGGTCTTTAAGCGGAACTCCGCCCCGGCATCTGCCGCCTTCTCTGCCATCTCGCGGTCGAGGAGGCCCCGGTCGACGACATACGCCTTCGTGACCCCGGCATCGAAGAGGAGCTCCCCTCCAAGACCCGAGACCATCCGTGCGCCGGTCACCTCGTTCAAGACCGAGCGGTTCGAGACGCTGCACTCGGCGAACGCGGAGACGGAGAGCAGTCCCGCACACTGCACGGGGTAACCGATCGTCCCGTGCTCCTCGATACAGAGCGTTGAAAGCCCCTCCTCCGCGCACGCCCGCGCCGCGGCGCTCCCGGCAGGCCCCGCGCCCACAACGACTACATCCCAGACCAGAGTATCATACCCCGCACGAGTCGATTTTGGGCCGCCGGCGGCGGCCCGGTTCCTGAGTAGAGTGGACTTCCGGCGGTATAAAAGGGGGTGGATGGGGTGCAGATAGAGTCGTAAGAATGTCCCTCTCGAAGATCTTTGCTCTTCTCATGCTCACTTCGCTTGCACTCTCAGACTGCCTGACGGTGTTCGAAATTCAGGTAGAACCGCCGGCATTCTTCTAGACCGTGCAAGCGCTGGCACGGATTTCGTGGGGACTGCGCACCTCCGGTGCTCGTGCTCCCGCCCTTCGGCCGGTCGCATATCGCCACGCACTGCCCCCGCCCCTTTGGGGGCGGGGGACGACGCTCCGCTAGGAGCGGAGTTAAAGCACCGTCAGGTGCGAGGGAGGAGCGCGAAACGCGGGAGGGGTGAGGGTAGGAGGATGCAGGCATAGCAAGTTTGAGCAACAATGATGCGAGTTGGAGACAGGGGAGGGGGCACGCCCCCTCGAAACTCTTCGAGTTTCTCGAGCTCGCTTCGCTCGCACTCCCCGTCAGCCCCTCGCACCTAACGGTGCTCGTGCTCCTGCCCTTCGGCCAGTCGCACTCCCCCATGGCGATATCCGATGGAAATCCGTGTACTGGGGTTTATGATGTTCCAACGAACGGCCGGAGTTGTTCTGGCACAATCCCGTCTGGTCCTCGCTGTGCGGCTCTCCACATGGGTGAGGGAGATGCGATCGCATGTCGTCCCCCGCCCCACAGCTGCGTATTTGATGGTTCATGCCCCAGGTAGTACGAAATGCCTGATCTGCGGGAGTTTAAATGGAAGCAGTGCCTGGTCGTGCGCGCCGACATTAAGATGAGTTGCGGCAAGAAGTGTGCGCAGATCGCCCACGCCGCCATCGGGGCGTACGAGAAGGCCGATAAGATTGCAAAGAAGGCCTGGCTCGACGAAGGGCAGAAGAAGGTGGTGCTGAAGGTCTCGTCCGAGCGGGAGCTCTTTGAACTCAAGACGATCGCGGAACGGGCGGGTATCCCCGCGTCGCTCATCCAGGACGCCGGGATGACCGAGATCCCGCCGGGGACCGTGACGGCGCTCGGCCTCGGCCCCTCCCGTTCCGAAGACCTCGACCGGATCACCGGAGACCTCCCGCTCCTATGATGCCGTCGCCCCACCCCCTCGAGCGGGACCTCGGGATGCGCTACTACGCGTCCGAGGCTCCCGGTATCGGCGGGCGGCTCCGCGCAAGCCCCGCCGACTTCGTCGTCGAAGAGCTCCCGCTCCCGATCGCCGACCCGGACGGCCCCTACCTCATCTGCCGGCTCACCAAGACGAACTGGGAACTTCAGCGGGCGGTCAAGGAGATTGCAAAACGGCTCGGCATCAGCCATCGGCGGATCGCCTGGGCGGGGACGAAGGACAAGAACGCGGTGACCACCCAGTTCATATCAATCTATGACGTCCCGCCCGAAGCGGTCGAACAGGTGCACCTCGCGGATATCTCGCTCGAGGTTGTCGGGCGGTCGCAGCACGCGCTCTCCCTTGGCAGCCTCGCGGGCAACCGGTTCGATATCGTCATCCGCGACTGCATCGCAGACGACCTCCCGGCCCGGGTGCAGGCGGCGACGGAGGTGGCGTCCGCCGGGATACCGAACTACTACGGGCTGCAGCGGTTCGGCGTCGTCCGGCCGGTCACGCACCTCGTCGGCGAGAGGATCCTCAAGGGCGACTACGAAGGCGCCGTGGTCACCTACATCGGCCGGGCCTACCCCGGGGAGTCCGAGGAGGCGCAGCGCGCAAGGACCCGTTTCGCCGAGACCCGCGATGCGCGGGCGGCGCTCGCCGACCTTCCCATACAGATGACCTACGAGAGGGCGATGGCGAACCACCTCATCGCAAACCCCGGCGACTACGCCGGCGCTCTCCGGGCGCTTCCCCCGAAACTCCTCTCGCTCCTCGTGAGCGCATACCAGTCCTACCTCTTCAACCATGCGCTCTCCTCCCGTATCGACGCCGGCCTCTCGCTCACCGAGCCCGAAGTCGGCGACCGGCTCCTCTTCTTAGACGGCCGCGAGGATATCGTCTCCGCGCGGAACCGGCAGGCGGCCCTGATGCAGGTTCGCCGCGGCCGGTGCCGGATCGCCCTCTTCATCCCGGGAGCGGAACCGGTGGTGCCGCACGGGCCGATGGACGAGATCGTGCAGGGCCTGCTGATCGAGTCGGGCATCGACGCCGGAGACTTCGAGCGCGCCTCCCGGTTCGTGGAGACGGCGTTTGCCGGTGCTCTAAGACCGATCAGCCTCTCCGTCGACGTGGAGGGGGACGTCTTCGGTACGGACGTCCGGCTCAGATTCACGCTCCCTCCCGGCCACTACGCGACGACGGTCTGCCGGGAGTACATGAAGGCCGACCCCTACATGATGATTTAAGCGGTCAAAAAAGGATTATTCGCGGGGAGCGGCGTTGTAGAGGACGTCCCACTCGGTGACCAGGTTGCTCCCGCACATGTAGTGGCGCTTCAAGGCGAGCCGGAACATCTCGTCTTCGGTCTCGATGTGCATGCCGCCGACGAGCGACGGGGTGTCGGCGCCGCCGACGATGAACGGCAGGTGGATGAGGCGTATCTCGTCCACGAGACGGTGGTTTAACATCGACCAGTTCAGCGTCGGCCCCCCCTCGATCATCATCCGCTCGACGCCGTAGTCCTTCTTGAGGATACGCATCAGCCCCGGCAGATCGACCGCTCTCTCGCCTGCGACGACGACGTCGACGCCGCGTTCCCGGAGCCGGGCGACGTTCTCCGCCGGCGCGGCCTCGCTGACCGCGATGACCGTCCGGGCATCCGGGCCGAGGACGTTTGCGTCCGGGGGGATATCCGCCCGGCTGCTTGGAATGACGCGGAGCGGGCTTTTTCCCTCGACCAGCCTGACCGTCAGGAAGGAGTTGTCGATCTTGATGGTGTTTGCCCCTACCATGATGGCGTCGTATTCCGCCCGGGTCCGGTGAAGGAGGAGTTCGGTTTCGGGAGCCATGTACTTCATGAGGATCTTGCTCGAAGCCCCGCGCTTCAGGGTAAGTTTCCCGTCGACGGTGATCTCCGACATCATGAGCACGTGCGGCCTGTCGTGTTCTGGCATTGGAATTCGTTCCCGGTGATCTATCTGGCGGGAGCGTTTATGAATCTGGTGATTTTAGCCGGTAAATGGTATTCGGGTGAAGTGTTGCGGCTTCACCCGCAGAGCAAAGGTTAAACTCCATACGGGCTGATAAAGTATGCGATGAATATAACCTCCCTGCGGCCGAAATTCATCAAATATACGGAGCCAATCGCGTCGTTTTTTATACGCCTGGGCGTTACGCCGAACCAGGTCTCGGCGCTCTCCGTGCTCTTCGGCTTTTCATGTGCACTTGCCTTCGCCGGGCGTCACTTCCTCGCGGGCAGCCTGCTCCTGTTCGTCTCGGCAATCCTCGACCTGGTGGACGGCAACGTCGCCCGGAAGAATCACAAGGAGAGCCGGTTCGGGGCGGTCTTCGACTGGATCGCTGACAAATACGTCGACGCGGCGGTCATCCTCGGCGTGGGGTTCTCCGGCATCCCCATCATCAGCCATCTGGTGAACGTCCCGCCGGTCGCCGACTTCGGCGTCGTGGGGCTGGCGCTCGCGGGGTCGCTGATGAACACCTTCATCAAACCGGTCACCTACGCGGAGATCGGCTACTCCGAGAGGGTCGCCGGGAAGATCGAAGACCCCCTCGAGGGTGTCGGTTTCTTCGGCAGACCGGAGACGATCCTCGTGCTGGTGCTCGGCGGCGTGACCGGTCTCCTCTGGGTCTCGGTGCTCCTCATTGCGGTCTGCACGAACCTCTCCGCGATCCAGCGGGTCTTCTACCTCTACCGGCGGTATTCTTGACCGGCTTGTATCTCTTTTTTGGGTCTTGCGGTGACGCGTGGTGAGTGGATGGTGCAGTTCGCAGCCTGGCCTTGCTCAGGTTCCTGCGCGGAGGGCAGTCGCATTCGCGTGAGGCAGTGTCGTTATCCTAATCAAGTAATTAACGCGGAAACGTCGCGCTTCACACCTTGCGGTGCTCGAACTCCGTTCCTGGCGGAACGTCGCCTTTCGCACCTGACGGTGCTCATGCTCCTGCCCTTCGGCCAGTCGCCTTTCGCACCTGACGGTGCTCATGCTCCTGCCCTTCGGCCAGTCGCCTTTCGCACCTGACGGTGCTCATGCTCCTGCCCTTCGGCCAGTCGC
>JASUSO010000086.1 GCA_030446015.1 Methanobacteriota archaeon
GGGGTGGGGCTTGACGGGGAGGGGGAGACCCCCTCCCCTGTCTCCCTGTTGTAATGGATCTCTGTAACCCCCACCACCCGTGCTTCGCACTCCTCAATCGCACCTGCGGTGCTCAAACTCCTGCTGTTCCAGCAGTCGTTCCCCTCCCCCGGGGGGGCGGGCAGTGCGTGGCGATATGCGACTGTCGAAGGGCAGGAGCAGGAGAAAACCGAAGGTCCTGGACGTGCGATGGACAAAACATCCGGAGCACGAGCACCGCACGTGCGCAACCCGGTGGAAAGCAGTGCCTCTGAGTTACCCCTGACTGCAGCCGTCTGGAGCAAGCAAGGGGTTTCAACAAGGCCCAACAGTGAGCAATACTGGCATCAGATCCCTGGCACGGCTTCCCGTTGGATATCGCCATGCGGGGGAGGGATCGGGAGGGGGTGTCCCCCTCCCGGCAGAGGCATTTTGAGACGACCTCGATGTATGGACAACTCAGGGAGAGGTTCAATCAGGAGAGGGATTTAACAACGTCCATTTCCGTGAACGATCACGGCTCGCGCCCGATCAGGCGCTTCACCGCCGTGAGGAACTCCCGAAACTGCTTCGAGACCTCCGGGCCATCCGAACCCGGGTAGGCGTTTGCACCCCGGACGACGGTATGCTCCCCGTCCATCTCCATCCGCAGGTGCCAGTAAGTGACGTCGCAGCAGGAGTGGGCGGTGACGTACTCCGGCTCCCACTCGCGGACGCCGAGCCGGTCGACCGTCTCCCGGAACCGCGCCCACTGCTCCGGAGCCGGCGACGCCTCCGTCACCACCCCCGAGTAGCCGCCGGCACCCGCCCACTCGTAGAGGAGCCGGCCGTCCGCGAACCTGACGTAGAGGGACGGCCCGGCGCTCCCGCCGATGTAGAACTCAAACGCCGCCGGAGGCTCACCGCTCTGCATACCCGATCATACGAGCAGCGCGGCCAAATACCCTGCGACCACGACGCCCATGCAGCAGATCCCGGCGACGTCGGCCCGGCCCGGTGAGAGGTCGCGCATCGGCGTCCGCCTGCCGGAGCGGTAGCCCCGGAGATCGATCGTCAGCCCGAGGATCGTGGCCTTCCCGAGCGAGTTCGAGACCAGGGGGATGATGATCGGAAAGAGCCCCCGCACCTTCCCGGCAAGGCCTCTGCCCGGGTTGTAGGCGCGGGCAAGCTGCGCCTCGTGGATCCGCTTCCCCTCGAGCTGCAGGCTCGGGATGAACCGGAGCGCGATCAGGAACATGAGGGTGTAGTCGACCGGCATCCTGAGGCGGTCCATGACGTGGACGAGGTCGCGCGGCTGGGTCGATATGACCAGGAGCTGGAACGCAAAGAGCATCGCGGCGAACCGGAGCGACATCGCGAGCGCAAGGTCGATCGCCCCCGCCGTGACGGGGAACGCCCCGCCGATGACCGGGACCGACTGTGGAACCAGGTACCCGATGATCTCGCCGCTCCTGATGGTGAGGATGGTGAGGGCGAGCAGGCTCACCGCGAGCGAGACGAGCAGCGGGACCTGGCGGAGGAGATCGCGGGCGAGTCCGCTCGCTACCGCCACCGCCACGACCGCCCCGGCAAGGAGCGCAAGCATCGCGGTATCGCTCGTCAGCACCGCGAGCGCCACGACGACGGCTGCAAAGATCAGCTTGGTGAGCGGGTGGAGGCGGTGAAAGGCGCTCTCCCGGGTGACATACTGCATGATTTCAGACATGGTTCCTCCTCATAGGTTCTGCTGTCGCGGACGACTCGTCCCTGATCCATCCTGACGATGCGATCCGCATACTCCGCGCCAAGACGCATATCGTGCGTCACCATGACGATCGTGTGCCCGTCCTGCCGCAGGCGGCCGAGGATCTCCATGACCCTCTCCGATTCGCGGGTATCAAGCCCGGTCGTGGGCTCGTCGAGCACGATGACCTTCGGCTTCATGGCGATGACGCAGGCGATCGCCAGGCGCTGCCGCTCGCCCCGCGAGAGCGCCCGTGGGTAGGCCGTCTTCCGGTGGAGGAGACCGACCTCGCGGAGGGCCGCGTCGACGCGCTCCTCCGAAGCACCGGGGTCGACGTTCTTGAGACCGAACGCCACCTCGTCCGCCACGGTCTCGGCGAAGAGCATGGTGTCCGGGTTCTGGAAGACGAGGCCAACATGACGAGCGAGTTCTGCTACCGGGACGGTTGCGGCATCGAGTCCGTCGACGGTGACGCTGCCTTCGGTCGGACGGAGCAGCCCGTTGAAGTGCTTGACGAGCGTCGTCTTCCCGGACCCGTTCTCCCCGACCACGGCCACGATCTCGGCGGGTGCGACCTCGAGGTCGATGCCCCGTATGGCCACAACGCCGTCGTAGCGGTGGACGAGCCCCCTGACGGATATGACGGGGGCTCCCGGAAGGGCTAGCGCCGGTGCGGGGGGCCGGGCGTTGCCGCCAGCCCGCTGCTCCCGGAGGGACTCCTGCATCAGCTCCGCAGGAGATCCGGTCCTCGCGATCGCTCCGTCTTCGACGACGACCATCCTGTCCGCGATGGCGGCAAGTTCGCCGATCTTCTGCTCGACGATGAGCACGGCGGTACCCTCATCGGAGAGCCTCCGGAGGAGGGCGGATACCGCAGCCGTCGCCTCCGTGTCCAGCTCCGCGGTGGGTTCGTCGAGGATCAGGATCTTGGTGCCGAGCGCGATGGTTGCGGCGAGGGCGACCCGCTGTTTCTGCCCTCCGGAGAGGGTGTGCGGGGCACGCTCCGCGAGATCGGCGATCCCGGTCGCCTCCATCACCGCTCGAAGCCTCCGCTCCATCTCCTCGCGGGGAAGACCGAGGTTCTCAAGGCCTGAGGCGACCTCCTCCTCGACGGTCGTGAAGATGAGCTGGGCGTCGGCGTCGTCGAAGACCACACCGACGTCCCGCCCGATCTCGCCCATGCTCCGGTAGTCCCGGACATTCTTGCCGAAGATGGTGATCGCACCCTCGAGCGAGCCGCCGTACTCGTGATGGAGGATGCCCGACGCCGCAAGGCAGAGCGTCGTCTTGCCCGCCCCGGTCGGGCCGGTGACGAAGACGATCTCCCCCTTCGCGACGGCGAGGCTGATGTTGTTGAGCGCCGGTACCTCCGATCCCGGGTAGGTGTAGGAGACCTCCCGGAGGGAGAGGGCAATCTCCCGCCCGGTCTCAGGACTCATCGGCCGGCCTCGCATCCCGTCCCGGTGCCGCCTGCCGGACCCCGCGCATCAGTGCCCGCGAGGCGGGCATCTCGAGCGCCTGAGCGACAACGGCGTTGACCGCCGCGGTGATCAGGACGATCGGCACGGTGACCGCGAGGAACGCCTCGAGGGTTCCGAACTTGTCAAGGACGGTCGGGGCCACGGCAAGGATGGAGATGAAGATGAACGAAAACCCGCTCGCGAACGTGGCGAGAAGCGTCGTCACCGCCGGGGCAAGGACGAACCGGTCTCTCAGCAGCAGGTAGACCCCGAGACAGACGATCGCGCCGATGGGTTCGCTGATGAGGTTTGCCGGGGGGAAGATCGAGTGGCTGAGGAGCGCACAGACGATGCCCGCCACGACGCCAATCCCGAGCGCCTCGCGGAACGTGGGCACGATCAGGATGATGGCAAGGCTATAGAAGGCGATCACGAGGTTCGATACGATGGGGCCGGGGATCAGGAGTGACATGTACCTGATGATGGCCCCTATGGCAAGGAGTATGCCGACGATTGCGATATCTCTCGATTTCATGGTATCAATCTCATGCTATGAGGTTCGAGACATGTGTAGCGGGACAGAGGCCGGGCGGCCTCGACCACAATAAACATCATTGTACAAAATAGTACATTCTTGAATATATATTTTGGGGCGGCGACCCCGCTCCCGGACGGGTCAGCGCCGCAGGAAGAGGATAGCCGCAGCAAACGCCGCACCGACCGTCACGAGGGCGGCGAGGGGAGGCGCTGCCGTCGTGGGTTCAGGTGTGGGTGTGGCCGTCGGCATCGTCGTCGGCGTCTCCGTCTCCTCGGGTGGGAGAGGAGGTACGGCGATATCCGCCACCGAGGTCACCGGCGGGACCGCGAGGGTGACAGGGAGGGTCGTATAACTGTGGCCGGCGAGGTTCCGGCGATCGACGGGCGCGTCCACGGCGTACACGGTGTATGTCCCGGCATCAAGCCTCGCCTCACCCGTCCTCCAGCGGTAGGTCCAGCGGTCGTCGCTACCGACCGTCACCCCCGTGAAACTTCCCGGGTCTCCCGAGCGGACGGCCGTATGCGGACTGTCGAGCCGGCCGCCGGCGGGCGGGAGGTTCGGGCCGGTCACGAAGAGGTAGGCGGTATCGCTCCCCGTGCTCGTTCCCGTGAGCGTCACCTCGCTTCCCGGGTACACCGTGACGGCGGAGGCCGCCGGTGCGGCGGCGAGGGCGATGAGGAGAAGAGCACACGCTACAATCAGGATTCGATCGGAGATACGGTTCATAGTCATCCGATCGACGCGAAACGAGATGAACCCGATCGATCTCAGAGCGGGACGGCATGCCGGCCGTTTGCGTAGGCCTCCACAAGGTCCCGGGTGCTCGCCTTCGCCTCGCCGCCGGCGGGCTTGAAGCGGACTCCGTTGAGGGCGGCAAAGATCGCCCCGATCGCCCCCGCATGCGACCGGCCGTAGCCGCCTTCGAGCACGAGGGCAAGCGCCGCAGGGCTCGCGTCCACAATCATCCCGGTCAGCGCCCCGAAGTCCTCGGGCCGGAGCCGTATCGAGCCGAGCGGGTCGTCGAAGAGCGCGTCCTGACCTGCCGAGACCGCCACAACGCCCGGGTCGAACCGCCGGAGCACCGGGAGGAAGACCTCACGAAAGACCAGGGCGTAGTCGGCGCCGGTCGAACCGGCCGCAAGGGGCGCGTTGACGGTATACCCCTCACCCGGCCCGGCACCCCGCTCATCCGGCCACCCGGTGCCGGGGAAGGTCCCCGCCTGGTGAACCGAACAGTAGAGCACCCGGTCCGAGGTGTAGAACGCTGCTTGCGTCCCGTTGCCGTGGTGCAGGTCCCAATCAACGACCGCCACCCGGTCGACCTCACGGAGCGCCCGGGCGGCCGCGACGGCGGCGTTGTTGAAGAGGCAGAACCCCATCGCCCGGTCGGGCGTTGCATGGTGCCCCGGCGGGCGAACGAGAGCAAAACAGTGCTCGCCTGATAGCGCCCGCTCCACCGCCTGCCACGCGGCTCCGGCCGCATAGAGCGCCGCGTCGAAGGAACGGGAGGTGACGTAGGTATCCGGGTCGAGGAAGCAGACCCGGCCCGGGGGGCACTCACGACAGAACGAGCGGATACGATCGATATGCCGCTTGGTATGCACCAGCGCCAGGTCGCTTGGCGTCGCCGGCTCCGGGACGATACGATGGGCATCGTCCGGCACGCCGGCGAGAGCGGCATCGAGGCGCGCCTGCGACTCGGGGTGGCCGGGCGCATCGTGGCCGGCAAAGAGATCCCCCGTCACGACCGAGCAGGGCATGGCGATCGATGCTTGGGTTGGCGGCACGGGTTATGAACCTTATCGGCAGGGCGGAGAGCGGCCGGCAGAAAGTATTTGAAGAGCGAGAGGAAATCTTCGACGAAGAAGAGAGTCCCGAACGCTTACATGGCAAAAACGCGCCCGGGAGGCTTGGAGGAGAAGAATGCCGAGAGTATCAAATATCGAACTGTTGCAGAAGAGCGAGCAACCCACCCTGTCGATCCGCACCCGGGCAAAGGTTGAAGATCTGCCGACGCTGATCGGCGAAGGATACGGTAGAATGGCCGATTACCTGAAGGAACTCGGGGAGCTTCTTTCAGATGTCCCGTACGTGGCATACCACAACATGGATATGCAGAACCTCGATGTGGAGATAGGATTCCCCGTATCAAAGGTGCTGCCGGAGAAGGGAGAGATGCGGTCGGGCTCCATCCCGGGAGGCAGGGTCGTCTTCTGCATGTACCGGGGTCCATATCGAGAGATGGCGGCGACGTACGAGGAGATGGCGGACTGGATAGCAAAGAACGGGCTCAAGCCCGTCGGTACCGCCTACGAGCACTACTACAACGGGCCGGAATACCCGGAGAGCGAACTCCTGACGATGATCGTCATGCCGGTGCTGTGACCCTTCCGGCCGACCCGGGTGCGCATTAATACGGGGGAACGATAATGGGAGTATATGCCGCCGCTGGGCGTGACCCACCCCTCGTGCATCTACGCCTGCACACGGTTCCGGGTGCGGAGGACGAACCTCCTCCCCCGGGAAGACTACCTGCGGATCATGCAGATGAGCATCCCGGAGATCGTCACGCACCTCAGCCGACGGGAAGATTACCGGCAGCAGATCCTGGATCTCGCGCACGACTTCTCCGGCGCCCGGCTCATCGAGGAGGAGGTAAACCGCAACCTGGCGCAGTCATTCCGGAGCGCCATGGCGACCGCTCCCGGCGACCTGCATACCCTGACCGGAGAGTATCTCAATCGGTGGGACATCGCAAACGTCATGGCGATCATGCGGGGCACGGCGCACAATGTCCCCCGGCGCCAGGTCCGCGACCTCCTCGTCCCGGCAGGGGAACTCGACGCCGCGCTCCTCGACCGGCTTCTTACCTTCACGAACTGCGGCGAGGCCATCGAAGCCCTCCAGGGCTGGCGGCTCTACCCGGTTCTTGCGGAGTACTACCGGGTCTGCGGCGAGAAGGGCGCCTTCGCCCGGATCGAGAACGGCCTCTACCGGCAGTACTACGCCGACCTGCTCGGCCTTGCCACGACCGGGTGCAGCGGGTGCCGGGAGTTGATCGCCTACCTCCGGTTCGAGATCGACATCACCAACATGAAGAACCTCATCAGGCTCCACTGCGCACGCGAGGCGTGCGATCTTGCGACCATCGACCGGACGATGATCCCCGGCGGCCGTATTCCCATCGAGGTCTTCCGGAGGCTCTACGGCATCGAGACGGAAGGGGAGTTCGTCAGCGTCTTCCTCGATACCGGCATCGCCCCGGTCCTCGCCCTGGCGATCCGCGAACTCCGGCAGGATCCGGATTTCTCAAGCACCGACGCTGCGGAACTGGTCTGGCGGCGATGGCATCGGCGCAGGCGGCCTATCCACGAGGTCGAGATGGCGGTCACCCGCGTCAGGCTCCACCACCTGGAGGCCCTCTCCCGGCGGCACCCGTTCTCGGTTCTCCCGGTGCTCGCCTACCTCGAGCGCAAGAAGTACGAGGTCGCGAACCTGCGGGCAATCGCACGGGGAAAAGCATTCGATCTCGCGCCCGAACGAATATGGCAGTACATCGTCCTGTAGGAGAGCATCATGGCGGTCGACGACATCAAACCCACCCGGGCTGGCCTCCTGATCGTCAGGCGGCGTCTGGCGCTCGCGGAGAAGGTGCACCGGCTGTTATCGATGAAACTCGACGGCATGATGCTGGAACTGGTCAGGCTCACCGAAGAGGCCGCAAACGAGCGCCAGGCACTCGAGGAGCAGTACGCCGGTGCGCGGGAGATGGTGGCGGTCGCCGCCATGATGGAAGGAGCGACGGGCGTGCTCCTTGCAGCCCTCTCGGTGGAGGCCGAACCGTCCTATACGGCCGGATGCCGGAACACATTCGGGGTGCGGCTCCCGGCACTTGAGCCGGCGATGGTGAGAAAGACGCTCGACCAGCGGGGGTACGGCCTCCTTGGAACATCGTCGGTCATCGACGATGCGGCCGACGCCTACGAGGATCTCCTCGAGGCGATCATCGTGACCGCCGAACGTGAAGGAGGCGTCAAACACCTGCTCGACGATATCGAGAAGACACGGCGACGGGTGAACGCGCTGGAGTTCAAGATCATCCCGGAACTCACCGAGATCCGCCGGCTCATCGAAGACCAGCGCGAAGAGATGGAGCGGCAGGAATGGACGCGGCTCCGGCGCATCAAGAAGATCAAGGCAAAGAGGGGCTCCGGGCTCTAGAGCATCTTCGCGCCCTTCGCGGCTCGAAGCCTAGGGCTTCTCACGCTCCAGTCCTGTGGACAGTCGCGGCTCGAGGCCTAGGGCTTCTCAAACTCCTTCCCCAAGGGGAAGTCGTTCTTCGCGTGAGGTTGTCAAAGGGATAGGAATGAAGTCTCACGCGAAGAACGCGAAGCCGCGAAGTACAGCCCGTAAGGGCATTGGCCGCCCGCCCCAGCATGGCAGACGGCCGCACACTCACAAAAA
>JASUSO010000087.1 GCA_030446015.1 Methanobacteriota archaeon
CTCATTCAGACTTCGCGTTCTTCGCGCCTTCGCGTGCGTCGGGAGATAGGTGTATCTGGAGATTATTCACCCTCCGGAAGAGGGTTTCAACAAAGCCCTATTTTTCTAATATGCGGGTCTTAGGGCAGATAATCCTCGATATTTCGATGGCGATGAGACTCCGGAAGACGAGAGATTGTACCGTACCGATTGACGTCACCACCCCCCAGACGGTGTAGAATACGTATCAGTATATATAAAAGTATCCCGGGGTGGGGCCGGTGCCGCTACCCCGGTGAATCCCCCAGCACCCCCGGGTTGCCGTGCGGTGATCCCGCCGGTTCGTAGCGGATGACGCTTCGTTTTCGGCAAAAACGTTCCGGGTCGATGACCGATCTGCCCTGCAGCCCCATCAGTGCGCCCCAAGCATTCCGGCGCCCCGCACCGGCCCGAAAGAACGGTCCTGGAGCCCCTTACCGCCCGCCGGGCGTCTCGATGATCTCGATCGGCCGGGTCAGCCTGACCCGCGCGATGGTCTTTCCTTTCATCCCCTCGATGACCTGTTCGGCGACTTCCGAGGGCACGTCGACGGTGGAGTAGGTGTCGTAGATGTTGATCGCGCCGATGGCGCTGCCGGGAATCCCGGTCTCCCCCGCGAGCGCTCCGACGATATCCTTCGGCCTGATCTGGTGCTCCCGCCCAACCGGGATCCGCAGAAGCGCCAGCCCCCGGGCGGGCCCGATCTCCTGCGGCTGGCCCTGGCCGGCTCCGCCGAGCTCCATCTTCAGGAGGGCGGCGGCGACCTCGAGCGAGGTGTAGTCCTCGGCGACGATCTGTTCGACGAGGTTTGCGTATTTATCGAGGCCGCCCTCGTCGATGGTCTGCTGCACCCGTTCGATCAGTTTGCGCGTCCGGCTCTCCTCGACGTCCCCCTGTGTCGGGAGCGGGATCCGGGCGATCTTGATCTTCGTGTAGTTCTGGATCGTCCGGAGCTTGAAGTACTCCTTCGGCCCCACGAACGTGACGGCCCGGCCGGTGCGCCCGGCCCGCGCCGTCCTGCCGATGCGGTGGATGTAGTACTCGATATCCTGCGGGACATCGTAGTTGATGACCAGGTCGACGTCCTCGACGTCGATTCCCCGTGCGGCGACGTCCGTCGCCACCAGGACGTCGATGCTCCCTGCCCGGAACTTCGCCATCACCCGGTCGCGCAGCGTCTGCTTCATATCCCCGTGAAGCCCTTCGGCGAAGTAGCCGCGGGCCTGGAGGTGCGTGGTCAGGTCGTCGACGCCCTTTTTGGTGTTCGAGAAGATCAGGGTCAGGTCGGGGTCGTACATGTCGAGCAGCCGGGTGAGAACCTCGAGTTTGTCGCGGCTCCGCACCTCAAGGTAGAGCTGCTCGATCTGCGGGACGGTCACTTCCCGTCGCGCGACCGAGATGAACTCGGGGTTCTTCTGGAACTTCTTTGAGATATCCAGGATGGGTTTCGGGAGCGTGGCCGAGAAGAGGATCGTCTGGCGGTCCCCGGGCGTCTCGTCGAGGATCTTCTCGATATCCTCGCGGAAGCCCATGTCCAGCATCTGGTCGGCCTCGTCGAGGATGACGACCTTCACCCCGGCAAACGAGAGCGTCCCGCGGTCGAGATGGTCGAGCACCCGGCCCGGCGTCCCGACGACGATCTGGACGCCGCGTTCCAGCGCCCGGAACTGCCGGTCGATCGGCTGGCCGCCGTAGATCGGGAGTATGTTGATGCCCCGGTGGTATTTCGCGAGGCGGGCGAACTCTTCGGCGGTCTGGATGGCGAGTTCCCGGGTGGGGGAGAGGACAAGCACCTGCGTCTCCCGGCTGTCGGGGTCGACGCGCTCGATCGCCGGGACGCCGAACGCCGCCGTCTTCCCTGTCCCGGTCTGTGCCTGGCCGGTGACGTCGCGTCCGTCGAGTATCGTCGGGATGGTGCTGATCTGGATGGGCGTGGGCTCTTCAAAGCCCATGTCTTCTATTGCCCGGAGTGTCTTTGGCGAGATATTGAGATCCTGGAAGGTAATATTCTTCTTCTCCATTCATCCACCTCTTGGTGCTGATACCTCTTTATATATCGCATCCGGCACCCGCAAAGATATCCGTCACCAGAGCGAATCTCTCGTGATGGATCCCCATTCCCCGGCGGCGATGCGGGAGGCCTACCGCCGTTACGCGGACGAACGCCCCGCCCTCGACGGTATTCTCCTTCCCGGGCTCCTGCCCCACGACGCCTGCGATGCCGCATCCCGGCGACCCGGCCGCGTGAAGGTGCTCTTCGTCGCCGAGTCCCCGCCCTGGGCCGCCGGGCGGCGCGAGGTCGCGGAACCGGCCGACTGCCGGAACCCCGGCTACCCCTACTTCTGGAACGACCGCTACGACGCGCCGCACCGTCCCGGCGCCCCGCCGCTCTCCCGCGGACTCGCGGAGAACCTCTTCTCGCTGCTCGGGCTCGACGGCGACTCGCGCCGGGAGAACCTCGACCTCTTCGCGGAGAGGGGCCTCTATCTCGTCGATACGGTCCGGTGCGTCTTTCGGAAGAACCGCAGGCCGGCCATCCCGGCAGACCTCGTCCGGATGAGCGCCCGCGCGACCCTCGCGCCCGAGGTTGCCGCCCTCGCCCCGGAGTACGTCGTCGTCCTCGGGAATACGGCGCTTCTGGGCCTCCGCCAGATCGAGCCCTACGCGACCGCTCTCTCCGGCGCCGGGACGGTAACCGGGCTCTCCCGGGAGGCGATCTTCGAGGAGAGCCGGCTCCTCTGCCTCCCCTACCCGGGCGGACGCAACCGGCGGTATCTGAACACGATCGAGGCGGGGTTTGCACTCATTAAGGACATTGCAGGGTAACGGCGGCCTGCCCTGCCGCTGCATCATGCCCTCATTGCGAGGGGCTTCTCCGCCGCCTACTCCGTCAGTTTCCTCTTCCCCTCCTCGTACATCCTCTCTTTCTGCCGGCGGAGTTCCTCGGCCGTCTTCTGCTCTTCGGGGCTCCCCGTATCTTCGAGCTGAATCTTCTGCGCTGCTTCCTGTATCGCGTGGGGGCTTAAGTACCCGGACGGTTTTACCTTCTCTCTGTCCTCCCGGTACTCCTCTTCGATCTGTTGCCGGCGTGCCTCTGCGGTGAACCTGGCGGCCTGCTCGGGCTCTCTGCTCACCGATATCTCTTTTCCGCGGCTCTCGGCCGCCTTCTTCAGCCGCACCTCGAGGACGCCGTTCTTGAACGTGGCGGTCGCCCCTTCGTCGCGGACGTCGGTGGGGAGGGAGACCGTCCGGGATATCGCGCCGAACCTCCGCTCCCGCACGTGGTATCCGGCCTGCCGCTCCTCCTTCGCCTCCTCTCTTCTGGCGGTGATCCTGAGCGTCCTCGCATCGAGGAGCCTGACGGATATCTCCTCCCTATCGACGCCGGGGAGGTCGGCAACGACCATGACGTCGTCCTCGTGCTCGATGACGTCGACCATCGTTCCGGCTCCCCCGAGCATGGGCACCTGCTGTGCGGCCCCTGAGAGCCGCTCCATCACCTCGGAGAACTGCCTCTGCATATCCCCGATCATCTGGTCGAATTCGCTCCAGATCTCCCGCGATGGCCTTCTCCATGCCATGATTCCTACATCCTGCCGCAATCCTCTCTGGATCCCGGCAGGCCCACAGGGCGCGAACACTTCATATAGGTTCCTGTGCGGGGCTCCACCCTGCCGGAACACCGGGGTTTCTGCCCTGCTTTCGGGCTTTGTGGGGTTCCAATCATGCCGACCGGTGAACCGGAGGGGAGGGCGGAACGCGGAGGGGAATGTCCTGGTTCAGACCGAACCTTCGGGCTTCTTTAACACGTATCTGACGGTTCCTTCCTCAAATCCCGCACCGGATTGAACGAATCCATTCTTCTCCAGCACCCGGATGGATGCGCTGATGTCCGGGTAGGTCGCCGCCTCGATCTGCTGGACTCCCGGAAGGGCGAAGAGCGTGGGGATGAGGTGGCGGACCGCTTCGGTTGCGTAGCCCCTGCCCTGGAACTCATCGAGCACCGAGTAGCCGATGAGCACTGTGTCTCCTCCGCTCCCTGCCCGTGGCGGCGAGGCGGTTCCCCCGGTGCCGATGAGGGTCCGCTCTCCGGCTGCGGGGTCATCCAGCACCCAGTACCAGGCGGCGAAGAGCGGGTCGCCTCCCTCCGCGGCCATCTGGATGAATGCATCGAGGGTTTCGTTGTCGAGCAGCGACGGCGGCCACGTCTCCGGGACGGCGGCATCGAGAAGGCGGGCAAGCTCCCGGCGGTCGTCCCGGTCGGCCGTGAGGATCTCGACGGTGGCCGGGATCAGGTCGAGGTGTTCGGTGTGAATGCGAATGGGTTTCATTCTGGTTACTTTTCAGTGAGAGTACTTACCTGTTCCGGTATCGGTTGTTCGACAGAGATGTCCGCCCAGGGCCCCGCCGCCCACCTGCTCCCCGACGACCGCCGCCGCCTCATCGGAGAGGAAATACCGGACGTCCGCCCCGCTCTTCTCCCGGAGCACGACCCCGTCGCCTGAGAGGCGCCGCAGGTGCCACGAGACCGACGCGGCGGTGATCCCGAGCCGTTCGGCAAGTTCATGCCGCGATGCCCCCGGTTTCTCCAGCAGTGTGAAGAGGATCTCCCGGGTGTTCGGGTTTTTGAGGTGGATGAGCACCTTTGCTTCGAGTTCTGAGTACCTCTGCTGGTTCTCGAAGTATCCCGTCTGTCCGCCGACGGCGACGGCGGCGACCATCCCGAACTCCTGCAGTCTCCCGAGGTGGTAGCGTAAGGTTCCGCGGTTCACCCCGAGATCCTCGGTGAGGGTGCCGAGGCGGATGCCGGGGTGAGCGCGGATGTGGTCGTAGATCGCCGTCCGGGTCTCATGCTCGAGCGCGGCGTTTTTCACAACCCGGCGGTAGCCGAAGAAGAGCCAGACGTTCAGGAGGAACAGGACATTAACGACGACCAGGAGTTCGGGAGGGGCACCGATGAGGAGGCCGGAGATCAGGATCTGGGGTGGGACCTGCCACCACTCGATGGGGGTCAGATCCTGCGGCGGACGGTCGGGCACGTAGTCCCCGGCCGGACTGACGGTATACCCGGCGGCCGCAGGGGGAGGGAGAGTGACCAGAAGGAGAAGCAGGAGAGCAACCGGCCAGCGTCGCATGTTACAGCAATGGGAGCGAAGGCCCTTGACCTTTACGTTTTGCCGGCGCCCTTTCCCGCCCGGCTGCAGAGAAACCGGGGCTCGTGAGTAGACAGCCGGCACAGAAATCGTATATAATCTCGCATCCCATCTCCCACTATGATGGAGGAAGAAGCGCCTGGATCGGGTCACCGTCGCGTTGCCGCGGCCCCGGGGCTGGTTCTCCTCATCGCCGGGAGCGTGAATGCATGAGAGACCGGTGGCTCGCGCTCGGCATCGTTATCGTGGTGTTCTTCGTCTTCTGGCGTGCCTCCTACGTCCCGCCCGGCTACGAGATGATTCACTACGAGACTGTCCCCGTCCTCCCGGCAGAGCGGTACAACCCCCCATTCCTTGAGATCTGGGAGGCGATGGAGGCCGAGATCCCGTTCGAGAACGAGACGGCAACGTCGCCGATGCTCGTCATGGAGTTCGATGAGAACGGCTCGTTCACCTACATCCAATTCGCGTTCTTCGCCGATATGGAGGGGGAGTCCTGGGTTCACTCTGCCTTCGTCCTCAACAACGGGAGCGCCTATATCTCGTCCCAGCGGCTCGATCATCGCCCTCCCCACGCCCACCCGCTCGGGGCTCTCGCTGCCCTCGATGAGATTCCATTCGACGAGATCTCTTACGGGGAGAGGGGAATGAATCTGAAGGTCTTCTACCACGAACAGAACCGGACCTACGACGACACCTACAAAAATATCTACGCTGTCGAGAACGGCACCCTCCGCCCGCTGGAGTTCATCTCCTTTGCCACCACGGAGGTCTGGAATACCATTGAGATCTACCCTAGGGACCCGCCGGACGAAAACCGGACGCCGATCACCATCGACGAGGATCCCCGGGCGCTGATCGTCTTTCCTCCCCGGGAGATCGCCCTGGCGGAGAGGGTCATGTACGCGGAGACGGACGGCACAGAAAAGGTATAAATGACCCGTTCCAATCGTTCATTCAAGGAGCCGAACGATGAGACGAAGTCTTCTGACGATCCTCTGCATTCTCATGCTGCTCATGGCGGCAGCCCCGGTGAGCGCCGGGGAGGAACCGGTCGAGTTCTCGACGTTCCTCTCCATCACCTCACCAAAGCAGTACGAGACGGTATGGAGCGATCTCGTCCCGCCCGAGGTCACGGTCACCGGCAGGGCTGAGGCCTCGAACGGGATACGGGACGTCGTGGTCGAGAGCAGCGCAGGGAAGTTCTCCTGCGGTAACGCGACCGACTTCTCCTGCACCGTCCCGGTCGCTGAAGGGAACGAGACGATCACCGTGACCCTGATCGACAACCTGGGGAAGACCTCTGAGGCGGTGCTGCACATCCACGTCAACGTCGATATCCCGCCGCCGCTGTGGATCTACGTCATCGGGACAGTGCGGGATATCGACGGCCGTCCGATCCCGGACGCAACGGTGAGGTTCGAGTCGGTCCTCCCGCTCGCCTGGGGGCCGCATCCCGTGACGACCGGAACCGCCGGTGACGGCGGCTACCTGATCGAGAGCGCGTTCGGCTACGCCCAGAACGTATCGGTCGAGAAGGAGGGCTACCTCCCCCTGCACCGGGAGGTAGTCTTCGAGAACATCACCAACCGGCTCGACCTGGAACTGGAGCCGGAACCCCCGCAGACCCAAACCGCACCCGGGTTCTCCGCCGGGATGGGAGTGGTTGCGCTCGCGGGAGGACTGCTGCTCGCCGTTCGCGCGGCGGGGGCGGGGATGAAAATCGCCCCGCTCATCGCCGCGAGCGCGATCTTCTTCTTCCTCTGGGCGGTCATGCCGGTGACGCTTGCGTCCCATGGCTCCATCGGCTCCGGGAGCGTGATATTCCTGCTCTCGCTCGTCTCGCTCGCCGGGTCGGTTCAGTTCCTGCGGGCGATGCGGCATGAGTCCCCCCGGTGGCGCCGGGGCATACCGTTCGTCGCCGTCTGCACCGCTCTTGCCCTCTGGACGGGGATCGTGGCATGGGCTGTGCCGTATCACCTCGGGGATCCCGCCTTCCAGATGATGCTCCTTCTCCCCCCGGCCGCGGCCCTGCTCCTCTCCTCCTTCCCGGACGACTGCCGGGACAGGGTGCGGATACCGATCGTTGTCGTCGCGGTTCTCGGCATCATCTCGCTCTTCCTGGCCCTTGATGCGTTCCTGAAGTTCATACCCTCGCCTGTGCCCGCACCGGGCGTCATGGAGTTTGTCGGACCTCTCTATGTCCTCCTCCTCATGCCACTCGTCGGGCTGCTCCTTATCCTGGCGGGGGTGGCCTGCCGATGAAGCCTGCGGCGCTCGCGCTCCTCCTCCTCGCCTGGACCGCCGGGTGCATCGGCACCGCCGCGGACCCGCCGCCGGCGGACGAGATCGCCGCCCGGTTCATCGCGGCAGAGGAGGAGGCGGAGGACTTCTCCGCCACCGTAAGGGTAGTGGCCGATTCGGAGAACGTCACCGCGAGGCTCCTCCAGAAAGCCCCTGAAAATTACCGGCTGGAGTTCCTGAAACCCGCGGAGATCGCAGGGACCATCGTCGTCTCGAACGGCACGCGGAAGTGGCGTTACGACCCGGCGACCCGGACGGCGCTGACGGTCGCCGGACCGTATATGGCAGCCACCTTCTCCGAGCCGTCGTATCCCGGCTGGGCGGAGGAGGTCCGGGGGTATGGCGGGATGGTTGCGGAGTCGCTTGCGGAGCAGAACGCCTCGTACCGCGGCAGCGAGGTCATCGGCGGCCGCACCGCCCATATCCTTGAGGTCGCGGACGGATCAAAACTCTTCGAGGCGCCCACCCGCTACCGGGAGGCGGTGTACCGCCTCAACGTCTGGATCGATGCCGAGACCTGGCTCCTCCTCGGCCTGGAGCTGTACGGCAGCGAGGGAGACCTGATCCTCTCTGCCGAATACACCGATCCCTCGGC
>JASUSO010000088.1 GCA_030446015.1 Methanobacteriota archaeon
CTCATCCCCACCCTCCACCCCGCCGCCGCGCTCTACAGCCCGGGATACCGGGAGGCCCTGGAAGAGGACTTCCGGATCATCGGGCGCGAACTTGCGGCGGCCGGGGGTTCCACGAGACAGGATTGAAGAAGGTCATGGCAAAAGAGCGATCATGCGGAGCGGTCGTCGTCCGGCGGGATACGGATCTCCAGTACCTCATCCTGCAGTACGGGGCCGGGCACTGGGATCTCGTGAAGGGGCACGGTGAGCGCGGCGAGAGCGAGGAAGAGACGGTTCTTCGCGAACTTGAGGAGGAGACCGGGATCACCCGCGCGGAGTTCGTCCCCGGGTTCCGCGAGGAGGTTCACTACTTCTTCCAGCGCCGGGCACATACCGTCTACAAGGAGGTCGTCTACTACCTGATCGAGACGCCCGAGGAGGAGGTGACGCTCTCGAACGAGCATGTCGGCTACCAGTGGCTCCCCTTCGGCGAGGCGCTGCGGACGATCACCTTCGGGAACTCACGCCGGGTCGTCGAGCGGGCGCACGAGCACCTGAAGGCGCGCGGGAACCGCAAGAGTGCGTGAGCCCCGCCCCTCTCTACAGCTTTTGTTCTTCCGGGAGTTCGCTCACCTCCTTCCCGAGGAAGTAACTCACGACCGTCCTGATCGTGACGAGCGACCCGAGGAGGATCAGGTCCTGGAGCGTCGGTTCGAGGACGGTCTTGATGACGTCTGCGGCGACGAAGAACTCGAGACCGATCAGGATCCGGGTGGTGAAGACCCACCGGATGTCGTGGTAACTCAGATCCCGGATGCGCACCTCGCGCGCCAGGAGTTCGGCGATCGCGATCGCCGCCCCGTAGACGATGAAGAGCGCCCCGAATACCCCGAGCACCGTCCCGGTGATCCCGACGAACGCCTCGATCACCATACGGCCGGGCGTATCGGTGACGGAGGGCTTATACGTTACTGGGTTTTCAGGCTCTCTCCGGTTCCAGCGGCACGACGAAGCGGTACCCGTTGAAGCGCTCGACCGTCACCGGGACGCCGTAGACCGCCTCGATGGTCTCCGGCGTCACCACGTCGGGTCCTCCTGCGGCATGGATGACGCCGTCTTTTAAGAGGATGAACCGGTCGGCGTAGCGCAGCGCCATGTTCAGGTTGTGCATCGTCATCACCGCGGCGACGTCGTGCTCCGCCGTCACCTGCCTGACGATCCCGAGGATCTCGATCTGGTTCTTGAGGTCGAGGCTGCTCGTCGGTTCGTCGAGGAGCAGCACCCGGGGCTCCTGCACGAGGGCTCGCGCGATGCTCACCTTCTGCAGTTCCCCGCCGCTCATCTCGTCGATGTAGCGCAGCGTCAGGTCTTCGAGGTGGAGCATCCGGATCGCCGCCTCGACGATCCGGATATCCTTCTCCGTCACGTCCCACCCGATATGCGGCCGCCTGCCGAGGAGGACGGCGTCGAAGACGGTCATCCGGCCGGCTTCGCACCGCTGGGGGACGTAGCCGACCTTCCGGGCGATCTCCATCCTGTCCGCGGTGAGGAGGTCCGCCCCCTCGATGAGGACGGATCCGGCCTTCGGCCGCAGGATTGCGTTCATGCACTTTAAGAGCGTCGTCTTCCCTACCCCGTTCGGCCCCAGGATCGCGAGGACCTGGTGGGGCCGGAGATCGAACGTGATATCCCGGATGACCGGGCTGCTCCGGTAGGTGAACGCCACACCGTCGACGTCGAGGATCATCGCCGGTACCCCCGCAGGAGCAGGTAGATGAAGACCGGTGCACCGAGGAACGCCGTCAGCACGGCGACCGGGAGGACGTAGGGGGCCACGATGATCCGGGCGACGGTATCCGAGGCGAGGAGGAGGATCCCGCCCATCACGCAGGAGCCGGGAATGAGGTAGCGCTGGTCGTCGCCGATGAGCCTCCTCACCATGTGCGGGCAGACGAGCCCCACGAACCCGATCACCCCGAGGAACGAGACGATCACGGCCGAGACGAGCGCCGCGACGACCATCCCGACGTCCCGGACCCGTTCGACGCTGACCCCGAGCCCCTTTGCCGTCTCGTCGCCGGCGTCGATGGCGTTGTAGTTCCAGCGGTTCGCGATGAAGTAGAGCGAGGCTGCCATCGTGACGGAGGCCATGATCCCGAGTTCCTGCCAGCTGGCCCGGCCGACGTCGCCAAACGTCCAGAAGACGACGGCGGCGAGCTGGGTGTCGCTCGCGAAGTACTGCAGGAACATCGTCCCCGCCGTGAAGAGGGAGGAGAGGGCGACGCCGGCGAGCACCATCACCTCAGGGGACGTTCCGCGTATCCGGGAGATGAGGAGGATCACCGCGGTTGCAAGGAGGCAGAAGAAGAACGCCACCATCGTCGTCAGGTAGGGGTTGTTGATGTTGACGGCGTCGGCGACCGACGACTGCATCGTGCCGGCGCCGAGGAGGATGACCGAGACGGCCGCCCCGAATGCTCCGGCGTTCGATATGCCGAGCGTGAACGGCGACCCGAGCGGGTTTCGGAGGATCGACTGCATGGCGACCCCGGCAACCGAGAGCCCGACTCCGGCGACGACCGCGGCAAGCGCCTGTGGGAGGCGGATGTTCCAGACGATCCGGTCGGTGCTGGTGGGGTCGAGGGCGGTGCCGGGGTTGAGGAGGAGGTGTATCCGGTCGCCGATCCCGTTTGCGAGGGAGAGGAAGACCTCGTACGGGGGGATGCTCACCGCCCCGACCGATATGGATACGATCAGGAGGAGGAAGAGGAGGACGACGCCCCCCAGTATCCAGAGGTGCTTCTGCCGCACGTAGCCCAGGTAGTCGGCGGGGATGGCCCCGTCTGCAAAGTGCATCTCGTCATCTCCTCCCACGAAAGCCCGGTATCAGAGCGGGATCTCCTGAAATCCGAGGTTTCGGTACTCGTTGTTGTGCTCGTCAAAGACCGGCTTCCCGATGAAGAAGGTGTAGATCTCGTTTGCCTTCTCCTCAGGGTCGATCTCGGCGAACTGGTCGGGGTAGAGGGTCTTGCCGATGAAGTAGGCGTTCGCGAGCACGGTCTCGTAGTTCGTGCTGTAGAAGTTGTACGGGAGGACGCCGTAGACCCGGCCTTCCTTTACGGCAGTAAGCCCTTTAAGCGCAGGATCGTTCTTCAGTTCTCCGATTGCGCCGTCGCTCTCCGTCTGGATCGTGCCGACGTCGATGAAGAGATACTCCGGATCCCAGTCGACGAGGGCTTCCTTCGCGACGTCGGCGTGGGCGGTGCCGAGGCCGGCCGCGACGTTCTTTGCGTTCACCCAAAGGAATGGCGGGTAGGCGGGTTCGGTGGAGATGATCCCGTGGGCGCCGGCGTAGGAGACCCCGCCGATGTAGACCGTCTTTCGCTCGGCGCCAGGGATGTCGGCAGTCCGGGCTTCGAGGTCGGCGATCGTTGCCTCGATGTAGGCGATCACCTCTTCGGCCCGTTCCTCCTTCCCGATGACCTTGCCCATCACGCGGAGCCCATCATACATCTCGGCCTTCTCGGCGTCGTTCCGGAGCGAGCCGTAGGAGAAGGCCACGACCGGGATCCCGGTTCTCTCCTGGAGCTTGTCGGCTTCGGCAGCACTGGTGCCGTATGCGGTTCCGGTTGAGCCCGTCTTGAAGATGACCTCCGGCCCTATCCCGAGGATCTTCTCCGGGTCGTCCTTACCCCGGAACTCGCCGATCAGCGGGAGGTCTTTGAACTGCGCCCCGTAGGCGAGGGCGTAGGGGCGGCCTTCGATGGCCTGATCTTTCTTCTCGATATCATCGACGCCGACGACGAGGTCCTGGCCCTGCAGGTAGACGAGGTAGCGCAGGCACCCGGAGCCAGAGCAGACGACGCTCTCTGGTGGCGACGGGACGGCGACGGTCCGGCCGAAGCCATCGGTAACCGTGACGGTCTTGCCGGCGCCTTCCTGGACGGTCCCGGTGCATCCTGCGGCGGCTATGAGCAGGACGAGGGCCGCCAGCATTGCGGCCGTGAGAACTCTATATTGGAATGGCGACATACTGATACGGATCATAGTAATACTGGTTATTATAACTTTCGAATTGTCTCCTATCATGTGTGATCCAATTTGAATTCGTAATACCAGCCATAGCGACCGGCATGGGACCGCCGGATCTCCGACACTCTTTCACGGCTTCGAGGCGGTTCGGCGCCACCTTGCCATGTTCTCCGGTGCATACCACCCCCTCCTTCCGGGACGGATACTTATTATGGGGACCCGACCAACTCCTGCATCAGGACGCCGGTCATGCATCCCGGCAGGATCGGCGTATCGTGAGGAGTGCAGATGCCGGAGAGGATGTTAACCGAATCTGAAGGCTACCGTCTGCTTGGTTCGTGCGGGATACCGGTGCCCCCCCATCACCTCGCCGCCAGCCCCGGGGAGGCGCGGGCGGCCGCCGGGCGGATAGGCTACCCCGTCGTCATGAAGGTCGTCTCCCCCGAGATCGTCCACAAGAGCGACGTCGGCGGGGTCATCACCGGGATCGAGAGCCCCGAAGGAGTCGAAGAAGCGTTCCGGACGATCATGCAGAACGCCGCCTCCCACGCCCCGGAGGCGACGGTCACCGGCATCATCGTCGAGCGACAGATGCCGCCGGGGCTCGAGGTGCTGGTCGGCGGGAAGACCGACCCGTCGTTTGGGAAGGTGATCACCTTCGGTCTTGGGGGAAAACTGGTGGAACTTCTTGCGGACGTCTCCATCCGGGTGCTGCCCACGACCGAAGATGAGATCCGCACGATGGTCCGCGAGATCGAGGGCTACCGGCTCATCCGGGGATACCGGGGAGAGCCCCCAAAGGACGAGGAGGCGCTCGTCCGGCTCATCGCCGCGATGGCGCGGGCCTTCGTCGAGGACCCCCGTATCCTGGAGTTCGACTTAAACCCGGTGATCGTCTACGAGCAGGGCGTGAGCGTAGTCGACGCACGGATCATCGTCGGGGATGCCGCCACCGGCGCGGCTGCCCGACTCAGGGTTGGAGTGCCTCCGGATATCTTCTACCCCGAATCCATCGCCGTGATCGGCGCCTCCGCAAACCCGAAGAAGGTGGGCTACTCGGTGCTCCGGAACCTGCTCTCGTTCTCCGGCAGCGTCTACCCGGTCAACCCCTCGCACGACGAGTTCTTCGGGCGGAAGGCCTACCCCTCCGTTCTCGAGATCCCCGGCCCGGTGGACTGGGCGGTCGTCGCCGTGCCCGCCCATCTCGTCCCCGGGGTGATGGAGGAGTGCGGGAAGAAGGGGGTGAGGCTTGCCATCATCGTCACCGCGGGGTTCCGGGAGACCGGGGAGGATGGCGCCGCTCTTGAGGAGGCGGTTGTTGCGATCGCGAGAAGGCACGGGATCCGGGTCGTCGGCCCGAACTGCCTTGGGGTGATGATGCCCCATATGGGGATCAACGCCACGTTCGACCCCGTCTCGCCGAGAGCGGGAGACGTCGCCTTCATATCCCAGAGCGGCGCGATCATCACCACCGTCGTCGACTGGAGCCTCACCGAGGAGTTCGGGTTCTCGACCGTCATCAGCGTCGGCAACCAGGCGGATCTCGGGTTCGAGCACTACCTCCGGTTCGCCGAGCAGGACGAGATGACCCGGTCTATCACCCTCTACGTCGAGGAAATCCAGGACGGACGGGGGTTTATGCAGATCGTCGGCGACGTCGCGAGGAATAAGCCGGTCGTCGCGGTGAAGTCCGGTTCGTCCCGGAAGGGCAAGGCCGCGGCGTCGTCCCACACCGGGTCTCTTGCCGGGAGCTACGACGTCTACGTTGCGGCCTTCCGCCAGGCCGGGGTGATCCCGGTCCGGAGCCTGCGGGACGCCTTCAACCTTGCAGAACTCCTGGCCTCCGAGGGCTACCCGCAGGGGAAGAGGGCGATCGCCGTCACCAGCGCGGGGGGGTTTGCCGTCCTCGCCTCGGATTACGCCGAGGCCTACGGCGTCGATATGGTCGACCTCCCCGACGACGTGCTGCGCGAGCTCAACGCGTTCCTCCCGCCGTTCTGGAACCACGCAAACCCCATGGACATCCTCGGGGACGCCGACGCCGCCAGGTTCGCCGCCCTCTTCGACGTCCTGATACGCCACCAGGAGTTCTGGGACATCGCGTTCGTGATCGCCGTGCCGACCACGCTCGTCGACCCGGCGCACGTCGCAAACGAGATCGTCCGGTTCTCCCGGAACACCGAGAAGATGGTGGTGGGCTGCATGCTCGGCGGCGATAGCATGCGCAGCGGTCTAAGAATTTTACGCGGCTGCCGGATCCCGAATTTTGAGGAATTAGAGGACGCATTCAAAGCGGTGGGAAGCGTTCTATCCGTCCCGAAGGCGCGGGGAGCGGGGCAGCGGCGCCCGCCCCGCGACGATCGGTGTCCGGGGGGCGAGGGGTGATGCCTTCCCGGATTCCCGGAAACCTTTTATATCCCTCTTCCACATCTCGGTCTGTCGGAACGGAGACAAACCCGTTCTCCGGGGAGATGGATGGGGATGCTGTTTGAGAAGATAAGATCCGAGATCCTTGCCCACAACTCGTATGTGGTTGGGGCGGAGGGGGAGGCGGTGGTCATCGATCCGAGGCGGGACTGCCAGATCTACGCGGAGATCGCCGAGAGCAACGACTTTAAGATCACAACGATCTTTGAGACGCACAAGAACGAGGATTACGTCATCGGCTCCCGGGAACTCGCCCGCCCGACCGGGGCGGAGATCCTGCACGGGGCGCGGGAGAACTTCAGGTTCGGGACCAGCGTCCACGAGGGGGATACCTTCAGGCTCGGCCCCCTCGAGCTTGAGGTCATCGAGACCCCCGGACATACGGTCGAGAGCATATCGATACTGCTGCGCGACCGATCCGTCTCCGCCGACCCGCTGATGATCTTTACCGGTGATGCGCTCTTTGCAGGCGACGTCGGGAGGACCGATCTTGCCGGGGAGAGCAAGCGCCGGGAGATGTCCGAGATGCTCTATGCAAGCCTGCACGAGAAGATCCTCCCGCTCCCGGACGGCGTGATCGTCTGCCCCGCTCACGGCGCGGGCTCCGTCTGCGGCGGCAACATCAGCGACCGGGAGTATACGACGATTGGGTTTGAGAAGGCGGCAAATCCCATCCTCTCGATGAGCAAGGAGGAGTTCGTCGAGTACAAGATGAACGAGAAGATCTACGAGCCGCCGTACTTCGAGATGATGCGAAGACTCAACCGGGAGGGCCCGCCCCTTCTCTACAGCCTGCCGCACCTCTCGGCCTATTCCGCCCGGGAACTTCGCTCTCTCCTCGACGGAAAGGCCCAGATCATAGATATCCGGTCCCCGACGAGTTTCGCCGGAGGGCATATCCCGGGGACGCTCAATATCTGGCGGGACGGTCTTCCGATCTACATGGGCTACTACCTGAACTACGACGACCCGATCGTCCTCGTCGACGACTTCAACCTGGACCCGGACCGCGTGGTCCGCTACTGTGTGAGGCTTGGCTACGACAACATCGCGGGATACCTCGCCGACGGGTTTGCAGCCTGGTTCAAGCAGGGCGAAGAGATCGAGCGGACCGGGACCTGGTCCCCGTCCGATCTCGCGGAGCACCTGGACGACCCTTCGGTCTATATCCTCGATGTCCGCAAGATCGGCCAGCGGGAGGAGAAGGGCTACATCCAGGGCTCCCACCACATCTACGTCGGGCACCTCGAGGAGCACCTTTCGGAGATCCCGGAGGATAAGCGGATCGTCGTCCACTGCGATGTCGGGTACAAGGGAAGCATCGCAGCAAGCATCCTCCAGAAGCACGGGTTCTCAAACGTCATAAACCTCCTTGGAGGCACGATCGGGTGGGAGGCGGCGAACTACCCGATGATCAAAGAAGAGGAGGAACTTTACGCCGCGCCGGCGGCGTAGGGGTGGGGGCCCGGGATGACTCCCTATTCTTCATTTTTGTGCAAAAGCCCGGGGAATACGTGTGGTTCAGGACCCCTGCGATCAAGCGTCCCCGT
>JASUSO010000014.1 GCA_030446015.1 Methanobacteriota archaeon
GAGAGGCGCTCACCCACGCACCGGGCATCGAGAAGGTCGTCGTCCTCCGGCGCGAGATGCCGGCCGCCGAGCTCGACCCCGGGACGGAGGTCGACTACGCCGATCTGGTGGCCCGTGCCGCACCCGACTGTCCGGCTGAGGCGATGGACTCGGAGGACCCGCTCTTCATCCTGTATACGAGCGGATCGACCGGCGCCCCGAAGGGGATCGTCCACACCTGCGGCGGCTACATGGTCGGGACCTACTACACCACAAAGTGCGTCTTCGACGTCAAGGAGGACGATGTCTTCTGGTGCACCGCCGACCCCGGCTGGATCACCGGCCACAGTTACATCGCCTACGGCCCGCTTGCGGTCGGCACGACGGTCGTCATCGTCGAGGGGACGCCGGACTACCCTGACCCGGGCGCCTACTGGCGGCTGGTCCAGGACCTCGGGGTGACGATCTTCTACACCGCGCCGACGGCCATCCGGATGTTCATGCGCTACGGCGACGAGTGGCCGGCGAAGTACGACCTCTCGTCGCTCCGGGTGCTCGGCTCGGTCGGCGAACCGCTCAACCCGGAGGCGTTCGAGTGGTACTACCGCGCGATCGGCGGCACGAAGTGCCCGATCGTGGACACCTGGTGGCAGACCGAGACCGGGATGCACATGATCACCACGATGGTCGGGGAACCGATGAAACCCGGGTTTGCCGGGAGACCGATCCCGGGCGCCGTCGTGGACGTCGTCGACAGGGCGGGGAACCCCGTTCCGCCCGGCACCGGTGGGTTCCTGGTCATCAAGGAGCCCTGGCCCTCGATGCTCCGGACGGTTCACGGCAACGACGAGCGATACCGCACCTACTGGAACACCATCCCGGGCTGCTACACCGCAGGCGACCTCGCGGTGAAGGACGAGGACGGCTACATCATGGTCCTCGGCCGGGCCGACGACCTGATCGTCGTCGCCGGGCACAACATCGGGACGGCCGAGGTCGAGAGCGCGCTCGTCTCCCACGACGCGGTGGCGGAGGCGGCGGTCATCGGCAAACCCGACGCCCTGAAGGGGAACGTCATCAAGGCGTTCGTCACCCTCCGCATGGGGGTGAGCCCCGGGAACGGCCTCGTCGACGACCTCGCCCACCACGTCAGAAAGAGCCTCGGGCCCGTCGCGGTGCCTGCCGAGATCGAGTTCATGGACCGGCTCCCGAAGACCCGGAGCGGCAAGATCATGCGCAGAGTCTTGAAAGCCCGCGAGCTCGGGATGGACCCGGGCGACATCTCGACGCTCGAGGAGTAGGCACCCATGACGGACACACCAACGATCTTCGGGTTGCCTGCAGAGAAGGGGCGCTGGGGGCTCGTCGCCCTCGGCCTCCTCATCAACCTCTGTCTCGGGAGCATCTACTCCTGGAGCGTCTTTGTCGGGCCGCTTGCGGCGTACTTCACCGAGACGCTCGGCCGGGAGGTGACGGCGGCGGAGGTCCTCCTCCCGTTCTCGGTCTTCCTCGCCTTCTTCGCGATAGCGATGCCGCTCGCCGGGAAGTACATCGAGCGCTACGGCCCGCGGAAGGTGACGGTCGTCGGCGGGCTCCTCACCGGCCTGGGGTGGCTGCTCGCCTCGACGGCGACGTCGGTCGAGGCGCTCTACGTCGTCTACGGCGTCATCGGCGGCCTTGGAGTCGGGATCGCCTACGGGGCGCCGGTCGCCGTGGCCGCCCGGTGGTTCCCGGACCGGCGGGGTCTTGCGGTGGGGCTCGCCCTCCTCGGGTTCGGGTTCTCGGCGTTTGTCACCGCGAACGCTGCAGGCGCCCTGATCGCCGCATACGGCGTGATGGCAACCTTCCAGATCTTCGGCGCCGTACTGATCGCCGTCCTGGTCCTCTCGGCCCTGCCGCTCCGGTTCCCGCCGGATGGGTGGCGGCCGGCGGGATGGACGCCGCCCGCGCCCGGGGTCGGAACGGCGCCGGTCTGCGAGTGCAACCGGGGAACGATGCTCCGGACGGGGACGTTTTATGGGCTCTTCGCCTGCTACTTCGTCGGCTGTCTTGCGGGACTGATGGCGATCTCGATCGCAAAACCGGTCGGGACCGAACTCGCCGGGGTGGACGCGGGGCTCGCGACGCTCCTCGTCGGGTTCTTCGCCGTCTTCAACGGGCTCGGGCGGCCGGCGTTCGGGGGGCTTGCCGACCGGATAACTCCACAGAAGACGGCAATGCTGACGTTTGCGCTGATCGCGGCGGCATCCGTCCTGATGTGGCTCGCACCGGGGGTGCCCGCCTACATCGTCGCGTTCGCCGTCCTCTGGGGCTGCCTTGGAGGGTGGCTTGCGATCGCGCCGACGGCGACGGCCTCCTACTTCGGGACGTGCGACTACCCGCGCTGCTACGGGGTCGTCTTCCTCGCCTACGGCGCAGGCGCCATCGCCGGGCCGCAGCTTGCCGGGTTCATCCGGACGGCGACCGGGACGTATCTCGGGGTCTTCCCCTGGGTTGCGGCCCTTGCCGCCGCAGGCTTCGCCGTCGCCTGGCTCCTGATGCGGCCGCCGGCCGTTGCCCCGGCGAGAGAGACCGTGCCGGGATCGGCGGCGGAAGACTGAGCGTGATGGGCTCCGGAGAACCTCTCCCCCCATCCTCCATCATCGACTCACGCGAAGACCGGTTGGTTGCCCTTGAGAGTTCTCTTCGCGGCTTCGCGTCCTTCGCGTGAGACGTCGTACTATTATCCCCAGCAAGGAACTCACGCGAAGAACGACTTCCCCCTGGGGAAGGAGTTTGAGAAGCCGTAGGCTTCGAGCCGCGAAGAACGCGAAGATCGGTCTATCTGAGAGGGAACACTTCTTCGCGTGAGGTTATACCGCCTTCTATTGACGGCCGCTTCCCGGGGGGTTGTGTGAAGCGTTCGACGGAGGGATCAGTTACGCCTTCTCCGTGAGCCCGAGCCGCCGGAGCACTCCCGCGGCCGCCTCCATCCCGCCGTCCAGGTAGACGGCGCCGACGAGCGCCTCCAGGCACTCGGCGAGGACCCGGCCGGAGGTCCAGACCTTCTGGGCGGCCTCGCCCTTCCCCCACCGGACGTAGTCGGCGAGATCGAGGTCTTCTGCGAGGGCACGGAGCCGGGTCATGTTCACCAGGTTCATCTTCCTGTTGGTGATCGCGCCCTTATCGTGCGCTCCAGCGGCGACCACCGCCTCCACGACCGCGACGTTGATGACCGCGTCCCCGAGGGTGGCGAGGGCGTCCATGTGGGCGTCGGCAGGGAGGCCCGCCTCCAGGGTGTAGGCGAGGCGGGTGAGCGCCCGCTCGAGGAGGGAGCGATCGTTGAACGTATACCCGATCCGATCCTCGACCACGCCCGGGTTCCCGCGGCCGGCGTCGCTATGGCGCATAAAAAAGGATTACTCCAGGACTTCCGCCTTCTCGATCCGGACGGGAACCCTTGGTCTGTCGGAGGAGTCCGTCTTCACCTTCCCGATCTTGTCGACAACGTCCATCCCTGCCACCACCTCACCGAAGACCGGGTGGGCGCTCGGCGTCCGGGGGTCGTCCCAGTCGAGGTAGGTGTTGTCCACCAGGTTGATGAAGAACTGGCTGCCGCCGGAGTTCGGGCGTCCGGTGTTCGCCATCGAGATCGTTCCCCGGACGTTCGAGTGGCCCTTCACGAACTCGTCGGTGATGGTGTAGCCCGGCCCGCCCGTCCCGGTGCCGGTGGGGTCGCCGCCCTGGATCATGAAGTTCGCGATCACGCGGTGAAAGATCGTGCCGTCGTAGAACCCGGACCGGACCAGTTTCTCGAAGTTCCCCGCGGTCACCGGCATGTCGTCGTAGAGGCGGATCGTGATATCTCCCATGGTCGTGTGGAGCACGACGTTCTTCTCAGCCATAGTCATTCACTCCGTTATGGTATTGTCCCGCATTTCTACTTATATTGATGGAGGGCGGCATGCCAGAAGACCCGCCCACCATGTCAACAAGATCACGTAAACAAACCGCAGATGTAAAAATAATTTATACGATCAGCCCGGAAGTATATGCATGTACTCAGGAGCGAACACTCCCCGTCCGACCCACGTCAACGGAGGGATTCCAGGATGAACCGCCGGGCGCCGGTCTTCATCATCACCGGCGGGCAGGGCCAGTGCAAGACGACGTTCCTGCACCTGGTTCTCGGGCTCATCGTCGGGCTGAACGTCCGGGTCCGCGGGATCATCGCTCCCGGGCATATGCGGGACGGGCGGCGGTCGGGGTTCACCCTGGTCGACCTCGCCACCGGCGAGCACGAGGAGCTCTGCTCGGTCGACCCCGACCCCCGGTGCGAGGCCCACGGCCGGTTCTACTTCCGCCCCGAAGGGCTCGCGTTCGGCCGCCGGGCGCTCGCGCCGCCGGACCCGCGGGAGACCGATCTGCTGGTCATCGACGAGGTGGGGAGGTTCGAACTCCAGGGCGGGGTCTGGGCGGAGCAGCTCGACCACCTGCTCGCCCACCCGCACCCGCCGATGGTCTGGACGGTCCGGCGCCGGCTCCTCGACACCGTCGTCGAACGGTGGAAGATCACGAACCCGGTCGTGGTGGACGTCGGGGCCGCGAGTGTCATGGAGACGGCGGACGCCGTGATGGATGCCGTTTGGGAGTGGCGCGAGGCGCAGACGTTCTCTGCGGCCAGGACGCCTCTGACCCCGGGGGACCGCATCGGCGCTCCGGCACTCGCGGATACGGCCGCCGGGGCGTCGCGGAACTCCCCGGTGATCCTACGGCGCTGCTACGGCCCGGAGGAGTGAAGGGAGCCGCCCCTCACTCTATTTCAAGCGCTTTTACGGCGGCCCGCCCGATCAGCTCCGGCGCTATTGCCTCGTACTCCTCGCCGTTGTAGCGGAGCGTCCGGCACTCCGCCTCCACCTCCCCGCAGGTCTCGCAGGACTCACAGGATGCGCAGGCACAGGCCGTCGCGGTCACCTCGACCCCTTCGAGGAGTTCTTCTATCGGGATGCCGTTGAAGAGGAGGCTCTCCGGCTCCCCGACCCGCTCGATCACCCGGACGGCGACCCCCTCCATCTCGAGGAGCATGCGGATCTCCGCGAGGACCGCCGCAAGGGTCATCCCGGTCTCCTCGAACTCTTCGCGGGTCTTCTCGATCTCGTTTCCGATATGCTTCCATTCGATGACGAGTTCCTTCTTCATGTATACCATCTCCTCTGTAACCGGCGGGAGATCTTCTGCCGCCCCTCTGGGCTACTACCGGGATCAGGATCGTGCCGCCCGACACAGATCGGCTCGACAGACCGCACCGGCAACCTACTCATCTTCCGGCTCGGGTTCTTCTTTCTTCTCCTTCGGGACGATCCCTGTCCCGCAGCAACCGCCGCCGCTCCCGCAGCCGCAGCCGGAAGAGAAGAGTTTTTTCACCCGCGATCCGACACATCCTTCTTCATGCTTTTCATTGCTGTCTGTCATGTCGTCACTCTCGCTCCAGCAGATGCGCCGGAGTGTTTTACGCTGACTAACTGTTTGCGGTGCCGGCGTATGAAGGTTTTAGTCTCATTACTCTCGAATCCCGGGCGCAGGCACAGACTGGAGCCCGGCAGGAGGTGGGACACGCGAGCAGCATTGCGGCGAGAAAGTCTATCCCGATCCCGGCGAAGAGCACCCCGACAATGCGCCGCATCCACTGTTCGAAGATCTCCGCTGCCTTCAGCTCCTGATCGCCTCCATAACGGCAGCCGAAAGGCGTTCTATCTCGTCGAACCGGGGTTCGGCCATCCCGTTCTTTGCGATGCCGCAGTCAGTCGCGACCAGATGCAGATCCGGCTCGACCCCGAGCGCCTGTACCTTCTTCCTCCCGCAACAGTCGCCGCACCCGTCAAGCACCAGGATCCGATCCGCGTGCCGGACCGCGACCTCCAGCGACGCCGTCGGCCGTGTGGCCGCGACGCACGTCTCGACCGCCCCGCAGGAACTGCGGAGGAGCATCGCACCGGTCTGGGCCGTCAGTTTCCCGGTGTTCGAGAGCCCCGAACAGGCAACGATGGTGAACGCCATACTCATTCTTCTCCAAACCTTGCGCCGATTCAGCTCGTAATCTCGTCCCGGATCCCCCGGACGCCCGCCATGACCTCCTCGTCGATGCCGGCCGAGAAGGCCTGGTAACGGTCGCCGTAGCGGGCGTTCATGTAGCCCTCCGCCGTCTGCGACCGGGCGGCGTTATGGGTGCAGACGAAGAGGACCCTCTTCTTCACGGTATCACTCCAGTCCGAGCGCCTTCAGCGCCGCCCGGGCGATCAGCTCCGGCGGGATCGACTCGTAGCGCTTGCCGTCGTACTCGACCGCACGGCACTCGGCGTCGTCCTGTCCGGTGATGCAGGCGCAGGAGGCGCAGGGCGTGGCTGTAACCTCCATGTCTTCGATGAGGTTCTCAAGCGGCACGCCGTTGAAGAGGATGCTGTTTGAGTCCGCTATCGCTTCGTTTTCAAGGACGGTCTCGATGAACCGGACCGCGATTCCCTCTTCCTCGAGGATGGGGCGCATCTGCTCGACGACGTCAATCACCGCCCGGCCGGTCGCGCCGCAGCGCTCGCAGGTGTTCTCGATGTCTCTTCCGACATGTTTCCATTCGATGACCAGTTCGTTCTTCATGGTAGCCCCTCACGTGGCGCAGGACAATGTGCTTCGACCACTCCTCCGTACCAGCGGTCCCGGAGCCGGAGGGCGACGTTCACGAGCGAGATCAGCACCGGCACCTCGAGCAGCGGCCCGACGACGGTGGCAAACGCCACGCCCGAGCCGATCCCGAAGACCCCGATGGCAACGGCGATGGCGAGTTCGAAGTTGTTGCTCGCGGCGGTGAACGCAAGCGACGTTGACCTCCCGTAGTCGACGCCGACCTTCCAGCTCATCCAGAAGCTTGCGAAGAACATGATCAGGAAGTAGAGGGTGAGCGGGATGGCGATCCGGACGACGTCGAGCGGCAGCGCCACGATGTTGCCGCCCTGCGTCGAGAACATCACCACGATCGTGAAGAGCAGGGCGACGAGCGTGATCGGCGAGATCTTCGGGATGAACCGGGTATGATACCACTCCTTCGACTTCACCCGGAGGAGCGCAAAGCGGGTCAGGAATCCGGCGATGAACGGGATGCCCAGGTAAATGAAGACCGTGACGGCGACGCCCGAGATGGTGATCGGCACCTCCGTCCCGGCGCCGATGCCAAGGAGCGGCGGGAGGACGGTGATGAAGACATAGGCGTAGGGAGCATAGAAGAGCACCTGGAAGATCGAATTGACGCCGACGATCGCGGCGCAGTACTCGCAGTCGCCCTTCGCGAGATCGTTCCAGACGATGACCATGGCGATGCACCGGGCGAGGCCGACCAGGATAAGGCCGTACATGAACTCCGGCCGGTCGGCGAGGAAGGTCGCCGCGAGAAGGAACATCAGTACCGGGCCGACGACCCAGTTCTGGACGAGGGAGAGGCCGAGTACCCGGGTGTCCCGGAAGACCCGGCCGAGCTCCTCGTAGCGGACTTTCGCGAGCGGCGGGTACATCATCAGGATCAGCCCGAGCGCGATCGGGATGGATGTGGTGCCGATCGAGAACCCCGTGATCGCCTCCGGCACGCCGGGGAGGAAGTAGCCGATGGCGACGCCGGCCGCCATCGCAAGGACAATCCAGAGGGTCAGGTAGCGGTCGAGGAAGGAGAGCCGGGAACCGGGGGCCTTCGGATGAATCTGGTCGATGGTGCCCATCGCCGGTCACCTGCAGCAATCGCAGCTGCCGGGGCGCCGATCGGCCCGGTACTCCCTCACGAGCGCGGCTGCATACAGCGTTTCCCCACCCGGAGGAACGTAGTTATGCTCGCGGACCCGCCGGACCAGCTCCTCGCCGAGGGCGACATCATCACCGGTCCCCATCGCGGCGACCTCCGCAAAGACCGCATCAAGCATCGTAAACCCAATCGCAACTCCTCCGACATCAATCCGCCGGATCTGCTGCAGGGCATTTGCGGCACAGCAGGGTATCTTCTCCCGTCTGGAATCCATGTTACAATCACCTCATAACAGGCCGTCAGAACATCGCAAGGGCCTGGAACGCCACGCCGGCCAGGATGGCGACCCCGAGGATGATCACCACGAACGCGGCGAGTAGGCGCCGCTCGAAGATCGCGGATAGAAGCGTCACCTCCGGGATGCTCGCGCCCGCGCCGCCGATGATCAGCGCCATCACGGCACCGATGCCCATTCCCTTATCGAGGAGGACGGCGCTGATCGGGATGAGCGTCTCCGCCCGGATGTACATCGGCACGCCGATGACCGCCGCAACCGGGATGGCGAGGGGGTTGTCCGGCCCCGCGACCGCAACGATCAGGTCTTCGGGGACGAATCCGTAGATGAACGCACCGATCCCGGCGCCGAGCAGGAGGTAGGGGAGCACCTGCCGGAAAAGACCGACCGCGAAAGAGAACGCTCCCCGGATGCGGGTGCCGTGGGTTGCAGCGCAACTGCAGGGTTCCGGTCTCCCTTCGACCATGACGTCCCTGACATAGCGCTCGTACCCGAACCGGCCGAGGAGCCAGCCTATCCCCACGGCGGCCGTGAAGGTAAGGGCGGCGTAGATGGCGGTCGGGACGACCCCGACGAGCGCGACGAGGAGGGCAAGGATCACCGGGTTTAAGAGCGGGGATGCGAGCAGGAACGACATGCAGACCCCGAACGGAACCCCGATGTCGAGGAGGCCGAGCAGGATCGGGATCGTCGAGCAGGAGCAGAACGGGGTGAGGGCACCGAACCCGGCCCCGATAACGTTCCCGACGCCCTGTCGTCTCCCGGCAAGCACGCCCCGGATCCGTTCTTCGGGGATGTAGGCCTGGAGGAGCCCGACGAGGAAGGTGATCCCCACAAAGAGCAGGACCAGTTCTCCGGCGATGACGACGAAGAACTCTCCGGCGGTGGTCAGGTTCGAAGCGGCATCCATGGTCGTTCACTCACCTGCCCCGTTCCTCCTTCTGAGACCCGCACGCCGTCCGGGTACGGGACTCCTCGCCCCATCCGCCTGCCATGCTCCGCTTCCGGTCACTCCTTCTTCTCGTCTGTCCTCTTCGGCACAATCTTCACGTTGCCGCAGCAGCAGCCGCGGTCGCTCTCCGGCGCAAGGAGGTTCTTGATCCGTCCGGCGATGCCTTCTTTCCGGTTTTTGCTGGTGTCGTCCGCCATGATGCTACGCTCCGCGCTGTTTCAACATTATTTGAAATAAGGTGGACATCACTACCGATAAATGTTCTGGTTCCAAAAAGAGTTGAAGTGGGGTCAACCGGCGGCGACGGGCCTGGCGGGGACAGGATTCACAACGGCGTCAGTGAGGTTCCCCGGCCGGGCAGGGTCGAGGAGCCCGTATCGGTGGAGACCCAGACCCGGAACCGTGAGAACAGACGAACAAACCGGCGGTTATGATGTCCATGCTTTTTCTCCTCTGCTGTCGAACGGTTAGTTCGTACCTCGTGCGGTAGCAGCGAAAGATTATAGGTACTCTCGTTTCGCATTGTCTCGAAAGAAGAGTGTGATGATCGGATGGCAGGAGGCGAAGAGTATCAGGACACATCCCTGCCCCTCCCTCCCGGAGTCGAAGAGTCGCTCTGTCAGTGTGGTGGGATTACAGGGCTTATAGAACAGTTGCCGGCCGAGAAGGCCTGGTAACGGTCGCCGTAGCGGGCGTTCAGGTAGCCTTCCGCCATCTGCGAGCGGGCAGCATTGTGGGTGCAGACGAAGAGGACTTTCTTCTTCATGGTATCACTCCAGCCCGAGCGCTTTGAGTGCCGCCCGGGCGATCAGCTCCGGCGGGATCGACTCGTAACGCTCGCCGTTATACTCGATTGCCCGGCACTCCGCGTTATCCTGCCCGGTGATGCAGGCGCAGGAGGCGCAGGGCGTAGTTGTGACCTCCATACCCTCGATGAGTTTCTCGAGCGGCACGCCGTTGAAGAAGATGCTGTTCGACTCTGCGATCGCTTCATTCTCGAGGGCGGTCTCGACAACCCGGACCGCGATGCCCTCCTCCTCTAAGATGGGGCGTATCTGCTCGACTACGTCTATCACCGTCCGTCCAGTCTCACCGCACCGCTCGCAGGTGTTCTCAATGTCTCTTCCGATATGCCGCCATTCGACGACGAGAGTCTCCGCCGGCCCCTCGCAACCGCAATCGGTACCGCAACCGCAGCCGCATCCACCGGAGACCTCAGACTTCTGCTCCTGCTTCTCTCTTCCCCGCCCCTCCCAGGCGGCGGAGACAACCTTCTCCACGTCTTCTTCGGAGAGATCGAGGCTTCCGCCCTTCTCGATCCCGAGGTCCGTGACCACGATCTCCTGGTCGGGTGTAATCCCGGCCCGCTCGGCGATCTGGCAGGCGCACCCGACCGGGCAGCCGTCGATGACGATCACCTCGTCCGCCGTCTCGACCTTCTTCTTGATCGAGGGTGTCCCGACGGCAAGTGAGGCCGTGCAGGCGATATTTCCGTATCCTTCCTCCGTCAACTGGACGGCAGCCTCGTTCGAGAGCTGGCCGGCCTTCGATGCGCCGGCGCAGGCGAAGATGATCCGCTTCGTTCCGCCTTCCGGCTCCGCACCACCCCCACAGGCACACCGGGGCACTGTCTGTTCTGCCATCTCACTTCTCTCCGAGCAGTATCTGTTTGATATCCTCAACGCAGGGGACGTGGCCGACGACTTTGGCCTCGCCGTCGACGTAGAGCGCCGGCGTCAGCATCACCCCCCGTTCGATCATCGCATCGAGGCTCTCGATCTTGCGGATCTCCGCATCGATCTTGAGTTCCCTGACCGCGATCTCGACATTTTTGATCATCCGCCCGCACTTGGCGCAGCCGGTCCCGAATACTTCAACCAGCACCATCTCTCAGACTCCTTTGCAGGGGAAGAGGGGTCTCACCCCTGCAGGATCTCCTTGATCTCCTTGACGTCCGCCACCCGGCCCGAGACCTTCAGTTCCCCGTCGACGGCAAGAGCCGGCGTCAGCATCACGCCGCGGTCCATGATCTCGGTGATATCGTCGACCTTGACGACTTCGGCCTCGATGCCGAGTTCCTTGATTGCCGTCTCCACGTTCTTTGCGAGCCGCTTGCATTTGGCGCAGCCGGTTCCGAGCACTTCCACCTTCATCGTTTCTTCACCTCGTTCTGGTACTCACGAAGGAGCGCCGCCCGGTAGAGCGGTTCCGCCTCCTTCGGGATATAGTTGTAGATCTTTATCTGTCTCATCAGTTCATCGCCGATAGCGGTAACGCCAGTGATGCCGTGCTCGATGACGTCGGCCAGGACGTCGTCGAGCATCGCGAGCCCGACGACGACCCCCCCGACCTCGATCCGGCGAATGCGCCGCAGGGCTTCGGCAGCGCAGCAGGGTTTTTCTCTCTTCTTCGTCTCCATACGCTCTCTCCTATATCAGCAGCATCCCGTTGCCGTAGACGAACCCGGCAATGGTCGCGAAAATGACCACCAGCGCCACGTAGGCCGCCGTCTTCTTCGCCCCCATGATCCGGTGGATGACGAGGACGGAGGGGAGGCTGACCGTCGGCCCGGCCAGCAGGAGGGCGAGCGCCGGACCGCTGGCCATCAGCCCCGACGAGTAGCCAAAGGTCGTGCCGATGATCGGGACCTCAAGCAGCGTCGGCATGTAAAGGATCGACCCTGCGATCGCCGCAAGGAAGTTCGCGCCGAGCGAGTTGTTCCCGAAGTAGGGCTGGAAGGTCTCCGGCGGGAGGAAGAAGGCAATGATCCCGACAAGGAATGTCCCGGCGATCAGGATCGGAAAGATCTTCTTCGTGAGATCCCAGGTCTCCATCCCCCAGTCGGTCACCTCGTCGCGGTCGTAATAGTAGATGAGGAGGATGGCGATCGCGAGCGTGAGAATGTAGACGATGCCGAGCCGGAGCGTCCAGTCGAGCGGCGAGGCGCCGAAGACCAGCACCCCTACGAGGAGGGCGAAGAACGCCGGCGTGACCCAGCGCGGTTTCTCTTCCTCGCATGCCCCGGCGACACTCGGCGCCATCGCCTTCTTCTTGAGCGTCTCGACGTCCGTCGACCGGAAGATCAGCGCCATGAGAAGCCCGATGACGATCGCGAGCACGACCGCCGAGATCGCCCGTGCTATCCCGAGGTCGAAGCCGAGCACCCATGCGGTGTAGATGATCGCGAGGATGTTGATGGCGGGACCTGCAAAGAGGAACGTCGTTGCCGGGCCGATGCCGCTCCCTTTCTTGAGGATTCCGGCAAAGATCGGGAGAATGGTGCAGCTGCAGACCGCGAGGATCGTCCCCGAGACCGATGCTATCCCGTAGGAGATGTGCTTGGGCGTGTCCGGGCTGAAATACTTCAGTATTGCATCCTTCTTGACGAAGGCCGCGATGGCTCCGGCGATGAAGAACGCCGGCACCAGACAGGTAAGGACATGCGCCGAGAGGTAGTCGAGCACGGAGGCAAGCCCCGATGCAAGGGCGCCGATGAGTATGTCAATCATAGTTAGTTCCTTTACATTGCTCCAATGTCTGTATCGGTGTGTAATTCAGGCGATCCCGGCCGTGGTGACGGTGCCCGTTTCAGCTCCTCACCGCCCCCATGTCCCTTCGGACGGCTCCGGCTCCGCCTGCAGCATATAGTGACGGCTGTATTCGGTTATGGCTAGCAAATTCCTCATCGTCATCAGGAGGGCCACGCCGATCATGAAGGCGACCGCGACGATGAGGATAGCCAGCAGCACCCGGGGGAGTTCCACTCCGATCGGGACTGTCAGCAGGGGGTCGGCCGTCTTTATCCCCCCTGCTCCACCGCACTCTTCCGGAAGAAGAGGTTGCAATGGCAGTGACCCTCAACCGCGATCTCCTCCTTGTGGTAGACACAGGGGCAGGCAATCTTCGCATCTTCTTCCGGCACGCCTTTCCGGATGCGGCAGGGACAGAAGCGCTCGCCATGCCTGAGCTGGTTCCGGGCAAGCCCCCGGAGGACAGCGTTTCGCACCCGTTCGTCCGGGTTGAGCACCAGGTCGTGTTCGCGGGCGTACTTCTCCGCCCAGGTACGGATCTCTTCGACCAGTTCGTCCTCGGTCAGGGTCGTCGGTTCGTCGGCCATTCTCCGCTTCCGGTCACTCTTTCTTCTCGTCCGTCTTCTTCGACACGACCTTCACGCCGCCGCAACTGCAACTGCAGCCGCAGTCGTTTTCCGGCGCAAGGAGTCTCTTGATCCGTCCGGCGAGGCTTTCCTTTGGGTTCTTGCTGGTGTCGTCTGTCATGGTGCTACGCCCCACTCTGTTTCAATACTATTTGAAATAGTGTGAGCGCCACCACCCTATAATGGTTCTGGTTTCAAAACGAGTTGAAGGAGTTGTCACCAGGCATGACGACATCCGGTAGCCACCGGGGGTGGCAGGGCATTTCCCGTTGAGCTTGCGAGCCTGCCCCCTGTGCAGCCGCTCTTTGTCTGCTTCACCAGAGCGGTGCTCGGGCCGGCAGACTCAAAACCTTCCTGCCACCTCCCGGTCCTGGAGAAGGCAGGGCTGATCGTCGGCGGGCTGCAGGGGAACCGGATCCTCTACGCTCTCCCGATCCAGGGAGACCGGCGAGCTGCAGGAGGTTGCGGATGCCCGAACCGCCAAGACATCGGGAAGCATGCCAGGTTGCTTGCCGACGATATAATTCCCCAACACCAGGTAATCCAGACCGGTGGAGAAGAAGCAGCGGATAGCATCCTGCGGCGATTCCACGATCGGCTCGCCCATCACGTTGAAACTCGTGTTCAGTAATACCGGGACGCCGGTGAGTATCTCGAACTCCTTCAGCAGGCTTTTTGAGGGGGTCGAACCCCCATGGGGGGTCCCGGCGGCTCATCGGGCCGGCATTGTCGACCGATGAAAAGAGACAGCACCGTGGAAACCCGGGAGGTCCTCCGGCCGATGACAGCCGATCGTCGGAAGAGAAGATCCGATGCGTTCGTAGCCTTCGCTTGACCCCGGCGAGCGCCAACGGGTGCGCATCGCTGATGATGACCCGCTCCGGCCTTCTCCCCCACGGTCAGGATGCTCCGTACGACCCTGCTGCCGCCGATGGAACCGATGCTCATAGTGCCCATGCTTTTTTCTCCTCTGCTGTTGAACGGTTAGTTCGTACGCCGTGTGAGAGCAGCGAAAGGTTATAGATGTTTTCATTTCAGATTCTTTTGAAATATCGAGTGTGATGTCCCGATGGCAGAAGACAAAAAATACCAGGATGCATCCCTGCCCCTCCCTCCTGACGTCGAGGAGTCGCTCTGCCGGTGCGGGGGCATCGCAGGGCTGACGGGGCAGTTGCCGGGAGACGATCTCCTGAAAAGAGAGAGTGCTCTTTTTCGCGCACTCGCCGACCCCCTCCGCCTCAAGATCCTCGCCATGCTCGCGGTGCAGCCGCTCTGTGTCTGTGTCATCAAGGCGGTGCTCGGCATCGCAGACTCGAAGCTCTCCTACCACCTCGGTGTCCTGAAGAAAGCGAACCTGATCGCCGGCGAGGCACAGGGGAACTGGATCATCTACCGCCTGACGGCCGAAGGTGAGGCGTGGGCGCAACAGATCGTGGATGATAACGGAAGTTGAAAGATAGGTGGATGCCGGGGCCTAGAGCCCGAGCCCCGCGAGAAACATCCGGTGCAGGCGCAGGTCCCCACCGAGCTCCGGGTGGAAGGCGAACGCCATGTGCGGCCCGTGCCGGACGGCGACGATCCCCTCCGGTATCCGGGCGAGCACCTGGACCTGAGGGTCAACGTCCGTCGCCACCGGCGCCCGGATGAAGACCGCCCGGAAGGGCTCGTCGAGCCCCGCAACCTCGATCGTCGCCTCACGGGAGTCGACCTGCCGGCCGAAGGCGTTCCGCGCCACGTGCATCGGGATGAGGGAGAGGGTCCGGACCCGGGGGTCGTCCACCCGGTCCGCCATGAGGACCATCCCGGCGCAGGTGGCGAATATCCCGCCCTCGAACTCCACGAGCGGCTCGTAAAGCCCGTTCTTTCCGATCAGCCGGGAGATGGTGGTGGACTCCCCGCCCGGGATCGCGAGGGCGTCCAGGTCCGAAAGATCCGCCGGCATCCGGACCGCCGTGACCGATGAGCCCGGCCTCTCCGCAAGCGCCTCCCGGAACGCCGCGACATGCTCGGCGACGTCGCCCTGGAGCGCGAGAACACCGACCTTAACGCCCACGGGTCTGCAACACCTCGTCTTCCCGGAGGAGATGGACGTCAAGGCCCTTCATTGCGTCTCCAAGGCCCTTGCTCACTTCTGCAATGACCTTCGGGTCGTCGTAGTGGTTCACCGCCTCCACGATCGCCCGGGCCATCGCCTCGGGGTTCGCGGCCTTGAAGATCCCCGACCCGACGAAGACCCCATCGGCGCCGAGCTGCATCATCAGCGCCGCGTCGGCGGGCGTCGCGATCCCGCCCGCGGAGAAGTTCACCACGGGGAGACGGCCGAGGTTCGCGCACTCGACGACGAGCTCCACGGGCGCCTCGATATCGCGGGCGCAGTCGGCGAGCTCCTGGCTGGAGAGGCCCTTCAGCGCCCGGATCCCGCCCATGATCGACCGCATGTGGCGGACGGCCTCCACGACGTTGCCGGTCCCGGCCTCGCCCTTCGTCCGGATCATCGCCGCACCCTCGTCGATCCGGCGCAGCGCCTCCCCGAGGTTCCGGGCGCCGCAGACGAACGGTACGGAGAACTGCTTCTTATCGATATGGAACTGTTCGTCGGCCGGGGTCAGCACCTCGCTCTCGTCGATCATATCCACACCGAGGGCTTCCAGGACCTGCGCCTCGACGAAGTGGCCGATCCGGGCCTTCCCCATCACCGGAATGGATACCGCATCGATGATCTCGGCGATCTTCTGCGGGTCGGCCATGCGGGCCACGCCACCGGCCGCTCTGATATCGGCGGGGACTCTCTCAAGCGCCATGACGGCGACGGCGCCGGCCTCTTCGGCGATCTGCGCCTGCTCTGCGTTGACGACGTCCATGATGACGCCGCCCTTCTGCATCGACGCAAAGCCGCGCTTGATCAGCTCGGTGCCAAATCTCAGTTCCTCGAGTTTCATTATCTCTATGTATAGCTCATCGACCACAATAAAAATAGTGCGGCGATCTCGAGGATCACAAAGATGACCGTCGCCGCCCGGACCGCGGCGACGATCCCGGCGCCCCCTTCCGCGAGGGTCCGCTCAGCATCCCCGATGGTGTAGGCGCCGGGCTTCTCGAGCCGGACGCCGACGCCGCCGGCGATGACGGCCATCGGGATCCCGCCGTTGAACCCCGGCCGCTTCTTCGCATCGCGCCGGAGCGCCGCCCATGCCGGTCCGAACCGTCCCTTCGCCGCGAAGTAGGCGAGAAGGAGAAGACCGGTCAGCCGTGCCGGGACGAAGTTTGCAACGTCGTCGGCGCGGGCCGAGAACCACCCGATCCGGGCCCGCTCGTCGCGGTAGCCGAGCATCGCGTCCAGGGTGTTGATCGCCCGGAAGGCCGCGGCCCCCGCAAGCCCGAAGAGCCCGAAGTAGAAGAGCGGGGAGATGATGCTGTCGACCAGGTTCTCGGTCATCGATTCGTACGCGGCCGAGAGGACGTGCTCGGGATCGAGGCGCGCCGTATCCCGGCTCACCATCATCCCGACCGCCGATCGGCCCGCCTCTATCCCGCCGTCATCGAGCGCCCGGATCACGGCCGCGGCATGCTCCTCGAGCGCCCGCCAGGCGAGGCAGGCCTTGAGGAGGAGGGGTGCAAGAAGGAGGTAGAGGTACCAGGGGGCGGCGAGCTCGACGAGCGCGAACGGGGCGGTGAAGAGCGCGACGGTCAGGATACCTCCCGCGACCCCGGCAACCCGCTGGACGCGGACCGGGTAGCGGGCCGGGACCCCCCACCACCCGATGAACCGGCCAAGCAGCGCCACCGGGTGGTAGCGTGACTGCGGGTCGCCGACCAGCCGGTCCACCAGCAGCGACGCGGCGATTACGACCGCTGCCGCAGCCATGCGAGGATGACCCCGAGAAGGAGCGCCGCAAACGAAGCGGCATTTAGGAGATCAACCCGGTAGACCAGCCACAGCCCGTAGAGCACCAGGGCGCCGGCGGTGAGGAGAATGACCGGGAAGGAGGGGGGCAACCGTCGTTCTCTCGCCGGAGCGGCGGGAGCGGCAGGGGCCTCAGGGAGTTCGGGCTCGGGTGCCGCCCGCTCCCTGACGACGACCCGGAACTCCGCTCGTTTAGCGCCGTATCCGGCGATGACCTCGATATTGAAGGTGCCCGGGTAGGCGTTCTCCCGGATGGGGACGACGAACTCTTCGGACCTGTTCACGTAGAGGTTCTCGTGGAAGAATCCGGTGAAGGCCGAGGAGTTCGAGGAGGCGAGGGTGATATGCAACGGCGACCCGTGGTTGATGATCCGCAGAACGAGGTCGCTCCCCGGCGTTGCCTCGACCTCGTCCGGGACCTCAATGGAGTTGATCCCCCGGCGGTTGAGCTGGATCTCCGTCATCGGCGCAATCAGTCCTCACAGGCGGTCTTGGGGAGGAGGTCCGGAATGCCCTCGCTGATGGGGTAGTCGACGCCGCACGCCGCGCACCGGAGGGTCCCCTCCAGCACCTCCTCACCGCTCTCTTCGGTCACGGTCAGTTCGAGTTCCCCCTTGCAGACCGGACAGCAGAGTATCTCCATCAGGCTCTTTCTCATAGTTCGCTCCGAAGGTCGATGATCTGGGACATCTCGGGCCCCGTCGAGATCAGGGTGACGGGTTTGCCGATATCCTTCTCGGCCTGCGCGATGAAGTCCCGCGCCTTCTTCGTCAGCTGCTCGTACCTGGTCGCGCCGAAGCAGGCCGGGTCGACCCGGTCGATCCCGGTGATCGCCGCCTGGGTGCAGCCATTGATCATCGCCGAGTAGCGGGCCATCTTCCCGTCCCAGGTGCCGATGCGGCGCTGGCGGTGGGTGACGGTGCCGAACTCCTCGATCCCGAGCTCATGCGACTTCTCCATCGTCATCTCGGTGGAGAAGGGGCCCTCGCCGACCCGGGTCGGGTAGGCCTTGAAGACGACGATGACGTCGTCGATCCGGGTCGGACCGACGCCGTTGTCGGCGGCGATCTGCGAGGCGGAGGTGTCCTTGCTCGTCACGAACGGGTAGGTCCCGAAGTAGAGCGAGATCCCAAAGCCCTGGGTCCCTTCGAGGAGGACCATCTCGCCGTTATCGAGAGCGCTGTTGATATCCTGTGCTACGTCGGTGACAAAGTCGGCAAGCTCAGGAACATCTTTTGCCTGCCGGGATGTCCGGAGAACACGGTCTGCGTTCGCCGGGCCGCACCCGGTCCCGGTGCTCCCGATCTTCTTTCTGAGATGCTCGCTCCCCCTGTCCCGGGCGATATGCTCCTCTTCGATGACACCGCACCTGCCGTCGACAAAGATCCTCTCCCGGACGCCGAGCAGGTCGACCTCGTGCAGGAAGACCCGGGGATCAACGAGGACGCCGCTCCCGATCATGAGGGTTGCTTCCGGGTAGACAAACCCCGAGGGGACCATCCTGACACCGTACTCTTTTTCACCAATGCGGACGGTATGCCCTGCGTTCGGGCCGACGCCGCCCCGGGAGATGATGGATGGTCTGTCCTGGTGAGCGATGTGGGCCACGATCTTTCCTTTCCCCTCGTCACCAAAGAACCCGCCGACGATAATAGTACAACTCATTGTTCTATCAAGTAGGATGGAGCGATACATGCTGATAAACGTTACAATGTGGTACCGGGAGAGAACGCATCCGGTTTAAAGGCAACCGGATTTCAACAACCCCCGCATCGTCCGATCCGCCGTTCCGCGCCCCGGGAGGAGGCGAGCGGGACGCCCCGGCCGGGCAGGTGCCCCAAGACCCGCGGATCCCCGTGGCCTTTGGCGGCAGCGGCCGGGTGTGCGTCAATCCCGACCCTCGCGGATCGTCACCGGCACGATCATCCGCGATCTTGACCCCTTCATTTCCAGTGGAGTCTTCGCCCCGGGGAGCATCACCGGCCGGGGCATCGAGTTTTTCCTCCGGGGCGGGATGACGATCTGCAGCCAGATCATTTCGCCGGAGAATGGGCGTGAACCAAAAGATCTGCCCCGGATTTCAAGGATAGAGCATGTACGATCGCTGCAGGCGCGGCGGGATCCCGACCGGCCAGAATCCCCGAATAAATCCACATCTCCAGTGGAAATAAAGGGGTTCTCCACCCGTCATTCCACTGTCCGACGTCAAACCGGCGGTTGTCCCGGCAGGGATCTTCTATAAAAGAGCTTCGATTTGCGTTTGAAGATATTTATGAGGGTATTTTTATTTTAACGATTCCAGATAGACCGCCATCCGGGAGAGAGCTTCCTTGAGATCGTCGCGCGAGACGGCGTAGGCGCACCGTACGTGTCCGGCGCCGGAGGGGCCGAGGGCGCTCCCCGGGACGACCGCGACGTGCTGCTCGCGTAAGAGCCCCTCCGCGAACTCGACATCGCTCAGGCCGGTGGACGCGACCGACGGGAAGGCGTAGAAGGCGCCCTTCGGGACGTGGCAGGTAAGACCGAGCTTGTTCAGTCCGTCGACGAAGAGGTTGCGCCGGAGACGGTACTCCCGGACCATCGCATCCTTCTCGGCCCCCCCGTTCCGGAGCGCTTCGTAGGCGGCGACCTGCCCCATCACGGGGGCGCAGAGCGCGACGTACTGGTGGATCTTCAATGCCGCCGAGGTGATCTCAGCCGGGGCGCAGAGGTAGCCGATCCGCCACCCGGTCATGGCGAAGGCCTTCGAGAACCCGTTTAAGGTGATCGTCCGTTCATAGAGCTCCGGGATCCGTGCCGGCGAGAAGTGGTCGCCGTCGTAGGTGAGCTCGGCGTAGACCTCGTCGCTGATGAGGAGGAGGTCATGGTCGACCAGGAGATCGGCGATGCCGCGCCAGTCCGCCTCCTCCATCACCCCGCCGGTGGGGTTGTTCGGGAAGTTCGCGATCAGCGCCTTCGTCTTTGGGGTGATGCTCTCCGCGAGCGCGTCGGCCGTCAGCCGGAACTCGTCCTCCGCCCGACAGAGGACAGGCACCGGGGTTCCGCCGGCAAGGGTGACGCAGGGGCTGTAGGAGACGTAACAGGGCTCGGCGACCAGGATCTCGTCACCGGGGTCGGTGACGGCCCGGATGGCGATATCTGCCGCTTCCGAGACGCCGCAGGTGACGATGATCTCCGTCTCGGGGTCGTACCTGGTGCCGAAACGGGTATCGAGGTAGCGGCTGATGGCGTCCCGGAGCTGGGGCGTCCCCCTGTTCGATGTGTAGGCGGTCGATCCCTGCTCGATGGAGTAGATGGACGCCTCGCAGACGCACCAGGGGGTCACGAAGTCCGGCTCCCCGACGCCCAGAGATATGACGTCTTCCATCGTCTGGGCGATATCGAAGAACTTGCGGATACCCGAGGGAGGTATGGCACGGGCCCGTTTTGAGACGAAGTCCCTCACGCGCCTCACCTCAGAAGGAGTAGGGGAGCCGCTCGACATCTTCGCGCCCGGCGAAGGTGGTGCCGTTCTCCTTGTAGGTCTTCATGATGATGTGCGTCGCCGTCTCCCGGATCCGGTCCATCGGGGCGATCTGCTCGGAGACGAACCGCGCGATCTCGTGCATGCTCGGCCCGGTGACCAGGAGCTGGAGGTCGTACGCGCCGGTCATCAGGCGGAGCGACCGGACCTGCGGGAACCTGGCGATACGCTCGGCGATCCGGTCGTAGCCGAAGTCCCGCTCTGGCGAGACCTTGAGCTCGATCACCGCAGCGACGTTCCCGTCGCCGGCCCGCTCCCAGTCGACGACCGCCCCGTAGCGGCGGATGGCGCCTGCAGCCTCCAGCCGGCCGATCCGCTCTCGTACGTCCTCTTCGCTCATCTCGGCCAGCACCGCGAGTTCACTTACCGGGGTGCGGCAGTTCTCCTCCAGGAGATGGAGGAGGATACGATCCTTTTCGTCCATAACTTCACCTGAACATTGCTCTGAGTCGGTTGATGTCGAGTTGCTTGAGCCTCGCGTCGTCGAGCCTCGGGTCGCGGGTGACGACCTCTTCGATCTTGCTCGTCGTTGCGTCGAACCACATCTCCTTCGTCCGGCCGTAGCGGCCTCGCGAGATGACCCGGGTGTTGATGACGCCGAGCATGTTGAGTTCGGAGATGAGGTCGGTGATCCGGCGGTGCGTCAGGACGTCGAGGTCGATGATCCGGGCGATCTCGCGGTAGACCACCGTGACCTCGCCGCTCGTGAAGATCCGCTTGCCCATCTGCTCCAGGATCAGCATCGCGTAGAGGACGGCCTTGCTCTGGGTCGGGAGGGTGGAGATGCACTCGACCATGCTGTCGGTCTCGATCTTCTCCTGAGCCATCCGGACGTGCCGCTCGGTTACGCCTGCTGCGTTCTCGCGGTCTGCAAGTTCGCCCGAGACCCGGAGGAGGTCGAGTGCCCGCCGTGCGTCGCCGTGCTCCTGGGCTGCGAGCGCCGCACAGAGGGGGATGACCGTCTCGTCGAGGGCGCCGTCGACGAACGCCATCTCCGCCCTCTGCTGGAGGATGTCGCAGAGCTGGGGGGCGTTGTAGGGAGGAAAGACGATCTCCTCCTCAGAGAGCGAGGAGAGGACGCGGGGGTCCAGGAAGTCGGTGAACCGGAGATCGTTTGAGATCCCGATGATGCTCACCTTCGCGAACTTGAGGTCGGAGTTGATCCGGGTGAGGTTGTAGAGGGTGTCGTCGCCGCTCTTCTTGACGAGTTTGTCGATCTCGTCGAGGATGATGACCATGACCCCGCCGGTGTTCTCGAGCTGGTTCTTGAGCTCCATGTAGACCTGGTCGGTCGGCCACCCGGTCATCGGGATGAGATTCCGGGGGCTGTCGCTTGGGTGCTCGTCGGGGTTGTCAAGACCGTTCGCTATCTGGGCGAGGACCCGGTACTGGGTGTCGATCACCTCGCAGTTGAGGTGGACGATCTTGCATTTCGTCCCGGCGAGGGCGCTCGCGTTCTCGAGTTCCGTTCCCACGTACCGCACCGACGCCGTCTTCCCCGTCCCGGTTTTGCCGTAGATGAGGATGTTTGAGGGGGTCTCGTTTGTGAGAGCAGGAGCGAGAATGGAGGCGAGTTCGTCAATCTGGGGCTTCCGGTGAGGAAGGATCTGGGGACGATAGTTGTGACGGAGGACTTCTCTATTCTTAAATATACGTCTATTGGTCAGGTATTTTTTAAATAACCCCATTGGGCTCGTTTTATCGTCCGACATGGTGTCACCGGAGAGGTAAGCAGGACACGAAATTTTCGTGTCGAGGTCTCTTAATATGATCGCTTTAGGGGCAGATAACCCCTTCGTTTCCAGTGGAACATTGGAGACCGGATCATGGGGAGATCACGATGAACCGGTCGAGTTGAGGAGAGTCCCAGGAGGGAAGTGATGGGGATCACCCCGACCCCTTTATTTCCAATGGAACCTGATGACGATACACTGTGTGTATCGCTCATGCAAAAACTGATGACGATAGTCATGTGTACCTCTGCAACTCAAGATATAAAGTTTTATCGTGAAAGTACAGGAGAAAGAAAAAGCGAAAATGAGGGATAAAACAGATTATAGACGAGTTATAAGGGTCTAAATGAAAAATAAAAGGATTAAAGCAGCAAAAAACCGTAAGCAGTTGGTAACTGGGAATTATTTTCCAAAAAACCTTTGATACAGGGTTAAATGAGAAACGGGTACCAGTGAAAGAAAACGGGTAGCAGAGGTGCAACGAGAAGGGAAAACCCAGGGATACAGGCTACCCGACAAGGATCCGATCTCATCTTCTAGCAGCACCTTCTGCTCGACCACCGTCTCGATCTATTTCGATCTATTCCTTCCCGATTTCATCTGATATCTCCCGGATCCAGCTCTTCCTGTCTCCATCCATCTTCCATCACATTATTCACTCTCTTCGTCCCCTCATCCTGGTACGCTTTATCCTGGCCAGATTCACCCTTATTTCACCCGAATCTGGTTTAGATTTCGGTTTATCTTGATTCATCTCGAATTATCTCGATCTCTTCCCGTCCAGCATCGTCCCGTTTCCCTCTCACCTGGGCGGATCCATCTAGTTTCGCCGTGATCCGATCCCTCCTGTTGGATCCTGTCCTCCGGTCGTCATGAGAACGATCTCGTCAAATTTTCCGGATCACCGGATTTCCTCTCCGGAAACCCTGAATTTAAACCTCCATCCTCCCCATCCTCTCACTCTCCTTGCGGCGGGAGCCCTCAAAATCTCCACACGAAACAAAGGGGTCGGGGATTGAACTCTCCAGAACAGGGGATAGAATGAAGTAAAATACATGGTACAGGGGTACTGGAAGATCCTATGGACAGCAGCCATCTTAAACCGCTCACCGTGACCGGTGCCGTCATCACCGTCTCTTCGACCAGGAAACCCGAGACCGACGCCAGCGGAAAGACGCTCATCGACCTTCTTTTGGCCGCAGGGATCGAGGTGACTCATTACGCCGTCATCCCCGATGACCTGGAGCGGATCCGCTCCGAGGTCCGCGCAGCGCTTTCGCGTGCAAACTGCGTCATCGTCACCGGGGGCACCGGGCTCACCTCCGACGACGTGACCATCGAGGCGGTCGCACCGCTCCTTGAGAAGACGATCGATGGGTTCGGGGAACTCTTCCGGCTGAAGAGCTACGAGGAGATCGGGACGGCCGCGATCCTCTCGCGGGCGATCGCCGGGGTCGTCGGCGGCCGGGCGGTCTTCTGCATCCCGGGATCGACGAAGGCGGTCACCCTCGCCGCAAACGCGATCATCATCCCCGAGATCCGGCACATCCTCACGCACGCTTCGGCCGGCCAACGGTAGTGCGCCGCTTTACCTGTGAAGGGTAGCGGCAAAGTCTCACGCGAAGGACGCGAAGCCGCGAAGAACGACGGGCCGAAGGGCCGAAGTTTGAGCACCGCTAGGTGCGGAGGGGAGTTGCTCTCGGATAACCGATCTTCGCGTTTTTCGCGGCTCGAAGCCTACGCCTCCTCAAACTTCACATGAGTTACTTGCTGAGGACAATTATACGGTCTCGCGCGAAACTGCGAAAAGAGATTCGTTCGGGTCAGCGGTAGACGTCGAGGAGCGCCACCCGCTCGAGGACGAGCTCGCGGAACCGCTCCTCGCCGACCACCGCAACCTCTTCGGGGGTGATCGCGAAGAGGTCGGCAAGGCGCGCCCGCTTCGCGGGGTCGATCGCCCCATCCTCCTCGTCGTCGACGATCCTCACGAGACCGGCCAGCCGATCGCGCACGCCGGGCGCCGGCGGACAGACGGCGACGTACGAGCGGTTCTCGCCGGGGTGAATCCCAAACGACGAGGCCACCTGGCACTGCCGGGTCCCCGCGGCGTAGAGGAGCGCCTCCATCTCGAGTGAGTTCGCGATCGCCTCGCCGGCGGCCCAGGACCGCTGGGCGTGCCGGAGCGCCGCCTCGACGTGGTCCCGCCCGACCAGGCGGTCGGCGTCAAAGAGGATGATGTGGGTCCCAAACTCGTCGGCGATTTTCCGGATCTCCCGGAGGAAGGCGGCGTTGTTCTCAACCGTGAACGCCGCCCGGTAGATCTCGCATGGTGTCTCTGTCATATCCATTCACCCGAACCGGAAGAGGGTCGACTGCTCCTCGCCGGGATCAGCGATCTCCTCCCGCGTTCCCTCGAGCTGCTCGAAGATCTGGGCGGCGATCCCCTGCCCGAGGATCTTTGCGACCTTTTCCGGCCCCGCCGCCCGGAGCGCCTCGATCGATCCGATGCCGTTGTTGAAGAGCCGGCGGGCCCTGACCCGGCCGATCCCGCGGAGTTTGATGAGCGGCAGGAGCTCCTTCTTGATACCGTGCTTCGTCCGGAGCTCCATCTCCTCGATGGGGGCCGCGAGGTGCGGGGCAAAGAGCCCGGCGAGGTGGCGGCTTGCGTGAACCAGCCAGGCCACGCTCTCCACCATCCCGTAGACGTCGCCCGGCCCGACACCGTAGCGCTCGCAGATCATGTCTTCGCTCACCTCGTCCGCCCAGTCGGCAAGGAGAAGCGCGGTCTTGAGGCTCCGGTCGAACTCCTCGCCCGCGTCCCAGGGGATCTCCATCCAGAGCTCCTTCCGGTGGTCGGCAAGGAATCGGTCGAGGACGTACATATCGTTCTTGCGCACAAAGAGCGTCGGCATATCCGGCGTCGCGCAGAGGAGGTGGAGGAACCCGATATCGGTGTACTCCTTTCGGCCCGTCATCGCGTTCACGATCACCTCCGCGCTCCTCGGATCGATGTAGAGCCGGGAGACAAGCGACCCGTACTCGGTCGTCTCGAGCCACTCCCCCACCTCGGTGATCATCTCCGCTTCCCGCAGGAACTCGAGCACCCGGTCGACCGCCCGCGAGAGCGCGCGCGGGCTCTCGCCCTGGTAGGCGTAGAACGTCCCGTCCATGAACCCGAGCACCTCGCCGCGCTCGCGGGCGAAGCCGGTCGCGATGAGCGAGAGGACGTGGGTGCAGAGGACCGCCTCGTCGGCGCACCGGCTCCGGACGTCCTCCGCCGCCGCCTCGATGTAGTACTCGAAGAGCTCGTCGACCATCTCCTCGGACTTCGCGATCAGGACGGCCTCGCCGTAGGGATCGAGGCGCGGCCGCCCGGCCCGCCCGGCCATCTGCCGGTACTCCCGGACCGGGATCGGTACCATCCCCTCCCCGGCGCTGAACCGGAGGTAGTCGCGGACGATCACCCGCCGGGCGGGGAGGTTTAGGCCCGCGGCAAGCGTCGGGGTGGAGGAGATAACCTTGATCTGCCCCTCACGGAAACCCTGCTCGACGATCCCGCGCTCCTCCCGCGAGAGCCCCGCGTGGTGGAACGCCGCGCCCTGCGCGACGCAGGCGGCGAGGGTCTTTCCCATATCGGTCGAGGCGTTCGACCGTATCTTGTCGGCGTAGCCGGCGAGGACGGGGTTTGCAAGTTTTAAGCCTGATGCCGCGCGTTTTGCGAACGCTTCGGCGTTCTTCCTCGAGCTAACGAAGACGAGGCACTGGCCGCCCTCCGCGACCGTGTCGAGGACGAGATCCAGATCCTCGTACTTGCTCCTGCGCTCGACTTCGCGGTCGTGATCGGCGAACCGGATGGCATCCTCGAAGAAGACCCCCTCCCGGAGATCGACCGGCCGCCACTCGCTCTCGACGAGTTCGGCGTCCAGCCACCCGGCGAGGTCCCGCGGGTTCCCGATGGTCGCCGAGAGGGCGATGATCTGCATCCCGGGGTTCTTGTGGCGGAGCTTCGCGATCACCATCTCGAGCGTCGCCCCCCGCGAGGGGTCGTCGATCAGGTGGACCTCGTCGACGACGAGGAGGCTGATCTCGGAAAGCCACGGCGTCCGGTTCCGCAGGAGCGAGTCCACCTTCTCGCTCGTCGCGACAATGATGTCGTTTCTCCCCAGGTACTCGTCCCTTCGATCGAAGTCGCCGGTGGCGATCCCGACGCGGAGCCCCTTCCCCGAGAACTCTTCGAACTTTTCGCTCGCGAGCGCCCGGAGGGGGACGATGTAGAGGCACTTTCCGCCCCTCGCCACCTGGTGGTGCATCGCCATCTCGGCGACCAGGGTCTTGCCGCTCGCGGTGGGGATGGCGACGAGGAGGTTCTTCCCCGAAAAAAGGCCCGCTTCGACGCAGGCGGCCTGCGGCGGGTAGAGTTCCGTGATCCCGCGGCGAGCGTAGCCGGCTGCGAGATCCGGCGGAACGGGGAGCTTGGCTATCTCCATCTGAACCCCTTCATTTCCACTGCAAACCGCATATCGTTGGTATCGCCATGGGCAGGGTCGGTCCGGCCCTGCCGCATCACGAGTAGTACTCCAGCATCGCCTGCTTGGCTTCCTTCTTCTTCCGGTCGAGGAAGGCGTAGACGTGTTCGTGCGGCACGCCCTGGATCAGCATCTCCACGGCCTTCCTCGCGATCTCGACCTGGTCCGGGAGGCCGATGATCGCGACGGTCTTGCCCTGGACCGAGATCTCCGTCCCGGTCATATCCTCGATCTGGGAGCGGGACGTTCCCGCCTTTCCGATGATCCGGCCCCGGAGCCGTTCGAGCTGCCGGGTCGTCCCCGAGAGGTCGGCGAGGTCGAGGATATCGAGCATCATGTCCTCGTCGTCGAGGAGCTTGAGCGCACGCTCCGGCGAGAACCCCCGGTTGATCGCGGAGACGACGTTCGTCGCCGTCATGACGCCCACGGGGTCCTCCCCTTCGAGCGTTACAAGCCCCTCCTCGCTGTCGATCCGGAGGGTTACCCCGGTCTTCCCCTCGATCTCGCGTTTCGTGGACCCGCTCTTGCCGATGAGTACCCCGATCCTCGCTGCTGAAACTTTCATCTCCTGTCTGGTCATGGTTGCATCCCATCCTTTCCGGTCTTCAGGGCTCCCGGCGTCCGGTGCCGACGAGCGTCTTGATGATTGCATCCTCGTCGGCTACGTCGCAGTAGCGGGAGAAGTATCGATTGAGGTTCTTGATATCCCGGACCAGAAACGCCGACGCCCGCGGGTGATCCAGGGTGACCGCCTGTCCCATATCGATCAGGTATGGTTTCTCGTGGTAGAGGATATTGTATTCGGAGAGGTCGGCATGGACCAGGCGGGCCTCCCGGTAGAGCCGCTCCACGTAGCCGAGGATCTCGCGGTATGCCGCGGCGTAATCCTCGACCTCGGCGTTCCGGAGCTGCGGATACGGTATCTCATCTCGCCCGAGGAACTCCATCAGGAGGATGTTGCGGTCGAACGCAAGCGGTTCGGGGACCGGGATCCCCGCCTCGTGCGCCCGGGCGAGGTTGCTGTACTCCTTCTTCGTCCAGGCGAAGACGAGGCCCTTGCGCGTCCCCCGGACGCTCGAGAACCGGCGGTCGCCTGCGAGGTAATCGTTCATCGCCTTGAAGTTCGCCGTCTGGATGCGGTAGATCTTGATCGCGATCCCCTGGCCGTCGCGCTCGCCGTAGAAGACGTTCGCCTCTTTTCCGGTGCTGATCGGCCCGCCGATGGCGGAGATCAGTTTCTTGTGGACGAGCTTGTAGAGGGCGATGAGGGTGACCTCGTCAAAGACGTCGTCCCGTACCTTCACCGCATCGGCGTCCTTGATCCTGACGCCCATCGCCTCGATCTCGCGGTCGAACCGCTCGTACTCTTCACCGCGGCCCACGGCCGGATCACCTGCTGCAGACGTAGTCGTGTACGGGGGCGAGGATATCGATGAGGTGCGCGGCGGCGGCGTTCTTGAGGTCGAGCGGGTGGATCTCGCCCGCGGCGTAGGCACGCTCAAGGTCCTCGTACGCGGCAAACTCGAGGTCGCCGCCGAACTTCTCCGGCCGGCGGATGGCGACCGCATCCGTCCGGGGGAAGACGTGGTAGCGCAGGATCTCGAGCACCGGGTTGTTCTCGACCTCGGGCGGGCAGAACGCCTTCTTCATCTTCTTCTTGATATCCTCCTCGGAGTCGGCGACCGATATGACGTTTCCGGCCGACGACGACATCTTCTTTCCGTCGAGGCCGTTGATGATCGGCGTATGGATGCAGACCGGCGCCGGATACCCTATCGATGGGAGGTGTTCCCGCGCGAGCATGTGAATCTTTCGCTGGTCGATCCCGCCGACGGCGGCGTCTACTCCAAGTGTCATGATGTCGACCATCTGCATGATGGGATAGACCATCTGCGAGACCGTCGGGTTGTCCATCTGCCGCCCGACCTCGTCCATGCTCCTCTTCGCCCGGTTGAGAGTGATCGCCTGGGAGAGCTTGAGGACGGCAAGCTCGTACTCCGGCGTGAGCTGGACGTCCGAGCCGAGGACGTATTTTGCGCCGACGAGGCCGAGCCCCTCGAAGCAGAGGCGGTTGTACTCGGCCGTCTCCCGGATCTCTTCCATCGTCCCCTTGCGGTTCAAGAACGCGTGGAGGTCGGCGATGAGCACCGTCACCTCAAACCCTGCCTGCTGCAGGTCCATCAGTTTGTTCACCGTCACCATGTGGCCGAGGTGGATCTCGCCGCTCGGCTCGTAGCCGGTGTAGACCCGCTTGACCGGACGGTCGATGAGCGCACGCAGTTCCTCGTCGGTGACGACCTCTACGGTATTCCGGGTCGCCAGTTCGTACGGATCCATTAAAAATAGTGGGTCTGCCGGGGAGTTAATCCTTCTTCCTCCCCTGCTCTCTCTTCACCCGATCGCGACGAGACCGAGGGCTTCGTTGGTCATCCGGATGGATTCTTCGGGATCCTTCACCGTTCCCATCAGGGCGCGGATGCAGTCGATGTTCTCGGGGACGACGTCGGCCTCCTGGTGGATCGCCTGGAAGCAGTAGAACTCCTTGCCGTTTAAGACCGAGACCGACTCCTCGAAGACCCCGTTCTCCCAGAGGTCCGTCCGCGGCCGGCCGAGGTCCTGGGTATACTCCCGGAGCTGGGCGTTGCTCTTGATCCCGGTGGCCTTGCGGACGAGCCCGATCCGGCTGTGGTTCTCAAAGACCTTCAGCACCTCCTCGCGGGTGGTCTCCTTCTTCAAGTCCATCTGGATCGAGTGCATGTGCATGAATGTCGTCGGGACAATCATCGCGAGGGTGACGATCTTGATCTGCGGGAGGACGGTATTGACATCGGGGCCGTGGTGGCTCGGGATCGTCGCCGGGTTGAGGACGATCGCGTCCACCGGGCCTCTCTTCACGTCGTCGGGGTCCGCCGCCCGCCGGACCATCACCGCCCGGACCCGCTCGACGCCGAAGGCCTGGTCCAGGGCGTGGATGAGCCGGACGAGCCCGGTGGTGTTGCACGAGACGACCCGGGCGAACTGCTTTCCGAGAGCCTCCTTATAGTTTGCGTGAGCGTTGAAGGAGAACCCGGCGACCTCGTGCTCCTCGCCGCCCTGAAAGATCGCCTTCTTCCCCAGTTTCTCATAGATCGGCCGGTTCTTCTCGCCGACGCCACCGGGGGTGGCGTCCACGACGATATCGGCGGCTTTGAGCATCGCCTCGACGTCGCCGGCGACCTCGAGCCCGGCCTTCTCGAACGCCGACTTCTTTGAGAGGTCGGCGATGTAGAGGGGGTACCCGCGCTCTTTTGCGATGTACGCCTCGGCGGAGACGCTCGTCTTAGAGACCCCGATCACTTCCATATCGGGCTGTGCGGCGACCGCATCGGCGACCCGTTTGCCGATGGTGCCGAACCCGTTGATCGCGACTTTGATCATGCATGATGGAATACAGAACAAAAATTAATAAAGGTTGCTGGTTTGCAAATACGAAGGCTATTAGAGACGGTTAGCGGAAACCGGGACTTCTCGCTGCCTGAAATATCGGAAACTCCGGATAAAATCGGCAAACGGAGTCCCAAGATATAAACACGGCAGGATTCGCGGGGTCCCGGGAGCGGCAGGACGGGACCTGCTGTCTCTCCTCCTCCCGGAAGGCAGGGGCGCGGCGCGGCAGGACTTATATCCGATCGGGGCGATGGAGGTATGTCCATGGATCAGCAGCCCGTCCTTGCAACCGACCGCCTGCTCCTGCGGCCGTATACCCTCGCTGACGCCCGTGCGGTGCAGCAGCTCTGTGGGGACTACGCCGTCTCCGCGACGACCCTGCTCCCCTATCCGTATCCGGACGGGCTCGCCGAGATCTGGATCGCCTCCCTCAGCGACGGCGATGCCGCGGCCTTCGCCGTCACCCTTGCCCGTGACGGGACTCTCATCGGCGGTGCCCGCCTCCGGATCGAGACCGATCACGCCCGCGGCGAGCTCGGGTTCTGGATCGCGAAGTCCTGCTGGGGCCAGGGGTATGCCACCGAGGCCGTCCGTGCGTTGATCGAGTACGGGTTCTCGGTCCTCGGGCTGCACCGGATCCACGCGATGCACTTCACCCGCAACCCTGCTTCGGGCCGGGTGATGGAGAAGTGCGGGATGGTGCACGAAGGCCGGCTCCGCGGGCACATCAAGAAATGGGGCGTCTATGAGGACGTCGAGATCTGGGGGATCCTTAATGGGCAGGTCAGCCCTGCCGGGATGTATGCCTCTCCGGCGTTGTCGGAGGTGCCCGTATGACCGGACAGCCCGTCCTTGAGACCGCCCGCCTGCTCCTGCGGCCGTTCACCCTCGCAGATGCCCCGGAGGTGCAACGGATCGCCGGCGACTACGAGATCGCCTCACGCGCCCTCGATATACCCTATCCGTACCCTGACGGGGCGGCGGAGGCCTGGATCGCCACCCACGCGCCCGCATTTGAGCAGGGAGTTCAGATCGTCTACGCCGTCACCCGCCGCGGCGAGCCGGGCCTCGTCGGCGCGGTCGGGCTCGTAGAGATCGACCGCACTCACGAGCGGGCGGAGCTCGGGTTCTGGGTTGCGCGGTCCTGCTGGGGCAGAGGGTATGCCACCGAGGCCGCCCGTGCGTTGATCGAGTACGGGTTCTCGGTCCTCGGGCTGCACCGGGTCTACGCCACGCACTTCTCCCGCAACCCTGCCTCGGGCCGGGTGATGGAGAAGTGCGGGATGGTGCACGAGGCGCACCTGCGGGAGCACGTGAGGAAATGGGGAGTCTTTGAGGACGTCGAGATCTGGGGGATTCTGAGCGACGAGTGGCGGGAGCGGCGGACGGTCCCGGCGACCCGCGAGGGGTGAACCCGCGGGTTCACTCATTGGCCCAGAAACCCTATCTCTCGACAAAGACGGCGTAGCCCCGGTGCCCGCCCTCGGTGGCGGTCCCGAGGACGAGTACGTCCGCTCCCCGGCGTTCCAGTTGTTGGGCGTAGGTCTTTGCGGCCTGCTGGGTCTCGTAGAGCCGGTCGGCGTAATACTCCCTTCCGTCGATGACCCGCCGCTGCCGTATCCGGATCCATTCGGTCCTCGAACTCCGATCCATGGTTTATCGTTTCAGCGGGCAGGCAATAGTTGTTGCGCATCGCTCCGCTGATAACGAGCACCAGGCTTTATTGTGCCCGTGGCGCCTGCGTTTTTCTCTCCGCCCAGTACGCCTCCGCTTCCTCCTCCATCTCCTCGAGCCGGTCGTAGTAGTCCGGGAACTCGCGGAGATGGGCGAGCGCTATCTTTGCTGTCAGGAAGAGGTCGTCGTCGGTGACGTTCGTCTCCGGGTCGTGGAGGCCGTGCTCGAGTTCCACGACCATGCCCCGCCGGAACTGATCGACGTCGAACTCCTCCCAGGTGATGCCGAGCTGCTCGCCCATCGCCTTTGCTTCTTCCGTGGTTACGTCTCTTCGCACCATGTGGATCTGATGAAGAGTGGGTCTTTGAGGTTATGAGCCTAGCGGAGGTACAGGGAGGACGGGCCGAAGCCGTCTCCACGCCCGGGCTCATGCCCCCCCGCAACCCTTATCCCCACGACCCCCGTTACTCCCGCCCATGCAGCGCCAGACCGTCGAGTCCACCAACATAAGGTCGGTCGGCTACGACCCGGAAGACGAGGTTTTAGAGGTCGAGTTCCACAGCGGAGGGGTCTACCACTACGTTGGGGTGCCGCCCGACGTCTACGAAGGAATGCTCGCAGCACGGTCAAAGGGCCGGTATTTCGGCGATTTCATCCGGCTGCGCTACCCCTTCGAGAAGGTCCGGTGAGACCCGCCGCAACCGCTATCATCTTCGCCCGCCACAACCCGCCGGTATGTCCCAGGAGTCATCCGGACGTCCCGGCGCCGTACGGTCGGTCGGCTACGACCCGACGACGAAGGCGCTCCTCGTCATCTGCGAGAGCGCCGACGCCTACCGTTACGCCGGGGTTCCAAAAGAGGTCTACGACGCCCTCCTCGCGGCCGAATCAAGGGGGCGGTTCATCCGCGAGTCGATCGAGGGCAGGTACCCCCGGGAGAAGTATCCCTGTATGATGGTGGGGGAGGATATCTGACCCGGGCTGCGCCCCCACCCCCGGATAGGCCGTCGAGGGCGAAAGCAAGGTTTATCCCGGTGGTTCGCGCAACCCGAGAAGGAGAGCACCTGCTGCCCTGAGGAGTGACCCCTATGACGACCGTGATTGCCGTCGACCTCGGCGGAACCAACCTCCGCGCCGCCCTGATCGGCCCGGACGCGACCATACTCGCCCACGACGCCGTCCCGACGCCGACTGCCGGGCCGTCAGGGGAGGTGATCACCGCCGCGATCGCCGCCCGGGTGGAAGCCCTCCTCGCGCTGCCGGAAGGGAAGGAGGCCGCGGCCATCGGGGTCGCGTCGGCCGGCCCGATAGACCCCGGCCGGGGCTGGGTCGTCGACTCGCCGAACATCGCGTTCCCGGTCGTGGAGATCGTCGAGCCGCTCCGGGAGCGGTTCGGGCTGCCGGTCAGGCTCATCAACGACGCCCGGGCAGGCGTCCTCGGCGAACGGTGGGCGGGCGCCGCCCGCGGCTCCGATAACGTCGTCTACATCACCCTCTCGACCGGGATCGGCGGCGGTGCGGTGGTGAACGGCTGCCTCCTTCTCGGGATGAACGGAAACGCGGGGGAGATCGGGCACGTCCCCGTCGATACCCGCTACAACCTCGTCTGCGGGTGCGGGTTTGCCGGCCACTGGGAAGCCTACGCCTCTGCAAAGAACATCCCCCGGTTCTTCGCGGCGTGGCGGGAGGCGGCCGGCGTCCGGGACGTGGCCTTCGACCCCTCCTCCACCCGGGCGATCTTCGAGGCGGCGCGGGCAGAGGACCCGGCCGCCCTTGCCTTCATGGAGGCGCTCGGGGAGGTGAACGGCCGCGGGGTCTCGGCGGTCACCGTCGCCTACAATCCCGAGATGATCGTCCTCGACGGCCCGCTCGCCCGGTACTACGGGGATATCGTGATCCGGCATATGGAGCCGTTCATCGACCGCTACCTCCCCCTCCCCCGGCTTGTCGTATCGAGCCTTGCAGGACAGGCGCCGCTCCTCGGGGCGGCGGCGTACGTGCTGGAGGCAGGACGATGATCGAGATATATCCAAACCTCTACATCGGGACGCAGGAGGACTACGAGGTCACGGTGGAGGCGCACGAGACCTGGTGCGTGGTGCACGCCTGCCGGAGCCCCTACCACTGCCTGGCGGTCACCTACTCGCCTGTCGGGACGGTGCCGCCGGACCACCCCGAGCACCTGGTCGCCCGGCGGGGGAACCGGCTGATGCTCAACCTGGTCGATGCGAGGGACCCCGGTGACGTCCCGAAAGAGGCGATCGACGCCGCGCTCGCCTTCATCCACCGATGCCTCTCGGAGGGGCGGCAGGTGCTGGTCCACTGCGGGTTCGGCGTCTCCCGGTCGGCGGCGATCGGGCTCCTCTACCTCGCGGCCTACACCGACGCCCTGCCGGGGGAGCGGTTCGCCGACGCCGAGGAGGCCTACCGCAAGATCTACCCGCCCTACAAACCCGGCCGGGGGATCCGGGGCTTTCTTATGGCGCACTGGGAGGAGTACGCGGGGAGGCGGGTGGCGGCGTGACCGCGGAGCCCCTCGGCACCGCCGTGATCGAGATCCGGCGGTCGCGGTTCTACGCTCATCTCTACCGGATCGAGAGGCTGGACGACGTCGCGGCGGTTCTTGCCGGCCACCGGGAGGCCTACCGGAAGGCCGCCCACCACTGCGCCGCCTTCCGGTGCGGCTCACGCGAGGAGTTCAAGAACGACGGCGAGGTCGGCCGGCCGGGGAGGGTCCTCCTCGACCTCCTCCACAGGCACGGCCTTGCGAGCCACGCGCTGGTGGTCTCGCGGATCTTCGGGGGCGTTCTCCTCGGCCCGGGCAACGTCGGGCGGGCGTTCCGCGACGCCGGGGAGGCGGCGATCCGCGAGGCGGGGGTCACCCGGTGACGAGAGCCTGCCCCTGTAAGATCGAGCCACCTCCGGTGATGGTTGTTAAGATGGGAGCGAATTTGGCAGCTTCGTGAGATCCCCTGAAGAATGGATGAGGTCGTCTCAAAAAGATCTCCGAACCTTCAGTATACTCTGATCGGAGCCCTTACTTCCCAGGTATCTACCATTTGAATCATTTCCTGGGCGGAAGGGTGAAACGGCTTTCCATTGGATATCGCACCTAGCGGTGCTCAAACTCTGCCTGCCCTTCGGGCACGCATCGTTTATCGCCACGCGGGGGAGGGTCCGGGGAGGGGCGACCGGAGGGAGCTTGAGCACCGTCAGGTGCGAAGGGGTGTCCCCCTCCCGGTAACAGCGTTTTGGAACAACTTCGATCATGATTGTGCTGGTTGTTGATGGGTAAGAATCAAAAATGGTTGCTGTATGCGAGCATCCGCGCACCCAGGAGTAAGGTAGGTCAATCTAAAACCATTTATCCAGTGTTTGGTTCTGGTGTTCTGGTTCGACATTCTTTGGAGGAGAGCCTTTTTTCGGAGGATAATATAGTCCTATAATTAACCACGTGGGCTGAAGCGAATGCATACCAACGACAAAATAAAGATCTCTCTCATTTAGCATCCATGTGTAAAATTTGTCGTATAACTTTTCCCATAGGATCTGGGTGTCCCCATACTCTTGGCCCCATCTACGATACGCCTCTAACAACTCCCAATCTTCACATAAAATATCGTGGGAGCCGTTCGAGCAGGTTAAACAACCATCGGAGCATTTAAAACGATATGCAAACGGGTATGGAATTTTCTGGATTACGGGGGTTTTAGATCCATCTATTCCTTGCCGGTATTCTTTCGGACCTGTGTAGATTTCAAGTTCCTGCCGGTTATAAAATTTTAGAACTTCCTTAGGTTTAATCAATCCAAGTGAGGTCTTGTCCTCCTTGTGTTTTTGATCTAAGTGACTTAAAGAAGGATCGACTTTATCGAGAATTAACTTGTTGCGTTTATCCCAAATTTTGCTGTTGGGAGCGCCACTCAAACTGCGATCTATAATAGTTATATCTGAACCCTCTTTAACTTTATAACTCTCTTTTCTCCCGAGTTTTTCGGATTCTGCTTTCTGACAAGTGACCTCCACAAGATCAAACTTACGAATCTTATTGTCTCCGATATAATGTCTCGTTGAAATAGGATACAACCGGATCCAATTTCCTTCTTCAGTAATCCCGGCTGTACAGGCGACCTCACCTCGAGATCTTCGACTGTATTCAGGGTAGGTTTTTACTATAACCCAGACACGTTTTTTCTCCCAGCTCACAAGTCAGCAATCTCCCACCCCTCCTTGCGTAATCGGTCTGCAATGACTCCTCTATGGCAGTGACTGGCGTTTTTTTCAAAGCACATCAGGGCAATTTTTTCTTTACTCCCTAAAGCCTTTATTTTTTCGATCAGGTCGCCTTTATATTCCAGTTCGGAAGAATATTGTTTAAACAACTCCTGATACCCATTTTGGGTAATGTTCTGTCTTCGACTTGATTCTATTCCAAGTTCGGGGATATGAACGTACTTGATACAAAAATTCTGTAAATTCCTTGATAATGCCTCTTTTGAGTAACCATACTTTCTGCTAAATGCATTTCTCCTCACATCTACAAGTAAGGTAATGTGGTTAGCGATCAGTGTCTGGAAAAACTGATCGATGTCTCTTCCTTCGTACCCTATTGTTGTAATGCCCTTCTCTTCGGAGACTTGCTCCATTTTGGGCTTCAATTTACTGAATATTGTATATTCCGGGAAATGGCCATAGACATAGTCGATGATATCCATATCCGTGGAATCCTGAAATTTTTGAGCATATGAAGAGATAATCTCCTGCAAAAAGAAATCCGGTTTTGGAAATACCTTATCGACGATCTGAACGTTTTCGCCTGTTATTGAAACGCAACCCGATTTTTCGAGATTAGACAGATCTCTGTATAGTTGGAACGAAAAGGGACCGTATTTGTATGGAATAAAATTGTATAGGCTTCGCTCTTGTGAGATCAAGAACATAAGTTTGACCAATTTCATCTTTGAAATCTTTTCATAACGAGCAATTAGGTAAAGAATCGCTCGTTGACTTTTATTTATCATCTCCAATAAACCCCAGGTGATACGTGCAATATTAGGGTTTAGGTACGCGGGTTGAAAGTATTTGTTGTGCTCCCCCCAAAAAACATCAAGCACCTTCCCTGGTTACTGCTCACCATAATCAGGACAAATGTCTGTGGTTGATCACCTTCTGCGCGACCTGTGGGGCATCGCCTACCCGGTGACGAGAGCCTGCTGCCGGGCGGCCGGTATGCCGGCGGGGATGATCGCCGAGACGGGAGCAAACGCGGCGGTTCGGGCAAGGACGGCCCGGAGCGCCGCGACCGGCACTGTGTAGCGCTCGCCGGTGACGAGCCTGAAGACGACCGCTTTGCCCGTCCGCGACCGCTCCGCGCGGCCGACCGTATCCCCGAGGACCGGGCCCCAGTCGTCGCGGAGCAGCCCGATCCGGGCAGGGCGCCGGCCGCCGAGCGCCTGCTGGAGCTCGCCGACCCTGGCCCCGAACCGCCTGCCGTCGAGGACGATCTCGACGATCCGGCAGGGCCGCCCCCACTCGTCGGCGGCGGCGCACCTGCAGTTCTGGAGGTAGCCTGCTCTCTCTAGCATACCCCCGGAGTCGCCCGCAGGGGTTTAAAAGCCGCGCCGTGCGGGGGGTGAAAGTGAGATACCCTTCATGGGCCGGGAGCCGGGTTGCCGGGTATCATCCCTGCCGTATCCTGTCGCTCGCGCAGCACGGCGAAATTCGCACGAGATGGGATCTCGCCGCTGTTCCTCAACCGCTAACTCACGCGAGATCCTCTTTCCACCCCCAAAAAATTCGCCTGCGTCAGTATCCCGGCATCTCCCACGCCTGCCACCTCGTCCGCCCGCGGGCAAGGAGGAGCGCCGCCGGCAGGATAAGGAGGAGGCTTCCGAACGCATACAGGGGGTCGAGGATTGACGCGAAGATGAGGAGCAGGAGCGCCGGGCTTATCGCGAGCAGGTAGCGGAGGAAGACTCCGGCCGAGTAGAGCATCACGTTCGGGTGGAGCCCCGTGAGGTAGACCGTCACCGCGAGGGTGTAGGCCGAGACCGAGGCGAACGCGGCAAGTGCCGGGATGAATGTCCCCGCCCCGCCGGAGGTCGCCGCCGCGAGCACGAGCACGCCGAGCGGGAGGAGGTTTGCGAGGGCGTAGCTCTTCAGTTTTGCATCGATCACCTCCGAGACCTCCACCGGCAGGAAGGTGTAGGAGGAAAAGGAGTCGAACTCGGTCAGCCAGTTGTAGATC